>DASUSL010000033.1:0-17159 GCA_036375135.1 Thermoanaerobaculia bacterium | reverse complement strand
CCGGCGGGGACGCCGGCGCTCCGCTGCGGGCTGCGCGTACAATCGCGAGGCATGCTCGAGCCGCGCCGACTCCATCGCTACACCTACGCCGAGTACGTGGCGTTCGAGAACGCGTCGGCCGAGAAGCACGAGTTTCTCGATGGTGAGATTTACGCGATGGCCGGAGGCTCGGAGGAGCACTCGGCTCTGTCCGCGGCGATGGTGCGGCTTCTCGGCAACGTGATCGGTGATCGTCCGTGCCGCGTTCACACGTCCGACCTCCGCATTTACGTCGAATCGGCGGGCCTGGCGACCTATCCCGACGCGTCGGTGATCTGCGGCCCGCTGCAGCAACACGAACCGAGCCCGAAAGCGACCGCGATCAATCCTGCGGTCCTCGTGGAGGTCACGAGCGACTCCTCCGAGGAGTACGACATGGGCGCAAAGCTCGAGTATTACCGGACCATCCCGACCCTGCGTGAGTACGTCGTCGTGTCGCACCGGCAACGACGGGTCACCGTGCACACGCGCGGTGCCGACGCGCAGTGGACGAGCCGCGACGTGGTGGGCGGTGGCGAGCTGGCGATTCCTTCGCTCGACGCACAGCTCTCCGTCGACGAGGTCTATCGCAACAGCGCGATTTCCTGAGGTGGAGCGCAGGCGAGACGCCTGCGCAGACAGCCGGCGCGGACGCCGGCGGTCCGCATGTGGAGCGCCGCCGTCTCGGCGGCTGCCCGGGCGGCGTCCCGCCGCCCGCCCCGGGAGCGCAGGCGAGACGCCTGCGCGGCAGCCGGCGGGACGCCGGCGCTCCGTCCGAGGTGGACCGCCGGCGTCCTCGCCGGCTGTCTCCGGCGGCGTCTCGCCGCCGGTCAACTCAGGCCGGCTTGCCCCAGAAGTACCCTTGCCCGTACTCGATCCCCAGCGACCGCACCACCGCCAGCTCGCGCGCGGTCTCGATCCCCTCGGCGATCACGGAGCAGCCGAGGGAGTGGGCGATGCGCACGTAGCGGCGCAGGTGCTCGATGCGGGTCGGGTCCTCGTCGACGCCGATCACGCAGCGCTTGTCGATCTTCAGGATGTCCGGCGCGAGGACGATCAGACTCTCCAGGCAACTGCTGCCGAAGCCGACGTCGTCGATGGCGATGAGCATCCCCGCGTTGCGCAGCGTCTGCACCGCCGGCGCGAGGTAGCTCGGGTCGCCGATGATCTGCTGCTCGCTGATCTCCAGGCAGAACGTGCCGCGCGGCAGCGGCTTCGGGAAGAGGTCGAGCAGGTGCTCGGCCGGAATCGACAGCAGCGTCGTCGGGAAGATGTTCAAGTGGAAGCGCGCGTACGGCGGCAGCTCCAGCGCCGCGCCGATCGCGCCGCGCAGGCAGGCGTGGTCGACCAGCGTGAGGATGTTCCGCTCGGAGCAGAGGCGGAAGAAGCTGTCCGGCATCTCCACGGTCGCGCTGACGTAGCGGCTGAGGAACTCGTAGCCGACCGGGCTCTCGTCGTCGAGGCGGAAGATCGGCTGCTTGACCGTGACCAGGTGACGCCCCTGCGTCAGGTTCGTGCACATGTCCGCCTGCGCGCGCAGGCGCTTCGCGGTGTCGTCGAAGTCGCTCGACTGGAAGACCACGCGGTTCTTCCCGTCGCTCTTCGCGCGCGCCAGCAGCAGGTGCGCGCGGGCCAGGAGCTGGTCGACGGCCGGCATGTCGTCGCTGAGCAGGAGCGTGGCCAGCGACGCGGTGATGGTCACGGTGCCGGTGTTGTGCTGGATGATGGCCGTGGCCACGGCCAGGCGGATCCTCTCCGCCACGCGCGACACCTCGGCGGGATCGGTGTCGGGGAGGATGAGCATGAACTCGTCGCCGCCGAGGCGGCCGACGTAGTCGACGGCGCGCACGGAGGCGCGGAGCCGGCGGCCGATCTCCTTCAGCACGACGTCGCCGACCGAGTGCCCGAGGTTGTCGTTGATCTGCTTGAAGTCGTCGAGGTCGACCACCACGACGGCGGTGGCGTTGACGGTGCGCGAGAGGTGCTGCACCTCGCGCGAGAGGGCCTGCTGCAGGCCGCGGCGGTTGAGGAGCTCGGTCAGCGGCTCGATGAGCGTCAGCCGCTCGAGGTCGCGGTTCGCGTTCTCCAGCTCTTTCTTGACGCGCGTGAGGTCGCGCACGCCGCGATGACGCTCGACGGCGTAGCGAATGGAGCGCAGCAGGGAGTCGTGGTCGATGGTTCCTTTGAGAAGATAGTCCTCCGCGCCGTGATGGAGCGCATCCGCGGCCAGGCTCTCGTCGCCGCGCCCGGTGAGGACGATGACCGGAATCTCACTCACCGCCGCATCGAGCCGGCTGAGCGCCTCGAGGTCGGTGGCGTCGGGCAGACCGAGGTCGAGGATGACGACGTCGATCTGACCGCGCTGCACCGCGGCGCAGGCCGCCGCGGCGGTGGTGACGTGCTGAATGGTGAACTGCGGATCGCCCGATTCCTGCAGCAGCTCGCGCAGCGAATACGCGGAGCGCAGGTCATCCTCGACGATCAGCAGGCGAAGCACGCCGGACCGGGAGCGGACGTCCGTGACAGCCATGGGCGTACGCATACGCCCGCCACGAACATGCGCGTGTGACGCGGGTCACGTTTTGGGATTGGGAGTGTCGCGGGGAGGGAGCATGCTGAATGTGGGACGGGCTTCAGCCTGTCGGGGGGGCGAGGCATGTGGGGATGGGCTTCGCGAGTGCCGGGCGGGCTGAAGCCCGCCCCACATCATGAACGTAGGACGGGCTTCAGCCTGTCCCGGGGGTACGAGGCACGTGGCTGCGACCCCGCGAGCGCCGGGCAGGCTGAAGCCCGCCCGAGGTACGATAAGGTATGGACCCGAGAGACATCGTACACACGAATCCGAATGTCCTGGGCGGTACGCCCGTCTTCGTCGGGACTCGAGTTCCGGTGCAGGCGCTGCTGGACTATCTCGAAGGTGGCGACACGATCGAGGAGTTTCTCGACGACTATCCTGGCGTGAGCAGAGAGATGGCGGTGGCTTTCCTCGAAGAGGCCGGCCGGGCGCTGCTCGCGAAGATCGCGTGAAAACCGTTCTTTTCGACGAAAACATGCCGCGACGCCTGCGGCACCATCTGACGGAGTTCTCGGTCCGCACCGTTCAGGAAGAAGGGTGGGGTAGCTACGAGAACGGCGACTTGCTCGACCTGGCAGAGCAGCGGTTCGATGTGCTGGTCACTGCCGATCGGCGGATGCAGTTCCAGCAGAACTTCACCGGACGCAGGATTGCGGTCATTGTCCTCGTCACACCGCGTCTGAGATTCGAGGAGCTCAGTCGGGGCCTCGAGCAACTACGGACGGCAATCGCGACGATTCGCTCCGGCGAAATCGTGCAATTGAAGGTGTGAGCCACCCGTGCCGGGCGGGCTGAAGCCGCGCCCTGCGTAGCGGACCGCCGGCGTCCTCGCCGGCTGTCTGGGGCGGCGTCCCGCCGCCCCAGACAGCCGGGGCGCAGGCGAGATGGGATGAGAAGGCCAACCTCCTAGCGCAGTCGCATGATTGCGCTGCAAATAGACGTGCTCGAGGCACAAGGAAGGAGATTGGCCATGGCGAAGTCTATCAAGAGAGCTCCGGTCGGGATGACGGCCATCGGATTGGACCTGGCGGACGTGTGGAGCGACTGGGCGGGGCTCGACGAGCGAGGCGAAGTGGTGGGACGGGACCGTGTGAAAACGACTGAGAGCGAACTGCGAAAGGTATTCGGCGTGATAGCGCCCACGACGATCGCTCTGGAGGTCGGAACGCACTCGGCGTGGGTGAGTCGGGTACTCGGTTCGCTCGGACATACCGTTGTAGTTGCAAACGCGCGCAAGGTGGCGCTGATCCATCGGAACAAACGAAAGAACAACCGCATCGATGCCGAGTTCCTGGCCCGGCTGGTCAGGAGCGACAAGACATTGCTGTTCCCGATCACGCACCGGGACGAACGAAGCCAGGCGGACCTGGCGGTGCTCCGAGCGCGTGATCTGATGGTGAGCGCTCGCACGAAGTTGATCAACCACGTGCGGGGAGCGAGCAAGGCATTCGGCAAGCCATTGCCGAAGTGTTCGGCTCCTGCGTTCGTGAGTCGGTGCTCGGGCCAGGTCGCGTCCGACTTGCTGCCTGCGCTCAATCCGCTCCTCGAGCAGCTCGCCAGCATGACGGCGGCGATCAAAGCTTACGATCGAGAGATCTCGGCGATGGTCAAACGCCATCCCGAGGCCATGCGGCTGATGCAGATCAGCGGTGTCGGTGAACTGACCGCGCTGGCATACGTGCTCACAGTCGAGGATCCGCAGCGCATTGTCCGAAGCCGCAGTGCCGGCGCGTATTTCGGTCTGGTGCCAGGCAGCGATGACTCTGGGGAAAAGCACGAACAACGGCGGATCACCAAGGAAGGAGATCGATTCTGTCGGCGACTGCTCGTTTCGGCAGCACAGTACATTCTCGGGCAACACGCCAAAGTGGACTCCGATCTGCGCAGACATGGCTTGGCGATCGCCGCCCGAGGAGGGAAGAACGCGAAGAAGCGCGCCGTCATCGCAGTCGCGCGCAAGCTCGCCGTAGTGATGCACCGACTGTGGATCACCGGACAGACCTATGTTCCGCTGTTCAACGGTTCGCGCGAGTCGATCGCCGCCTGAGGACTGCGGTAAGGACCAGCAAAGAAAATCAAAAGCAGCAGTGAGGAGATAAAGAACGAAACGACGAGATTCCCGAGTCGGACGACTGCGTGGGCGTCTCCGATCCGTTCTGAACGAGATCGTCAGCGAGATTGCAGCGTCCCCTCAACTCGAGGCAGACCCCCTCATGCACCCGGCGCACACGTCGCCGATCAGAGTGCGAATGGAAGCAAGGCCGAGCTCGTCGTGGAGTTAGTAAAGAGCGAACAAAAGACGGAGGCCGCCGCCACGGCGTCGGCGTTGACAAACTAAGGCCTTCTCATGGAAGACGCCTGCGCAGACAGCCGGCGGGACGCCGGCGGTCCACTTATGAGTTACGCGGCGACGAGGTCGCCGAGGCGGCGGAGGAGTTGGGCGCCTTCGCCTTCGCGGCCGCGCCAGGAGCTGCCGTGCATGACGGCGAGGGTGCGGGGGTTGGTGGCGGCGAGCTTCTCGATGTGCAGGCGGGCGTCGCGGGTGATGGCGTACGAGTCGGGGATGCCGAGCGCGGTCGTGAAGCCGACGCGGAAGTCTTCGGCGGGCACGAGCAGGTCGGAGTCGATCAGCGCTTTCGCGTGCGCGCCGCCGTGCGTGAAGAGATCGCCGCAGAAGAGCGTGCGTGTCGTCGACTCGAAGAGGTAGCCGGTCTCCCAGCCGTGCGGCAGGTGCGGGGTGTCGAACCATTGCACGGTGCGGCGGCCGAGGGAGAGCTGCTCGCCGTCGCCCAGCGCGCGCGGGGGACGCTCGGCAAAGTCGGTGAGTGAGGTCAGCACGGCCACACGGCTCGCCACGGCAACCGCGTCAGGCGCGGCGGCGAGGAAGTGATTCAGCGCGCCGCATTCATCGGACTCGAAATGCGAGAAGGCGACGTAGCGCAGCCGCTCGAGCGGCATCACGCGGCGGATGGCGTCGCTGACGAGCGGAAAGTGCGCGCGCAGTCCGGTGTGGAACAGCAGCGGCTCCTCGTCGACCACGAGGAACTGGTTGTACGCAAAGTCGGCCTCGGGGACCGGCACGCTGATGCGGTAGATCCCCTCCTCGATTTCCTGGATGGTGGTGCCGCTGGGGACGTCGGTGATCATCGGATGCTCCTTTTCGTGTTCAGCCAGGTCGACACGACCTCGGCGATGCGATTGGCAATGCGCGCCGCGGGCATGCCCGCGCGGCGCAGACTGGAGTAGACGGCGATGTCGGCCAGCGCGGCGATGGTGCGCGCCTCGTCGGCGCTGCAGCGCGCCGCGGTGCGCACGAGCTGTTCCAGCGCGCGCTCGAGCGCCGCCATGTGCGCCTCGAGCGGCGGGTAGAGCGCCCGCTCCGCGCGGACGTGCTCGAACCACGGACGCCGCTCGTACCACGCGCAGAGCTCGCGCACGAGCAGCTTCACGCGCGCGTCGCGCTCCCCGACGCCGTCGAAGAGCGACTCCGCCGGCAGCGGCGACGAGGCCGCGACGTGCACGCCGCAGGCATGGATGGCGTCGAGGTAGGTGGGGAAGTGATGGTAGGCCGTGCCCACCGAGACGCCGGCGCGCTCGGCGATGTCGCGCAGCGACGTCGCGGAGATCCCGCGCTCGGCGTGCAGGGCGGCGGTCGCTTCCACGAGCCGCTGCCGCGTCTCCGCCGCGGTCTCCGCGCGCCGCCCGAGGCTGTAAGTGCGTTTCTGATTCATCGAACGATCCGCAATTCAATATACGCTTGTTCGACGAAATGGCAAGGGGTGACTGTTACGAAGGTGTGGACAGCGCTGTGCATGTAGGCTGAGCGGGGGAACTGGATGAGCACCGCCGAAACGACTGCGCCTCACGAAGAAAAGCCAGAGATCGACATCCCGCTGATGCTGTTCCTGATGCTGACGCCGGTCATCGGGATCGCGGGCACGGCCGTGTACACCTACCGGAACGGCTTCGAGCTGTGGATGCCGCTGCTGACGCTGGCTCTGTACGCGCTGGTGGGCATCTCCATCTGCGCCGGCTATCACCGCTTCTTCTCGCACAAGAGCTACGAGGCGTCGCGTCCGGTGCAGTTCTTCTTCGCGATCTTCGGCGCGATGGCGGCGCAGAACGCGATCCTCTGGTGGGCGTCGAGCCATCGCTCGCACCATCAATATGTCGACCGCGACTGGGATCCGTACAACATCCGCCGCGGCTTCTGGTGGGCGCACATCCTCTGGATCTTTCACAAGCACGCGCCGCCGGACGTCGAAGGGAACGCGCCGGACCTGATGAAGAACCCGATCGTGCAGTGGCAGGCGCGCTGGTACAAGGTCATCCTCATCGTCGGCGGCTTCGCCCTGCCGACACTCATCGGCGCGCTCTTCGGCGACGCGATCGCCGGCCTGCTCTGGGGCGGCTTCCTGCGCCTGGTGGTGATCCACCACACGACGTTCTTCGTGAACTCGCTCGCGCACTACGTCGGCCGGCCGTCGTACAACGCGGAGGTCTCGGCGCGCGACAACTGGGCCGTGGCGCTGCTGACGCTGGGCGAGGGGTATCACAGCTTCCACCACCGCTTCCCCGCCGACTTCCGCAACGGCATCCGCTGGTATCACTGGGACCCGGCCAAGTGGTTCATCGCCGCGCTGCGCGGCGTCGGCCTGGCGCACGAACTGCGCTCGACACCCGCGCCGCTCGTGGAGCAGGCGCGCATGGAGGCGGAGCTGCGCGCCATCGAGCCGCAGCTCGCCGGCGCGCCGCAGCACGTGCACGACGCGATCGCGAAAGCGAAGAGTCACCTGGCGGAGGCGCTGGCGTTGTGGCGGCAGGCCTTCGAGGAAGGCTCGTCGCGCCTGCGTCGCGAGGCGCGCAGACACGTGCGCGAGGCGCGCCGGTACTGGAGACAGGCGTACCGCACGGGAGCCGCGTTGAACACGCCCGGGTGACGCGGCGCGTCAATGTTTCGCGTGCAGGAGCTGGAACGGATTCGGCGCCGGCGCGAGCTCTTTTCCCGCGGCCGTCCATAGACGCTGCCCCTGCGGTGACGTGACGAACTCCGCCTGCCGCGGCAGGCGCTCGCGGCTGGCGATCCCTTTCACGACCGTGTAGCGCAGCTCGCCGTCCGGACCGGTGATGACCGTGGCGCCGCCGTAAAACGCGAACGCGCGGCCGTCGCTCGTTCTCGCGTAACGGCGCTGCGTGATCTCGGCGATCAGGTCGAACTCGATCTGGCCGTCGGGGCCGACGCGGCGCGAGGAGCGGATCGACTCGATCACCGGCGGCTCGACGGCATCGCCGTGGAGCGCCGGATCCTCCGGTCCCGCCAGCCCGAAGAGCGATGCATGCTCGACGTTGCACACCAGGCGCGCCAGCGCATCGGCCTGGCGATGCACCTCGGCGGCTTCCATCGGATGCGACGGATCGCCGATGAACTGCAGCTCGGCGAAGCTCAGCTCGGGCATCTTCGGCATGGCCCGTTCCGGCGGCCGCCAGAGCACCGCATCCTCGGAGAGGTATTTCACGTTCGCCGGAAAGATGCCGCGCTGGCGGAACGCATCGAGCCACGCCTCGCGGTAGCCCCATCGATCGTCGGGAACGAGATCGGTATCCGCGGTGATGACGGCGCGCAGGTATTCGCCGAAGGTGATGTCGACGGGCGGGCAGTAGTCGATGGCGCGGATGCAGATCGTGAGGATCTGGTTGGCGAGCTTGGAGGCTTTCTGGGCGAGCAGTTCCTGCAGGTCGCGCGGCAGATCGCCGGCGGGCAGGATCCCCGTCCCGTCCGACGCGAGCCGGAGCAGCGCCTCGGTCTTGCGCTGGAAGAGCGTGGAGAACGTCTCGAACACGGCCGCGACCAGGACCGCCCCCAGTTCGTGGCTCTCGAGCGTCGCGTCGTAGCGCTTGCGAAACCCTTCTTTCGAGAAATCGATGGCCGTGCGCAGCGCCGTTCCGATGCCGGTGCTCTTGCCGAATTCGTTCGCCAGATCGGTGAGGAACGACGGCTCGCGCATGTCGCCGCGCGTCTTGCGGATGGCGGCGTGGACCACTCCCGAATGCGAGAAGTGCTGCAGGATGGCCACGACGTCGGCAAACGCTTCATGAAAGGCCAGCACGTCCGGATTGGTGGGGATGGTGAAGCGCGTGCGCAGGCCGTCCAGCAGCGCGTGCGTCACCTCGTGCGCGATGATGTCGTGCGACAGCGAGGTGAAGACGAAGCCGCCGGGCGGCACGCGCGCGTCGCTGGCCGCGGGCGCCTCGAAGTAGCCGAAACGGATCGAGCCGTCGTTCGGATCGTAGAACGCGTTGCGCATGTCGGCGGCGAACGGCACGAGCCGCAACCGCTCCGGCTGCTCCTCGGACGTGCGGCGGAATCCGAACGACAGGTCGCGGCCCAGCGCGATCTTGAAGGTGTTGTAGACGGTGGAGGCTACCGCGTACACCATCTGCTGATGAAAGAGCGGGTCGGACGGCGAGGGCTGCCGCCCCTGCGTCATCAGCACGCCGTGATCGTCGAGGTCGACGGCGGCGTATTCGAAGCCGCGCCGCGCGCCGTCGCGCGGGTCGACTTCGAAGAGACCGCCGATGAAGCGGTTGCCCTCGATCTTCAGCGGCTCGTACGGCACGTTCACCGTCGTGACCGCGCCCTGCAGCTTGGGCTGCGACGGATCGATCGTGTAGATCCGCAGCGGGCGGTAGAGCGGGTCGTTCTTCTGCCGCCGGTGCGGATCGAGTTTGCGCGCGCGGACGAGATTCGCGCCGCGCGTCCACTGGAGCATGCGCACCGGCGGCGGCGCGGCTCGCGTCGCGCCGCCGATCTCCGGTTCGCGGCTCTGCGCCACCGCCGCGTCCGCGGGCGCCGTCGACGGCACCTCGGGTTTCATCGTCCGCCTTGCGCTTCGACGACTGCCGCGACGTCGCGAAGCAGTTGCGCGACGGCGTTGCCGCCGCCCGACGCACTGCGACCTGCCGGGCCCGACGCCGCGCCGCCGAGCAGCGCGCGCTGGCGTGCCGCGGGCGCGCAGTCGAGGATCGGATGCTGCCGTCCCGCGGGGCGGAAATCGGACGTGAGCAGGTCCTGGAACTGCTGGTTCGTCAGCGAGGACCAGCGCGCGAGCAGCGGAACCACGTTGCGCGTGTAATCGCCCTGGCCTCCCGACTCCCACGCCACCTGGTCGGGACGGCAGGCGGAGAAGACGATCTCGCGCATGTACTCCGGTCCGCGATTGGCGGCGCGCGATGCGCCGAGGGGCGCGCTGGTTTTGCGGAAGTCGGCGTGCGCGCGGATCAACTGCGAGTCGGCCACGATGAAACGCGGCCGATCGCCGGAGCCGCCGCCGACGTTCGAGGTCCCGACGGCCAGGCGCGTGGCGGTGCCCGAGTGACAGAAGTCGAAGAAGCAGGTCAGCAGGACACCTTCGGGGATGCGGCTGAAGAGCTGCGCCAGGTCGTCGTCGATGAGCAGCGCGCCCGACGCGAAGTCGTGCGGACAGAACGCCTGATCCTCGGCGCCGGGCTCGTCGCCGTCGAGGTCGGGGAGGTGCGTCCCGTGGCCGGCCGCCTGAAAGACCAGCACGTCGCCGGGACGGCTGGAGGTGATCAGCGACTCGAGCTCGCCGACGATCGCCCGCCGCGAGGCCTGCGCATCGAGCAGCATGCGCACCTCGCTGAAGCCGATGGCCTGGAGCTGCGAGGCCCACATGCGCGCGTCGGCCACGCAACCGTGCAGCGGCGCGGTCGGATAGTCGTTGATGCCGACGCAGAGTGCGACGCGGCGGCCGCTCGCCGTCGATGTAGAGACCGCGGCAGGCAAGCCCGGTAACGGCGACGGCGGAGCCGGAGCCGGCGCGGCCGCGAACGCGACCGGACTCGCCGAAGAGGCGAGGAACTCCTCGACCTCGGCGGGAAGCTCCAGCTCGAGCTCGGAGAGACTGCGCTTCTCCGGTGCGGGCGGCGGATACGCATGCCTGACCTTCGTGCCGAGGACGAGCGCACCGACGCTGTTCATCGTCTCCGGGTCGTCGTCGAACTCGCCGTGCTCGTCGGCCTGCGTCGTGCCGGCGGTCTTCGAGAAGTGCACCTTGCCGGCGGCCTGCTGTCCGTTGAGACCGAACGCCTGCACCAGTGCCGGCGAACGGCGCAGCGACTCCTCGAGGCCGAGGAGCTCGGCGTCGTCGTCCGGCTCGAGCGCGCGGCTGATCAGGTAGAGCAGCGACTTGCGATAGAGCCGCGTGACTCTGTCGGCCAGCTCGTACTGCTTGAACATCGTGAAGATCCAGGTCTTCTTCACTCCCTTGCTCATGACCGGGAGGAGCCGTTTCACGTACTCGTCGACGCGCACGGCCGGGGCGAGAAACTGCATCGTCTCGAACGCCGCGCCGTGCTGGAGCGCCTCGGGGACGAAGTGCGCGTGGAAGATCGAGCCCGCGCTGTGGCCGATGGCGTGAAGCTGTACCTTGCCCGGGTACTTCTGGAACAGCGCGCCGAGCTGCATGGCCACGTACTCGGCCGCGTTGCCGCTCTTCACGGCCTCCGACGCAGAGAACTTCATGCCGCCCCAGACGTGAACGCCGCCGAGGGCGCGCACGGTCTTCTCGAGCAGGAAATCGGTCGGCGCCGCGAAGTCGATCGCGCGCTTGCCGCGCAGGCGATCCCACGCCCGCGAGATCGTGTCGCCGATGGTCTGGAAGAGGCCCGTCTCCCAGACGAAGTAGATGGGGTAGACGTCGTTCTTGTCCCACCACCAGACGTGTTTGTACGCGATCTCCAGACCGCCATGCTCGGTCTTGAGGCCGCCGTGCGCCCACAGCACGATGCGCAGCGGCTTGCCGTCCGGCGCGGCCGCGGCACGCGCGTCGAGCGTGTTGAAGATCGCGTCGACGGTGGACTTGTCGCTGTGGAAGAGCTCCGTCGACGCGAACTTTCCCTCGCGCATGTTCACGACGTGCGGAATGAGGGTGGTGAGCTGTTCCGGTTTCAGGCGCGCGTCGCGCGCGCCGTCGCCCGCGCGGGCGTCGTCGAACGTTTCCTGATCCTCGGCCAGCTCCCCTTCGTCCCGCCCGGGACCGCGCGAGGCGGTGCTCTCCAGGAACCAGGAGTCCAGCAGGTCGCGCTCGAACGGGCTGTCCGCCGCGGCGCGGCTGTCGCCCAGCGAGTCCATCGCGCTCTGCACCTGCGCGGCGAACCACTCCGGGTCGATGCCGGTTCCGGGACAGCTCTTCTGGTTCGTCATGTCGCGATGGAAGCGGATCGCGGACGTGCCGAGGCCGCGGTGCTTGAGGAGGTGCGCGACCACGCCCGTCACGGCGGCGAGCTGCGCGCCGGCGAGCGTGTCCTTGCCGGCGTCGAAGTCGCCGTTCATCTCGATCATGAACGGGCCGGACCTGCTGTTGCCGTTGTAGCCGCTGGCGCTGGCCGGCGGCATGTCCCAGTTACGGCCGGTCCAGATGTCGCCGTCGCGGCCGATGCTCAGGTGCTGGGCGATGTCGCTCCAGCCGTTCACGTTCACGTGATGACGCGCCATCGCCCGGACGGACTCGAGCCCCTTCCACTGCGCGTGCGTGGGACGCCAGGTGTGATGGATGTGGACGGCGTCGATCTTCCGGCGCCATGGAAAGGACAGCATCCGCGCGAACTGCTCGACTGTGATGTTCCTGAATGGCTCCGGCATGTGGACCCCCTCGTGTTGGGAGGGACACGCCGGCGGCTTTTTCCTGACTCATCCCCGCCGCCGCACCCGCGCCATCGCCAGTCCGAAGCGTTCCCGCGCGCGTCGCAGGCGGATGACCACCGGCTTCCAGCGGCGGCTTTTCGCGAGATCGTCGAAGAGTGAATACGCGACCGGCGTGACGAGCAGCGTGAGGAGCAGCGACAGCGACTGGCCGCCGATGACGACGATGGCGATGGAGCGGCGCTCCTCGGAGCCGGGGCCGGTGCCGAGAGCCAGCGGCAGCATGCCGGCGACGAGTGCGAGCGTGGTCATGAGGATCGGGCGCAGGCGGTCGCGGTTGGCCTGCAGGATGGCCGAGGCGCGGTCCATGCCGTGCGCGCGGAGGTTGTTCATGTGGTCGACCTGCAGGATGGAGTTCTTCTTCACCACGCCGAACAGGACCAGGATGCCGAGGGCGGAGTAGAGGTTGAGCGTGCTGCCGGTGAGCCACTGCGAGAGCAGCGCGAACGGGATGGCCAGCGGCAGCGAGAGCAGGATGGTCACGGGGTGGATCGTGCTCTCGAACTGCGAGGCCAGGATCATGTACATGAAGACGATCGACAGCAGGAAGGCCCAGACGAACTCGTTGAAGGTGCGCTCCAGCTCGCGACCGCGGCCCGTGACCGTGGTCGTGTAGCCGGAGGCGAGGCCCATCTTCGCGATCTCGCCGCGCATCGCCTCGATGCGGTCCGCGAGCGCGAAGCCCGGCGCCACGCCGGCGCTGACGGTGACCTGGCGCTCGCGGTCGAGGCGGTCGATGCGCGAGGGGCTCACGCCGCGCTCGATGTTGACCACGTTGTCGAGGCGCACCAGATCGCCGTCCTGGGTCGGGACGTAGAGGCGTCCGATGGCGGCGGGGTCGTCGCGGTTGGCGCGCTCGACGCGCAACTGCACGTCGTAGTCTTCGTTGACCGAGGCGTCGCGGTAGCGCGTCACCTCCTGATCGCCGCCGACCATGACGTTGAGGCTCGTGGCGATGTCGGACGTCGAGACGCCGAGGTCGCCGGCGCGGGCGCGGTCGACGTTCGCGCGCAGCTCCGGCTTGTCGAGCTCCAGGTTCGTGTCGACGTCGTTGAAGCCGGGCAGCTTCTCCGTGCGCGACACCAGCTCGTCGGCGTACGCGGCGAGCTGCTCGATCTCCGGCCCGCGGATGACGAAGTTGATGTCGGAGCGGCCGCCCGGGCCGAAGTTGAACGACGGCGGATTGCGCGGCGCCACGCGGATCGGCGCGAACTTGCGCGTGCGCTTGCGGACCTCCTGCATCACGTCCTGCGCCGAGTAGTTGTTCTGGAAGGCCTGCCACGGCTTCCCCTTCTTCAGCGAATTCCAGAACTTGGTGAAGGAGAGCGTGCGCTCTTCATGCGGCGCGATGCGCACGTACGCGCTGCCGCTGGAGGTCGAGCTGAGGAAGCCGCCACCCGCGGAGGAGAGCACGAGCCGCACGCCCGGCGTCTCCAGCAGCTCCTTCTCGATCAGCATCACCGCCTCGTTCATCGAGGCCAGGCTGGTCCCCTGCGGCGCGGTGATGCTCACGTCGAACTCCGCCTCGTCGACGTTCGTCGGGATGAACTCCTGCTTCACCGCCTTGTACAGCGGAATGGAAGTGAGGATGACCAGCACGGCCACGATGGCGACGAGCTTCCGGTTGCGCATCGAGAGCTCGAGCAGGCGCATGTACGTGGCGTCGATGCGTCCGTAGAAGCCGGTGCGCGAGCCGTGGCCGCCTTCCGCGTCCTTCACGCTGAGCAGGCGCGAGCTCATCATCGGCGTGAGGGTGAAGGAGACGAGCAGCGAGACCATGATGGCCACCGCCGCGGTGATGCCGAACTGGTAGAGGAAGCGCCCCGAGATCGACGACATGAACGACACGGGGAGGAAGATGACGACCAGCGAGAGCGTCGTCGCCAGGACGGCCAGGCCGATGTCTTTCGTCGCCGCGGCCGCGGCCTCCATCGGCTTCATCTTCTTCTCTTCGATGAAGCGGAAGATGTTCTCCAGCACGACGATGGCGTCGTCGATGACGATGCCGACCATGAGCACGAGGGCGAGCATGGTCACGCTGTTGAGGGTGAAGTCGAGCGCCCACATCATCCCGAACGTGGCGATGACCGAGGCGGGGATGGCGATGCCGGCGATGATCGTGGAGCGCCAGGAGCGCATGAAGATCAGCACGACGATGCAGGCCAGGATCGACCCGAGCACGAGGTGCACCTTGATCTCGTGCATGGCCGCCTCGATGTAGCGCGACTGGTCGCGGATGACCTCGAGCCTGATGTCCGCTGGGAGCTGCGCCTGCACGGCCGGCAGCGCGGCCTTGATGCCGTTGATGACGGCGATGGTGTTCGCGCCGGACTGGCGGCGGACGTCGAGGGTGACGGTGGGGACGCCGTTCAGGCGCGCGAGGCTGCGCTGTTCCTTGGTGCCGTCTTCGACGCGGCCGATGTCGCGGATGCGGATCGGGACGCCGGCGCTTTCGATGGTGTTGTTGCTGGTTGCCGGTTGCTGGTTGCTGGTGCTGGTTCGCGTGGCGATGACGAGGTCTTCGAAGGCTGACGGTGCGGTGTAGCGGCCCATCGTGCGGAGGGTGAGCTCCTGCTTGTCGGTGGTCACGTTGCCGCCGGGGAGGTCGGCGTTCTGGCGGTCGAGGGCGGTGCGCACCGACGTGATGGGGAGCTGGTACGCGGCGAGCCGGTCGGCGTCGACCCAGACGTTGATGGCGCGCTCGAGGCCTCCGACGACGCGCACCTCGCCGACGCCGCCGGTGCGCTCGAGCTGCACGCGCACGGTCTTGTCGGCGAGCTCGGTCAGCTCGCGCAGCGACCGCTCGCCCGAGAGGGCGATGGTGAGCACCGGCGAGCTGTCGTTGTCGAACTTCGACACGACCGGCGGCGTGGCATCCTCGGGGAGCTGCCGCACCACCGTGGCCACGCGGTCGCGCACGTCCTGTGCGGCGGTCTCGAGGTCGCGGTCGAGCTTGAACGTGGCGATGACGATGGAGTTGCCGGGGCCGGAGACGGAGCGCAGCTCGTCGATGCCGTCCACGGTGTTGACCACTTCCTCGATCTGCTGCGTGATCAGCGACTCGACTTCCTCCGGCGCGGCGCCGGGCAGTCCGGTGCGCACACTCACGGTCGGCAGGTCGACCGAGGGATAGCGGTCGACGCCGAGCTGGGCGTAGCCCGCCGCGCCGACGACGACCAGGGCGAGCACGATCATCGACGCGAAGACGGGACGGCGGATGCAGATCTCTGCGAGTTTTTGCATGGCGATTCTCGGATGTCATCCTGAGCCGCGAAGACGGCGAAGGACCCCCCGCGGGCTCACGGGCATCGTCCGTCCGCGGGGGATCCTTCGCCGTCTACGCGGCTCAGGATGACAGGCGGTCATCTCGTCACCACCGCCTGCCCCGGCCGCATGTTGCCCGGGTTCAGGACCACTTCGTCGCCGGCGGCGACACCATTCAGCACCTCGATGTACGCCCCGGCGCGGCGGCCGGTCGTGACCGGCTTCTCTTTCGTTTTTCCTTTTTCGACGACGACCACTTTCTCGATGCCGGCGAACGTGACCAGCGCCTCGCTGGGGATGGCCAGCGACGTGGCGGTGGTGTCGGTGACGATGGTGGCGCGCGCGAAGGAGCCGGCGCGGAGCGCGCCGTTGTTCGGGATGTCGGCCTCCATCTGCAGGACGCGCGTGCGCTCGGTGATGGTCGGGCTCAAACGCGTGACGCGTCCGGTGACCGGCGCGGGCGCGCCGTCGACGGTGAGCTGGACGCTCTGGCCGATGCGGATGCTCATGGCCTCGCGCTCGGGCACTTCGGCGCGGAAGCGCAGCGGGTTGATCTTCACGATCTCGACGACGGGCGCGCCGGCGGCGAGATACTCGCCCAGCGACGCGATGCGCTGCTGCACGACGCCGTCGAAGGCGGCGTAGATGGCGGTGTCGGCGAGCTGCTGCCGCGCCAGCGCCACTTCGGCGCGACGCTGCGTGGCCACGGCCTGGCGGTTGCGGATCTCTTCGAGCGATTCCTGATAGCGGCTCTCCGCGACGCGCGACTGCGACAGCACCTGGTCGAAGTCGGCTTTGGAGATGACGCCGTCTTTCAACAGCGCGGAGTAGCGCTCGCGGCTGGCGCGCGCTTCTTCGAGCAGGGCGCGCGCCTCGCGCACGGGCGGCGTGTCGGTGGGATCGACGCTGTCGCTGCCACCCTGCGGCGGCAAGCCGAGGCGCACGCGCGCCTGCGCCAGTCCCGCCTCGGCCTGCGTGAGGCGGATGCTGTAGTCGGTGGGATCGATGCGCGCCACGAGCTGGCCGGCACGCACGCGGCTGCCGAGGTCGACGGCGAGCGATTGCAGGCGCCCGGCGACCTTGGTGCCGGCGGTGGCGCGGTCGTACGCGTCGAGGGTGCCGTTGACGAGCACGCTGGAGCCGAGCTGCCGCTCCTCGACGCGCGCGGTCTGCACGCGTCTGGGCGCCTGGTCGCGCTTGCTTTCCTGCGCGGACGCGGAGGCGCCGGAATCATCGCCGCAACCCGCCAGCACGGCGACCACGACGGAGGCAAGGGTGATGCGGGAGAATACGGAAGCGGCCATCTCTAGCAAGAAACCTGCGCTTCCGGTGTCGGCGTTTCCTCCGTGTCACGAATGGCACGCGGGTGTCACGAACGGGAGCGCCGGCGTCCCGCCGGCTGCCGCGGCGGCGTCCCGCCGCCGCCCCCCGCGCAGGCGAGACGCCTGCGCAACAGCCGGCGGGACGCCGGCGGTCCACTCTTCCGCCGCTCGTGACACCCGCGTGCCATTCGTGACACGGAGGAAACGCCGACGCCGGAAGCGCAGGTTTCTTGCTAGAGATGGCCGCTTCCGTATTCTC
>DASUSL010000032.1:0-16672 GCA_036375135.1 Thermoanaerobaculia bacterium | reverse complement strand
TAGTCGTATTCGAGGGTGGCGAGCTCGCCGAACGGATTGGAGATCTTCGTCAGCATCCACTCCTGATCCTCGTGCGTGTCGGGAGCGGGGGGATTGCGATGCGGATGCAGGCTGAACGTGTACACGCGGCCGTCGGGAAATTCGACGAGACGGTCCGCCCCCTCGGTGCGCATCCGCAGGAACGAGCCGTCCTTCGACGCCAGTCCGCCTGCCGTGTCGCTCGGCTGCAGCTCGTGGCTGGCGCCGTCCGGGCTCTCGAACGTCCATCCCTTCGCCGTGGGATGCAGCGGCGCGTAGAGCCGTCCGAGGGAGAGCGTCCATCCGAGGCCGGCGTTGGCGCGGCGATGCGGATAGCCGTACGTCATGATCACCGCGCCGTCCGGATCGCACGTGTAGTCGTAGCGCTCCCCATCCCAGACGTTCGCATTCGAATGCAGCGCGAACTGGACGCCCACGTCGCTGTTCAGCGGATAGGCGCTGCCCAGCGGGATGCTGATGGTCAGGTTGCCATTGAAGGCATTGATGCTGTCGTAGTCGTTGACCTGATAGACGCTGTTGGCGTTGAAGCCCTTGGCGCGGTTCGGATGCTGTTGTCCGAACGACGACAGAGCGAGAGCCAGCACCGCGAAAAACACGGCGAGTCGCTTCATGACGGATTCCTTTTTGTCTGACGAAAGCCTGCGATTGGACGGCCGGAAAAATCCGGCTCTTGCGTCTGAAGACGCGGCTTCAGCGGCTTATGGCCACGATCCGGAAAATTTATTTTCCGAAGCGGACCGCCGGCGTCCTCGCCGGCTGCCGCGCAGGCGTCCCGCCTGCGCGTGGCGGCGGGACGCCGCCACGGCAGCCGCCGGGAGCGGCGGCGCTCCGCTAACGCGCTGGGCGGCCGGCGGCGCCGATGGCGGCGAAGGGTGCCCAGAAGAAGGGATGGCGATAGCGCGGATCCTTGCGCAGCTCGAGCTGCGCCGCGCGCAGAGCCGCCGCGGGCGAGTCGCCGGCGAGGAGGCGCCGGTGAAATTCGATCATCAGTTGCGACGTCGAATGCGACTCCGCTTTCCACTGGCTGACCACCGTGGTCGGGCAGCCGGCGGCGAAGAACGCCCACGCCAGTCCCACCACCCCCTCGCCCGCCCCCACCTTGCCGCGCGCCGTCTCGCAGGCGGAGAGCACGGCCAGGTCGGCCGACAGCGGCAGGTCGACGACCTCGCGCGCCTCGAGCAGTCCATCCTCGGCCGGATCGTGGCGTCCCGCCGCCAGCACGATGGCCGAGTACAACGGCGCCGCGTCATCGACGATCGCGTGCGCCGCGATGTGCAGCACGCGGAACTCCGGCGCCTCCGCCTTGAAGAGGGCCTCGCGCGCGGCGTCGCGGAAATAGACGCGGCTCTGCGCCGCGGAGTACATCTTCCCGAGCGTCTTCACCTCGGTCTCGGCATCGGCCAGCGCGCCGAGGGTGACGTCGCGGTAGGCGGCGGCCACGCTGCCGCGCGTCGAGCTGCCGATGGTCGGATTGCCGAGGGCCAGCAGCGTCTGCCGCGGGCTCCCCGCGGCGGCGGCGTCGCGCGCGAACGAGATCGACTGCGCGTAGAACACCGCGCGGCCCTCGACGACGTGGCGGCCGCGCTCGTCCAGCAGCGCGTGGAAGGCCACGCGCCACAGCTCGACGTCCGGGATGATGCAGAGCGTCTTCGCGCCGAGGTACGGCTCGAGCGGCGCGAGCAACATGTCATACAGCCTGCGCGCCGGCTCGCGGTACGTCAGCGAGGCACTGCCCATCTCGGTGGCGAAGCGGTGCGCCTCGCGCGCGACCGTCTCCCGCGGCAGCGGCAGCCGTACCGCGCGCACGCTCCGTCCGCGCTCCACGATGAAGGCGATGGTCTGCTTCTTCGTCACCACGTACTCGACGGCGGTGATGCCGCTCCACGACTCCGGCAGCTCCGGCGACGGCGCGCTCTCCACGCGGCGCCTGGCCACGGCGGGATGTCGGACGCGCATCTCCAGGCGGAACGCGTCGAGCTCGCCGCGGGCCACGCCGAGCTTCTCCTTCCACTCCGCCGCCGGCGTGCCGGCCTGCAACGCCTCGGCGTACCGGCGATTGAGCTCCACCACCTGCTGCTCGAGCTCGTTCTCGCGCTTCCGATCCTCGTCCGACATCGACGCGGAGAGGTCGACGTGGCCGCGTGCGATCACCGCGCGCAGGCCGCGGGCGCGCATCTGTTCCGAGACGCGCAACGCCTCCGCGGTCTGGTCCGTCTCGACGAGCAGCTCGATCAGCAACTCGAACGTGTCGCGCGCGGCGTCGACGGCGCCGATCTGCGCCAGCGGGTGCGCGTCGAAGTTCTTCGAGCCCATCTCGTCGAGAAAGCCGAGTCCCTGCCGCAGGCGCTCGATGGCCTCGCCGCGACGGCCGAGCGCGTCGAGGGCACGAGCCACGGTGAGCATGATGCCGACGCGCATGAACAACGTGTCCGAGGACCGCTCCCACTGCCCGATCTGGGGCATGGCCAGCATCGCTTCCTCGAGCGCCTTCTCCCGCCTGCCGGCGCGGAGATGCAGCTCGCTGGCGCGAACGTGAAGGTTGGCCAGGTCGGGAATGGTGACGCCGTCCTCCCGCCTCTTGCGGTAAATCTCCCGCGCCTGTTCGAGCATCGCCGCGGCCTCGTCGTCGCGTCCACGGAGCATGGCCAGGTGCGAACGGGCGGAGTAGACATGCAGCAGCAGCTCACTGGAGGCGTTGGGCTGCGCGATGCGCAGCAGCTCGTCCGCCTCCGCGTTGCGTTGCTCGCCCATCAGCAGCCGCGCTGCGTTGAACAGCGCCATCACCTCGGAGGCGTTCTGACCCTGCGCGCGCGACCGGCGCGCCGCAACGAGATAGAGCTCGGACGCACGCCGGCTGTTGCGCAGCTCATCGTGCGTCGCGGCCGCGTTGAACAGCGCGAGCAACTCCCCTTCCTCCCAGCCGAAGCGCTGCACCAGCTCGGCGAGGCGCTCGGCGCCCTCCACGGCGGGGTGCAGACGTCCGAGCTGCTGCAGCACCCACACGTGCATGTACAGCGACTTGAGCGGACGGACCGGATCGTCGACGAGATCGATCTCGTCGATCGCGGCGCGATAGCGCGGAATCGCGGCGTCCATCTCCTGCAGGAGAAAGTGCGCGGATGCGCTCGTGAACCACGCCTCCGCGCGCACGTCCGGCCGGTCGCCGTGATGCGCCAGCGTCTCCAGCGCCGGTATGGCGTCGCGGATGTACTGCCAGTCGGGCTGCACCGAGGCCACGATGAGCTGCATGCGCCGCACGAATACCTCGAGAAACTGATCGCCGGTGGCCTGCGCCAGCTCCAGCGCGTGTGTGAGCGGCGCGAGCTCGCCCCGCACTTCCAGGCCGTCGGCATAGAGCTCGATGACTTCGATCGGGTCGACGTCCCTGGCGTCGAGGAAGATCCGGTGCGCCTCCGCGGTCGTCGGCGCCGCCACCATCAGCGCGGCGATGCGTCCCTCCTCGGTGCGGACACGGGCGATCTTCCAGCGCCCCTCGTGGAGCTTCGCATCGACGTGCCAGCGCGGAAAGAGCGGCACCTCGCGGCGCGTCGTGCCCTTCAGCACACCATGGCCGCGGACGTCGATCCGCAGCGTCACTGCCTCGGCCGTCTCACTCACCGTCGACCACTCGTAACGCGTGATTTCAATGCAGTCGTGCCGGTCGATGACGTCGCGCAGCTCGAACAGCGCCTCGCGATCGTCCTCATTGGCGAGGGCGGCGTGCGCCAGCAGGGCGCGATCGTCGCGCAGCAGGACCTCGCGAAACGCCGCGGCCACGTCCTCCGGAGCCGACGCCTGAGCGATGACGGGCAGCACGAACAGGAGAAGGAGGAGGAGCCGCTTCATGCGGGCAATTGTCGGAGAAGCCGGCGGGCGAGGGGAAGGTCGGCAGGATTCTGCACACGCTCGAAGTGCAGCCGCGCGTCGTCGACGAGGCCGGCGCGCGCGTAGAGCAGTCCGAGGAGGAGCGCGTCGTCCGGATGCGCGCGGCGCGCTTCCTCGAGCTCGGCGGCCGTCTCCGCATCGACGATGCGAAAGCGCGCCGGCGGCGCGGGCGGCGCGGGAATGATGGCCAGGGCCTCGTCGCGCCGCAGCTCGACCTGCCACGTGAGCGTCACGCCGCGCGGCAGGTCGCGCCGCGGCGTCCACTCGTTCGTCGACAGCTCGGCGCTGCGCGCGACTTCGGCGTCGTCCGCGAACACGGTGACCACCGCGCGCGGCGAGAGCTCGCTCCAGCGGAACTTCGGCCGCGGCGACTCGACGATCACGCCGCTCGGCTCGAGCGTCACGCCGCCGCCTTCGCCGCCGCGCAGCACGTACGCGTCGCGTCGCAACGGCGCGAGCGCACCGGCGACGGCGAGCGGCAGACCGGCGCGCGTCTCGCGGACGAGCGTCTCCCACTCCGCACGCGCGTACCGCGGCACGGCGGCGGTGCTGGCGGTCGTCGTCGTTGGAGTCGGTAGCGTTTGCGTGATCACGGTCGCTGTCTGTACGGGGCTCGGCGGCGGAGCGTCGTCCCGCGTCACGAACAGAAACAGCACGCCGCCGATCATCGCCGCGGCGGCGAGCGGCAGCCACGCGCGCGACGCGCGGCGCGGCCGGAGCGGCGCGAGCGCGCGCGCATCCTCGACGTCTTCGCGGCAGCGCGCGCACCACATCACGTGCTCCGCGATCTCCGCCGCCTGCTCGCGCGGGAGCGTTCCCTCGGCGTACGGGAAGAGCTCCGTCTCGAGGTCGGGATGCTCCGGCTCCAGTTGCGCCGCGACGGCGCGCGCATGCCGGTCGAGCTCTTCGTCGTTCATGGCTGTCCCATTCTGCGCGCGAGCCGTGCGCGCGCGGCCTTCCGCAGGTTGATGACCTGCTGCCGTGTCAATCCGAGGCGTGCGGCGATGGCGAGATCGTCGAGGGGGAGTGAGGTCCAGATCTCCGTCAGCCGCTCGGGTGCCATCTCCATCGCCGCGGCGATCTCGTCGAACGTGGCGATGGCGGCGAGGATGAACAGCACCACGGCGTTGCCGCCGTCGGCGTCGCGGAGATTCAGCAGCAGCGCGGCACGCTGCGGCGCGCGCAGCTCGAGGATCTCGCGCCACAACGCGTCGAGGTACTGCCGCGTCTCGAGCTGCACCGAATGCGCGCGCGCCGGATCGGCCGCCGCGGGCGTGACGGGCACGGGAGGTCTGTCGACGACCTGCCACTCCTCGGCCAGGCTGCGCACGAGATCGTCGACGAGCACGGGCCGCCCCGCCGCGACGAGCATCGCCTCGACGGCGTCCGCCACGCGCTCCGGCTCGATGCGCCGCCGCGTCTTCCACGCCGGTCGCGGAAGCTCGGCGATGTTGTCGTGCGCATCCCACGCCGCCAGCGCGCACACCGCGCCGCGCTCGGCGGACCAGGTGCGGAAGCGGCGGTCGCGCAGCAGGACGTAGCGCACGCGGTTCTTGAGGCGGGTCCGTTCTGGATAGCGGCGGCGGAGGAAATCGTAGACGGCATTGAAGGTGAGCGTGGCGGTGAAGTCGGCCAGCGAGGCGATGGCTTCGCCGGCGTCCTCGGCCACGTGCTGCAGCCGTTGCACGAGCCGCAGCATGACCGTGCCGGCGAGATCCTCGGCCTCGGCGGGACCGATGGCGCTGTCGGCGCCGCGATAGCGGGCGAGCACGCGCTCGACGACCGGCCGCGCATGCGTGACCAGCACCGCGCCGATGGCGGCGCGCCGCGCCTCGTCGTCACGCGCCCGAATCAGCGGCGCCAGCAGCGGATCGTTGACCGCCATCAGCCGGGACCCATCGTGCACCTCTCGCACGCCGATCGAAAACGAGACACCCATCCGGTGTCGAAGACGCGAGAGAGGAGGGGATATTACCGGAACCCACTCGGAACGACTGCGACGCTGGCGAACGATCTGCCGACCGTGATGTACAGGACACTGGCCGGCAACCTGTCGAGTTGCTCGGCTGGATATTCGAAATCATCGACCAACGCGCGTCCGCGGCGTTCGTGTCGACCGCGACGAGAGTCGTCCACGGCCACGTTTGCCGTGCCGCCTCGCGCATCCCGACGAGTCCAGATGAGGATCGTTGTACCGTACGCCCGCCATGCGCACCATCCTCACCACCGTCATCCTGCTCATCATCTCGAACGTCTTCATGACCTTCGCGTGGTACGCGCATCTGAAGAACCTGGCCACCCGGCCGTGGATCGTGGCGGCGCTGGTGAGCTGGGGGGTGGCGCTGTTCGAGTACCTGGTGCAGGTGCCGGCCAACCGGATCGGGTTTCAGAAGCTGACGCTGGCGCAGCTGAAGATCGTGCAGGAGGTCATCACCCTCCTCGTCTTCATTCCCTTCGCCGTGTTCTACATGCGCCAGCCGCTGAGCTGGAACTTCCTCTGGGCGGGGCTGTGTCTGGTGGGGGCGGTGTTCTTCATGTTCCGGTGACGGGGGTGGCCGTTGCGCTCGCTGGAAGCGAACCCGCATGCGATTGGTTATTCAACCACCGCCTCGACCGTAACGTTTAGGAAAACGGGTCGTCCTAGTCGGGGCGGGGGAAAGCTTTCGAATGCCGGAATTCATCCTCAGAGTGGGAACCCCTGACGGGGAAATCATCGAGCGACAGGTCGTCGCCGCCTCCATGCGTGCCGCGCAGGACGAAATGAAGCGGCAGGGGCTGCACGTCTTCAACGCCCGCCGCGGCGCCTTCGCCGCGCGCGACCTCGTCCCGCGCTTCGGCCGGGCCGTCAGCACCGAGCACTTCCTCCTCTTCAACCAGGAGCTGCTCGCGCTCGTCCGCGCCGGCCTGCCCATCGTGCAGTCCTTCGACATCCTGCTCGAGCGGCAGAAGAACCCGCGCTTCCGCGAGATCCTGGCCGACATCCGGGAGAAGCTCACCTCCGGCGTGGCCCTCTCGGACGCCTTCGCCACTTACGGCGACCTCTTCCCTCCCATCTACTCGACCTCCATCCGCGCCGGCGAGCGCTCGGGCGATCTGGAGGGAGTGATCAAGCGCTTCCTCCGCTACCAGAAGATGATCGTCAACCTGCGCAAGAAAGTCGTCGGCGCGCTGGTCTACCCGCTCATCCTCATGTCCATGTCCGGCGGCATGATCTTCATCATGATGACCTACGTCATCCCGAAGTTCGCCGAGTTCTTCGAGGGCTTCGGGCAGGAACTGCCGTGGTTCACGCAGCTCCTCATCAACGTCGCCGGCTTCATGCGCCAGAACGTGCTGCTGATGGTGGTGGGGACGATCGTCGGGGGGTTCCTCCTGCACCGCTGGGTCAAGACCAGCGGGCGCCTGATCTGGGACCGGCTCAAGCTGCGCATCCCGCTGGTGGGGGGCGTCCTGCACCGCTTCGCCATCATGCAGTTCACCCAGTCGCTGGGGACGCTGCTCGCGGGCGGCACGCCGATGGTGCCGGCCATCGAGATCGCCTCGCAGTCCGTCACCAACCAGCTCGTCTCCACCCGGATCTCCGGTATCGTGCAGAACGTGCGCGAGGGAGAGCCGCTGTGGCGCTCGCTGGACAACACGAAAGTGCTCAGCGACCTCGCCGTCGAGATGATCAAGGTCGGCGAATCGACCGGCGCGCTCACGGAAATGCTCGCCAACGTGAGCGAGTTCTACGACGAGGAAATCGAATCCAGACTCGCCCGGCTGGTCTCGGCGATCGAGCCCATCATCCTCATCGGCATGGGCCTCGTCATCGCCGTGCTCCTGTATGCCTTTTATCTCCCGCTCTTCCGCCTCTCACAGGTCGGAATGTAAACGCACATGGTCGCTGATCCGAACCGCACTTTCCTGAAGAACGCCGATCCGACCGGCGAGGCCACCCGTGCCCGCCGTCTGGCGGACCAGTATGGCTTTCCCTTCGTCGACCTGGAGCACTTCCAGATCGACCACGGCCTGTTCCGCGACATTCCGCTCGACCTGATGATCCGCTACCAGTTCCTCCCCGAGCATCGGGAGGACGGCCACATCGCCATCGTGGTGGGCGATCCGACGGACGTGCTCAAGCTGGACGAGCTGGAGCTCCTCCTCGGCGCGCCGCTGAAGGTCAAGGTGGCCTCGCCCGCCTCCATCCGCGACAAGCTGCAGAAGTCCGAGTCGACGCAGCGCGTCCTCGACGAAGCCACCGAAGGCTTCCGCATGCAGCTCGTGGCCGAGAACGAGGAAGGCGAAGAGACGCTGACCATCGACTCGATCACGGCGCAGGACTCCTCGCCGATCATCAAGCTGGTCGACTCCATCGTCTTCAATGCCATCCAGCGCCGCGCCTCGGACATCCACATCGAGACGCGCGACAACGAAGTCGTGGTCAAGTACCGCATCGACGGCGTGCTCTACGAGGCCCTCGACCCGATCGACAAGCGCCATCACTCCACGATCATCAGCCGCATCAAGATCATGTCGGAGCTCGACATCGCCGAGAAGCGCGTGCCGCAGGACGGCCGCTTCAAGCTCCGCATCACCGGCCGCACCATCGACTTCCGCGTCTCCATCGTCCCCACCGCGCACGGCGAGGACTCGGTCATCCGTATTCTCGACAAGGAGTCGATGTCCAAGGAGTTCAAGAACCTCCGCCTGGACATCCTCGGCTTCGACAACGCCATGCTGGCGCGCTTCCGCAAGTTCATCAAGGAGCCGTACGGCATGGTGCTGGTCACCGGTCCCACCGGCTCGGGCAAGACCACCACGCTCTACGCCGCGCTCTCCGAGATCCAGTCGCCGGAAGACAAGATCATCACCATCGAGGATCCGGTCGAGTACCAGCTCCGCGGCATCACCCAGATCCCGGTCAACGAGAAGAAGGGGCTCACCTTCGCCCGCGGCCTGCGCTCGATCCTCCGCCACGATCCGGACAAGATCATGGTCGGTGAGATCCGCGACGAGGAGACGGCGCAGATCGCGGTGCAGTCCGCGCTCACCGGCCACCTCGTCTTCACCACCGTCCACGCGAACAACGTCGTCGACGTGCTGGGGCGCTTCCTGAACATGAAGGTCGACCTCTACAACTTCGTCTCCGCGCTGAACTGCGTCCTGGCCCAGCGCCTGGTGCGCAAGATCTGCGACCACTGCAAGCGCGAGACGACGTACAGCGACAAGATGCTCCTCGACTCGGGCGTCGACCCCGCGGACTTCCGCGGCCGCACGTTCTACGAGGGCGCCGGCTGCCTGGAGTGCAACGGCACGGGCTTCCACGGCCGCGCCGCGATTTCGGAACTTCTCGACCTCTCGGATCGTATTCGAACCATGATTCTCGACCGCCGTCCCGCTTCCGAAATCAAGAAGGCCGCGCACGAGGAAGGGATGACCTTCCTGCGCGAGTCGGCCCTGCTCAAGGTGATGGAAGGGCAGACGACGCTCCGCGAGATCAACAAGGTGACGTTCGTTGAGTAGAGCATTGGTCATCCTGAGCGCAGCGAAGGACCCCCTGCGGCTGCACCGTGCTCGTGTTTCAGAAGGGGATCCTTCGCCGTCCGCGCGGCTCAGGATGACAGGCAACCATGAGTAGATCCTTTCCGCCGGACGTCATCGTCCTCGACAACGACTCGATCGTGCACGCGCGCTTCGGACGCGGCTCGAAGAATCCGCGCATCCTGAACGCCAAGAGCTGGCGCATCGCCGACGGCACGTTCACTCCCGCGCCGGTCACGCCCACCATCGCCAACGAAGCCGGCCTCGTCGACGCGCTGCGGCGGATGAAGATGGAGACGGGCAAGTGGGACAAGGTCTCGCTGCTCCTCCCCGACGCCTGGTTCCGCATGAACATCGTCGAGCTGCCGTCGCTCCCGGAAAAGGACGGCGACGCCACCGACGTCGTGCGCTGGAGCCTCAAGCGCACGCTCCCCATCCCGCCCGAGCAGCTCCGCGTCGCCTACTCCATCCTCTCGCGCGACGCCGGCGCAGCGAAGGTGCTGGTGCTGAGCGCGCTCGAGACGACGCTGAGTGCGATCGAGCGGGTCTTCACGGCCGCCGGCCTGGAGATCGTGCTCATCGAGCCGGTGGGGCTCAACATCTGGAACGCCATCACCGTGCGCGAGAACGAGAACGCGGGCGACCGCATCTTCTTCTATCTGCGCGACACCGATTTCACGACCGCGGTCTTCCGCGGCTCGCAGCCGCTGTTCCTCCGCTCGCGCAACCTCAGCGTGGACCGGACGCTCGATCAGGAGATCCGCCTCTCGGCGAGCTATCTCCGCGACGCCCTGAACGTCGAGAACTTCTCGAGCTGCTGGGTGGCGGGCGAGCGCGGCGCGGACGTGCAGGCGACGCTGGCCGAAGAGTTCAAAACGCAGGTACGCAACGTTTCTCTGCGCGACTATGTCGACGACGCCCCGTCCGGCGTGGCCGATTACGAGGCCGAGCTGACCGCCTGCACAGGAGTGTTCACCGGGTGAAGCCGATCCATCTCAACCTCGCCGCGCGGCCATACCGCGACTACCGTCCCGTCTACGCGGTGGTGGTCCTGTTGTCCGTCCTCACGGCTTTCCTGATGCTGAACAACATCGAGACGTACTACCGCTACGTCCACGAGACCAAGTCGACCCGCGCCGAGATCGCCCGCGTCGAGGAGCAGACCCGGCTCGAGAAGCAGAAGCAGGAGTCGGCGCGCACGCGGCTGCAGGGGCTCGACCTCTCCCGCCTCGACGACCAGACCCGCTTCATCAACGCCAAGCTCGCCGAGCGCGCCTTCTCCTGGAGCCGCCTCCTCGACGAGCTGGAGTCGATCCTCGCCGACGACGTCCGCCTCCTCTCCATCACGCCGACCTTCGACGAGCAGGGCGGCGGCGTGCGCCTCGACCTCAGCTTCGAGGCCAAGTCGGCGGACGGCATGATCACCACCATCAACCGCATGAATCTCGACCCGCAGTTCTCCGACGCGTTCCCCACCACGGAAACGCAGGACGAGAACAGCTATCAGTTCGTGCTCACGGCCAAGTACCGGCCGGAGTCCGACACGGGCAGCGTGCAGCAGGCGGGGGTGCGGCGATGATCTGGCGCGAGAAGCGGATCCTCCTGATCGTCCTCGGCCTGCTGCTGCTCGGCAACGTGGTCTTCTTCCTCACCTATCGCGTGCAGTACCAGAGCCGCCTCGACGAGATGTCCGAGCGCCTGGACCAGGCGAAGGACCAGCTCGACCGGACGAAGCGCGCGCGTGCCGAGGCCGAGCTCGCGCTGCAGGCGCACCGCAAGGTCGAGAGGGACGTGCAGCTCGTGTACGACGAGACGTGGTCGACGCAGCCGAAGCGCCTGACCGCGCTCATCGCCGAGGTGAAGCGGCTGGCCGTGGCCAGCAACGCCATCCCGAAAACGCTCTCCTTCGCGCGCCAGGAGGCGGAAGACCAGAACGCCACGCGTCGCTCGAAGGACGTCGGCGCTCGCGAGGTGAGCATCGGCTTCTCCGTGGCCGCGAACTACCAGCAGGTCCGCCGCATGATCAACCTGCTGGAGCTGTCCGACCAGTTCGTGATCATCGATAAGATCTCGCTCGCCCAGGGCGAAGGGGATCAGTTGACGTTGAACCTGCGCATCAAGACTCTGTTCCGCGACGAGAGCGCGGCGACTGCCGGCGGGAACCGGCTGTGATGAACTCCATGAACTGGAAAACCTGGACCGTCGCGGGCATCGTGCTCGTGGTCGTCTTCGCGATCTACACGTTCGCGGCGCCGGACGGACAGCCCGGCGGCGAGACCGCGGCCGGCGCCACCGCGGCGCGCGCCACCACCACCGTTGCCGCACGCGCGCCGCTCGCCCCTCCGGGCGTCGAGCCGGTGCGCATCGACCTGCTCGACGCGGAGAGCGGCAGCTACAAGAGCGACCGCAATCTGTTCGCGTACAAGGAGCCGCCGCCTCCTCCTCCGCCTCCCCCGCCGCCGCCCGCCGCACCGCCGCCCGATCAGGACAAGGACGGCGTGCCCGACTTCCGCGACAACTGCGTCAGCGTCGCCAACCCGGATCAGCGCGACGTCGATGGAGACGGCATCGGCTCCGCGTGCGACGAGCCGGAGACTCCGCCTCCGCCTCCGCCGCCCACGCCTCCGCAGTTCGCCTGGAAGTTCATCGGTACGTTCGGGCGCCAGCAGAGCCCGATCGCGACCTTCACCCGCGAGGGCGAGATCGTCAACGCACGCGTCGGCGACGTCATCGAGGGGAAGTTCATTCTGCGCCGCATCGGGATCGAGTCGGCCGAGATCGGCTTCGTCGGATTCCCGCCCGACCAAACACAGCGGGTACCGCTGGGGCAGTGACATTTCCCCGGCCCGGCCGTCACATCGCAGTCAGGACATTTTGATCAATGAATCGACTCAAGAGCATCTTCGTCGCACTTCTGATCTCGCTCACGCTGGCATCGTGCGCGAGCTACCACGCATACCACGCCGCACAGAAAGCGGAGCAGTCGAAGGACTGGGACGTTGCCGTGGCGCAGTACGAAAAGGCGCTCGAGATCGACGCCGACAACCGTGAGTACAAGCTCGCCTACGACCGCGCCCGCCGCGAGGCGTCGCGCGCGCACTTCGACAAAGGCAAGTCGCTCATGGAGGAGGCCAAGCGCGCCCGCACCGCCAACGACCAGGTGCGCATGGCGCAGATGGCGGCCACCGAGCTGCAGCTCACCGTCAAGCTCGACCCGACCAATCAGTACGCCGCCGTCGAGCTGACCAAGGCCTTCCAGATCATCCATGACGTGCAGCGCGCCGCCGCGGAGTCGGTCTCGGTCGACGAGATCAAGCGCCGCGCGAGCGCGAACATGAGCAAGGCCCAGCCGCCCGAGCTCAACCCCGCCTCGGACGAGCCGATCTCGCTGAACTTCTCGCGCGAGACGCCGATCAAGGACATCTACCGCGCCCTCGGCAACGCCTTCGGCCTCAACGTCCTGTTCGACCAGGCGGTCAAGGACGACCGCATCACCATCGAGCTCCGCGACGTCACCGCGCAGGCCGCGCTCGAGCGCGTCATGCAGGCCGGCAATCACTTCTACAAAGTCCTCGACGAGAAGACCATCATCGTCGTCCCCGACAACCCGCAGGCCCGCCGCGACTACGAGGACCTGGTCATCCGCACGTTCTATCTCTCGAACGGCGACGCCGAGCAGGTCACCAACGTCGTGCGCACCATGATCGAGGCGCGCAACGTCTTCCCGCTGAAGGCGCTCAACGCCATCACCATCCGCGACACGGCCGACAAGGTCCGCATCGCCGAGAAGATCATCCAGGCCAACGACAAGGCCAAGGCCGAAGTGGTCGTGCAGGTGGAGCTCGTGCAGCTCGACGTGAGCCGCATCCGAGAGATCGGCATGGCCATCTCCAGCTTCCCCACCGGTCCCGATGGCGCGCCCAGCTCCACGGCCACGCTGGGGCTGGTCGGGGCCGACGGCAAGCCCTTCACCGGCGGCACGCTCGCGCAGATCGCCGAGGTGGCGGGCAGCCTGGGCGCGTTGCGCGGCAACGTGAATTTCACCCTTCCCACGGCCACGTACTCGCTCCTCAAGACGTACGGCAACAGCGAGCTGCTGGCCAACCCGGAGCTCCGCATCAGCGAAGGCGAGAAGGCCACGCTGCACATCGGCCAGCGCATCCCGGTCCCCGTCACCACGATCCAGGGCTACAACCCCGGCACCACCACCGGCGGCAACAACACCGGCCAGCTCACCGCGCCGTACACGTCGTTCCAGTACCAGGACGTCGGCATCAAGGTGGCGATGGAGCCGCGTGTGCACCACAACCGCGAGGTCACGCTCAAGCTCACCGTCGAAGTGTCGAACCAGGGCACGCCGGTGAAGTTCGCCGGACAGGAGCAGCCGACGTTCTCCACGCGCACGATCGAGTCGACCATCCGCCTGCAGGACGGCGAGACGAACTTCCTGGCCGGCCTCATTCAGACGAACAAGGTCAAGAGCGCCACCAAGACGCCGATCCTCGGCGACATCCCGCTGATCGGCCGTCTCTTCACCAATGAGAGCCGCAACGAGACGCGCACCGACCTGGTGCTGACCATGACACCGCACATCGTGCGCATCCCGGACATCACCGAGGAAGACGTGGCCCCGATGTGGGTGGGCACGGGCAACAACCTGACTTTCCGCGGCGTGTCGCCGCGCATCGAGTCGCAGGGAGTCGGCGGCGATCCGTTCGTCGCCAACCCGAACGCCGGACGCCAGCTGGCCGAGGATGGAGAGCCGGGCAACTACATCGTGCCGGAGACGATGGTCACGCCGCAGCAGCCGCAGGGCGGCGCGCCGACGGATCCGTTCCGCCGCCCCACGCCGCAGCAGCCGCCGAACAACCCGCCCGACGTCCAGCCGCCGCCTCCGCAACAGAATCCGCCGCAGGACAGCGCCAGCAGCAACATCAGCGCGCAGGCCGAGCCCGACACCGCGGCGCTCCGCCTGGCGCCGCGCATCGCGCCGCAGCCGTCGACGATCTCCCTGCAGCCGGGGCAGTCGAAGACGTGGAGCGTCGTGGGGATGGACCTGGACGGCCTCAACGCGCAGGAGCTCGTGCTGCACTTCAACCCGCGTGCGATGAACGTGACCGACGTCTCCGTCGGCTCGGCCATCGCGGTCAATCCCGCCCTTCCCCCGATCGTGACGGTCGACCCGAACAGCGGCACGATCCGCGTGAAGTCGTCCGACGGCAAGCCGCTGCAGTTCATCGGCGGCGGCGACGTCCTGCTGCTGCGCGTGCACGGCGGCACCACGGGCGACACGTTCCTGGTCATGCAGAACCCCGAGTTCCGCAACGGCGGCGGCGAGACCATCGTCGCGGCGGTCGCGGGTGGCCGAGCAAAGGTGCAGTAATGGCTACGCGTCCGTTGCTGGTTGCCGGTTGCTGGTTCGAGGCGGTGTTACGCCTCGGCCGGAAACCGCATGCAACCGGCAGCCGGCAACCAGCAACACGTTCCGGCGGCTTCACCATCGCCGAGCTGGTGACGGTCTGCGCGATCATCGCCATCCTCGCCTCCATCGCGCTGCCGGTGGCGCGCTTCGGCCTGCGCCGTCAGAAGGAAGTGGAGCTGCGCGATCGCCTGCGCAAGATCACCGAGGCCATCGACAAGTATCACGACCTGATGCTGATGGGACAGATGAACCCCGGCCAGCAACAGCAGCAGCAGCAGCCCGGCCAGCTCCCGATGGTGCGCTCCGCGCAGATGCAGGCCCTCGGCTCGGACGGCTATCCGAAGAACTTCGACGAGCTGCTCGAGGGGGTGAAGATGTCGGACGGCAAGACCGTGCGCCTCATCCGCGAGCGTGACCTCATCGACCCGATGACCGGCCGCAAGGAGTGGATCGTCCTCTCCACCAAAGACGATCCCGACGGCGCCTTCGAGAACAAGTGCGAAGTGGGCGGCTCCTGCACCGCCGATAACCTGTACGAGGTGCACTCCACCTCGACCGCGCTGTCCCTCGACGGCAAGACCCGCTACAACGAGTGGTAACGACCACTGATGAATGATGAGAGATGAACGATGACCGATCTGATGCTGCCCACTGACCCCGCGACGAGCCCCCGTGCCCGTCGCTCATCACTCATCGCTCGTCACGCCCAGAAGGGTTTCTCCCTCATCGAGCTGATCGTGGTCGTCACGATCATCGGCATCCTGGCCGGCATCGCCCTGATCAACGTCCGCACCGCGCAGACCAAGGCGCGCGAGGCCGCGCTCAAGGAAAACCTCTTCCAGATGCGCAAGGCCATCGACAACTTCTACGCCGACAAGCAGCGCTACCCGTCGTCGCTGGAAGAGCTCGTGCCGAACTACATGCGCAAGATCCCGTCGGATCCGATCACCATGCAGGCAGACTGGGAGACGGTCATGGACGATCCTCTCAGCCAGGATGGTGAGATGTCGGCGGACACCGATCCGAACGCCATGACCCAGCCCGGCGTCGTCGACGTGAAGAGCCGGGCCGAAGGACAGACCCTGGACAATGTGCCGTACTCCGAGCTCTAGCGGGCAGGAGTCCTCCAGCCAGGAGGGCTACACCCTCGCCGCTCTGCTGGTGATCCTCACCATCATGAGCCTGATCATCGCCTACACGGTTCCGCCGCAGTGGTCGATGATCATGCGCCGCGAGCGCGAGAAGCAGACCATCTTCCTGATGAAGCAGTTCGCGCGCGGCATCCAGAACTGGCAGCGCAAGCATCAGGGGCTCCCCGTCAGCCTCGAACAGCTCCAGAAGGCGCGCGAGCCGCGCATGCTCCGCGGCAACCCGGAGAAGCTCGTCTGCCCGCTCACCGGCCGCGAGGACGACTGGATCATGGTCCCGCCGAACGCCATCGAGGCGCAGCCCGGCGGCCCCGGCATCCCGCAGGGCCAGCCCGGCGTCGGCATCGGACGCGGCCCGCAGCCGCAGCAACAGCCACAGGGCGGCGCGCCCGGCACACCCGGCATGCCCAGCAAGCTGAATCCCGACGCCTCGCCGAAGGACTACGTCGGCCCGTTCGTGGCCGTGCGCCCCAACGCGAAGGGACCGAGCATCATCGCCTTCAAAGGGGCGGAAGACTACAGCCAGTGGGTCTACACGCTGCAGGACCTCCAGACCGAGATCCAGATGCAGCAACTGGCCCTGTCCGTGCCGAAGTAGCACGCACGTCCTGCGCTTCATGCACGAGGGGACGACCAGGGGCCTCCGGCGGGCCGG
>DASUSL010000031.1:0-4250 GCA_036375135.1 Thermoanaerobaculia bacterium | reverse complement strand
GTAGCGGCGCTTTCATGTACACCGGGCCGAGCTCCAGCGCGTCCTTCTCGTCTTCTTCGGAAACGTCGAAGGTCAACTCCTTGACCTTCAGGAGCGTGACGTTCTGGAAGCGGCGGAAGTGCAGCTCGATGTAGATCGGCGTGCCGGGGATCGTGCGCGACACCTTGGCCGTGCCGGGGGAGATGCCGGCCACGAGCTGGTCGGCGATGCGGCGGAACTGCGGGTTCTCGGGGATGGCCGTCGTGGTCCAGTAGTCGATCCACGCCGAGGGACCATAGACGAGGCGATGGCGCGTCGCGGAGATGCCGTGCACCTTGCCGCCGGCGGTCGGGCCGCGCGAGGGGACGGAACTGCGCTCCACCGTGCCGTTCTCGCCGGCGAGCCTCTGCAGGATCGAGGAGATGTCGGCGATGGGGACGTCCACGTACATGCGCCCGAGGGGATTGGCCACCGTCACGGTGGGCGCGGCGTTCTTCGCGAAGCCGTTCAGCCAGAGTGCCTCGGCGCGCACGCCCGCCGGGTAGACGTGCAGCTCGACGGCGCCGAAGCGGCCGAGGTACGGGAAGACGGCTGCGGGAGTGGCTTCCAGCTCGAGGTGATAGCGCCGGGCGGCGGTGAGTGGCAAGGCGAGGAAAACGAAAAGGAACACCGGGAGCACGCGGGACATGGCGCGGATGGTACAGCGTTATCATCCCGCGGCCATGCACGTCGAAGAACTGGAAGCGCATCGTCCGGCGCTGATGGGTCACTGCTACCGCATGCTCGGATCGGCCGCGGACGCGGACGACGCCGTGCAGGAGACGATCGTCCGCGCGTGGCGCAGCCTGGACCGCTTCGAGGGACGCGCGTCGCTGCGCACGTGGCTGCACCGCATCGCCACGAACGTCTGCCTGGACATCCTCTCCGACGAGACGCGCCGCTTCCGCCCTTTCGAAGAAGGTCCCGCGGGGACGGTCGACACTCCGCTGCAGGCGCGCGATCGCACGCACTGGCTGGAGCCGATCCCCGAGGCGCGCGTGCTGCCGTCGAGCGCGGATCCGTTCGAGATCGCGGCGCTGCGGCAGAGCATCCGCCTGGCGTTCGTCGCGGCGCTGCAGCATCTGCCGCCGCGGCAGCGCGCCGCGCTTCTGCTGACCGAGGTCCTGGGGTGGTCGGCGGCGGAAGTGGCGGAGTGCCTGGAGACCTCGGTGGCCGCGGTGAACAGCGCGCTGCAGCGCGCGCGGGCCACGCTCGCGATGCAGAACGTGCCGCAGTCGCACGAGCTGACGGAGGAGCAGTCGGAGCTGCTCGAGCAATACGTCGAGGCGTTCCATCGCTACGACGTCGACGCGCTGGCCTCGCTGCTGCGCGACGACGCCACGTTCTCCATGCCGCCGTACACGCTCTGGCTGCGCGGGCCGGAGCCGGTGCGCCAGTGGCTGGTCGGGCCGGGCATCGGCTGCCGCGGCTCGCGACTCGTGCCGGTGGCCGCGTCGGGCGCGCCCGCGTTCGCGCACTACCATCTCGGCGCGACGCCGGGGACGTACTCGGCGTGGGCCATCATCGTGCTCGAGCTCGAAGGCGACCGGATCGCGCGCTGGAACTCGTTCCTCGACGTGGAGACGCTGTTTCCGCTGTTCGGGTTGCCGTTGAAGATCAGTGCTGAGTCCTGAGTGCTGGGTGCTGGGTGCCCCCGGTCTCAGCACTCAGCACTCAGCACTCAGCACTCAGCACTTTTTTTTCGCCCGCCGCGCTGCTGCCGCTGCGCGCCGCCACGAACTGAAAAGGAGAAAGACCATGGCCCGCGAAATCTACGTCAACCTTCCCGTCCGCGACCTGCAGAAGACGATGCAGTTCTTCTCGTCGCTCGGCTTCACCTTCAACCCGCAGTTCACCGACGACAAAGCGGCCTGCATGATCATCAGCGACAAGGCGTACGTGATGCTGCTGACCGAGCCGTTCTTCCGCGGCTTCACGAAGAACGAGATTGCGGACACGAGCCGCGCGACCGAGGCGCTGCTGGCGCTGTCGTGCGAGAGCAGGGCGGAGGTGGAGCAGATGGTGCGCAAGGCCATCGACGGCGGCGGCCGCCACGCCATGGACCCGCAGGATCACGGCTTCATGTACGCGTGGAGCTTCTACGACCTGGACGGACACCACTGGGAAGTGCTGTGGATGGATCCGAATCACGTGCAGTGAGCCATCCCCGCGTGAGCGCCAGCGCGGCGTTCCACGCGAGCCATCCCAGGAACGCCGGCGTGAGGTGGAGGACGGCGCCGTAGCCGACGACGAAGTGCACGATCGTCGCGGCGGCAAAGGCGATGTTCCCGCCCCACGCCAGCGCGCTCCACAGCCAGCCCGCGCCGGCGCGGAAGCCCCACTGCGCGGCGAGCCAGATGGTCACGCCGTTGGCGAGCAGCATCCCGCCGAGGCTGGCGCGGTCGTGGGCGATCAGCGGGACGAGATGCGCGAAGGACGACTGGCGCAGCGTCTCCGCGGTCGTGCGCAGGAAGGCGAGGTCGGTGGCGACGAAGACGCTCGTGCAGCCGATGAACGAGATCACCGCGCCCGCGCCGGTGATCGCGACGCCGATGAGGATGAACAGCAACTGTCCCCACTGGCCGCGCCGCCACGCCGCCGACTCGCGCCACTCCGCCACCGGCACCTGCCGCGGCGAGAGCGGCAGGATCATGCAGAGCAGCATGAACTGCGTGAGGATCGCGGTGACGAAGGCGTGGAACGGATCGAAGTAGCCGAAGCCGAGAAAGAAGAAGAAGGAGAAGAAGCCGATGGCGGCGGAGACGATCACGGTCACGTGCGCCCAGTGCTCGCCGCGGCGGATGCCGAACCACGCCAGCGCGGCGTAGAAGATGCCGATGCTGATCATGGTGCCGGCCAGCGAGACGCGGTCGTGCGCCATGAAGGGAAGCAGCCGCGGATTGAGCGCGTGGAGCTGGGCGCGCGTGAGCCCGGCCAGGCTCTCGTCGTACGGCAGGACGACGCGCGTGGAGGCGACGACGAGCGCCAGCACGCCGCCGGCGAACATGGCGACGCCGAGGAGGAAGGCCCAGAACCAGGCGCTGCGCGCGGCGTCGAGGGTGAACCGTTCCGGCGGTGCGGGCGGCGGGTGCGTCGACAGCAGCGCCTCGTTGCAGCGCTTGACCAGGCCGGGGCCGGAGGAGAGGAGGGCGGAGTCGACGGCGACGGCGTTCGCGCCGGCGTCGAGGAGGCGGCGGGCGTCGTCGGGGGAGGTGACGCCGCCGGCGATGATGAGCGCTTCCGGATGTTCGTCGCGTTGTGCGCGCACGTCGTCCGCGGAGGCGTCGCGCAGCCACACGCCCACGCGGTTGCCCGCGGAGAAGAGGATGTCGTCGATGACGAAGAACGCCGCGTGCTGTTGCAGCCGCGTCGCCGCTTCCTGCGTCGCCACTCGAATGCACACCGGCACGGAGGGCTGCGCGCGTTCGAGATTCTTCGCCACTTCCTCGGCATTCGTGCCGTCGACTTCGATCATGCCGACGCCGAATCGCTCCAGCGCGCCGAGCGCTTCCGCGAATGGATCGATGCCCGCGCCGAGGATCACCGGGCCGGGGAGCGTGGCCTCGCCGAAGCGCGTGCGCAGGCGCGGATCGGCGCGCATGTGGCCCATGAAGTCGATGAGCTGCCGTCCGAACGGAAGCCGCGACAGCGCGCCGAGCGCGCGCACCGCCGTCCGCCGCCCGCGCTCCTCGCCGCGCGCCAGCAGCAGCGGACGCAGGAAGGTCCGGTAGCTCCAGTCAGGCATGTCCGCCATGGTAGCTTGAGGCACGCCCATCGAAGGGACCGCTGGCGTCCCCGCCGGCTGCCGCGCAGGCGTCCCGCGCCTGCGCCGGGCGGCGGGACGCCGACGGTCCGCTCATCCGTAGATCTCGTTGATCTCCTGCGCCAGCTCGTGGTCCTTTTCCGTGATGCCGCCCGCGTCGTGGGTCGACAGGCGGATGGTCACGCGGTTGTACACGTTGCTCCAGTCGGGATGATGGTTCCGCCGCTCCGCCGCGAACGCGAGCTCGGTCATGAAGCTGAACGCCTCGGCGAACGTGCGGAACTCGAACGGGCGCTCCAGCGCGCCGTCGCGGGTCTCCCGTGCGGAACGTCCGTCATTGCAGCGTCTTCATGTATTCGATGAGTGCCCTCCGCTCGTCGTCGGTGAAGTCGCGGTTCCTGCCGCCTTCCTGAAGCTGCGTGTAGTACAGCCCCTCGTGGCCGGCGTTGGAGTTGCCGGTCTCGCTGGT
>DASUSL010000030.1:0-6371 GCA_036375135.1 Thermoanaerobaculia bacterium | reverse complement strand
GAACGAAACACGAGGTGCTCGGCCCCGCAGCGATCGCACACGTTGTAGGCAGATCCCAGGAGCGCTGTACGACACCGCTGAATCGCACGCAGCGCCTTCCGCTGGAACGGCGTCGTCCTCCGCGTCCGGAGAAAGCCGTCGCCCACCGCTCGCATGATCTGACCGAGTGAGACCACGGACCGAGGCTACCTCGGCACACGTGCAATCTCCGAGGCATCTACCGGTCGTGGGGTCTGCCGCAAAGCGGCTTCCGTTCAACTTGTATATCGACAGCGCCGCGCTCGCCCGATTTGCGGTGTAGTGTCCAGTACTCGCGGCACGGTGCCTCCGCGATATTCGTCATGCGGGATCCTGGGGGCTGCGGACTCCGCGCGCACCGTGGCGGAGTACGTGGGTGTCGATCATGGTCGTCGCCACCTCTCGATGGCCGAGGAGCTCCTGGATGGTGCGATGCGGTGGCCGCGCTTAGAAGGTGGGTGGCGAAGGAATGGCGGAAGGTGTGGCAACTGGCACGCTTGTCGATGCCCGTCGAGCGGACGGCGCGGGCCACGGCGCGCTGTACGTTCGTCTCGTGGTAGTGATGCCGGCCCTCGGTCGGAGCGGCAAACACCCGCTGCCAGCTGCATAAAGCTTTATGCAGCACGCCCGGCCGCACGCCCGCATAAAGCTTTATGCGACATTTGGAGCTCGGTTTCGCACCATACCGCCGGGTGTCCGTGAGAGCTGCCATTCGACAAGCGCCGGCGCGTCAGCTCTCCCTCAGTACGCGGCCCGGATTCGCGCGATCTCTCGTTCGAGCTGCCGCAAGCGTCCTTCGAACTCGGGAGGCACCTCGCTCTGGCCGTGGATCGTCGTGGCCGGCACGACCTGGATCTTCTCGAGCATGGTCATGATCCGCGGTCCTGATTCCAGCCACGAGGACAGCTCGTCGCGAAGCGCGGCGAGCCTCCGTCTCACCGCCCACGCGCAGTTCCGAGAGGCGGAAGTAGATCGTTTTGAGGTTCGGGAGGTGGGGGCAGGAGCTTCCGGAGAGCGTCGAGAGTGAAGGTCGCGCCTGTCTCGATCTACGATTGCCTTCCCTCGGAGCTCCGGAGAGCTCGACCACTCCGCGCGTGACATCCCACGATCGACCCGAGCCTCCTGCAACTGCTCGGGAGCCTGCGATCGGTTCACCTCACCTTCGAGACGAGGGACAGTTGACTCAAAACAGACCCAAGAAATATTCACTGTGATCTTTAAAGAGGACAACATGCAGTCGCCACCGGCTCGAATGTCTCCCAAAGGAGGCGATTTTCGAGCTTCGGGCGCTCGGACGGCAGGCGCGGGCGAGTCATACTCGAGGTTCTGGCGCCTCCGTTCGAAGGCGGCCTCGCCTCGCGCTGAGCCTCGGTCGGCTCACGAGCAAAGCTAAAGTGCTCTGCTGCAGTATTTACGAGACTCGTGTCGAATCTTCGGCCGGTTCATCGCGAGGCTCCGTTGCCTCGAGTCGAGTCAAAAGAAACTCTCTTCCGATATTTCGGAGCCTCGGACCGAGGTTTCGGAGCATTGGTAGTGATCTTTTAAAAGATCACTACTGATATTTAAAGAGGACAGTCCAAACCCAAAGTGGTGAACGTTTCACGGGTCGGCTGACAAAAAACGTCAGCCCGCCGGTGAATCTACTCCAGCAGGTCTGACTGCTCGCAGGAGGCGGCGGAGAGGCGAACTGAAGCCCGCCCTACGTCTGCCCATGCGGTGCGCGGTCGCCGCGCGAGTGTGGTGTCTCGCAGATAGCGATGCGTTCTTCGGCACGCTGGAGGCCGGGAGCGCATCGGGACGTGCGTTCATTTCATCGGAAGCTGCCGGTGACTTCAGCGGGCCGCTCGGTACTTTTACTTAGACCGCTCATCGCTTCGTGGCGACGAGAATCACCTGGTACGCGAAGAGTCCCCGCCACATACGCGTGAGCAGCGTCAGGATGCGCTCGGCGATGCGCAGGAGGAACTCCGGGGTGAAGCGGCCGACGATCAGGCGGATGGGGACCGACGAGCCGCGCACTTCTTCGATGCGGAAGCCGGCGCGCTCCACTTCCCGGCGGATCGTGCGCACGGTGTAGAAGCGCAAATGGGTGTGATCCAGGATGCCGCGGTCGCGGTATTCGAAGATGCCGAAGAGCAGGCCGAGGCGCACCGTGACGTTGGCGATGTTCGGGACGGAGATGAAGGCGTGCCCGTCGTCGCGGAGTGCCTCTCGCACGAGATCCAGCGCCCGCGCGGGGCTGCGCAGGTGCTCGAGCACGTCGGCCAGCACGATCGCGTCGACGTTGCGCGGGAGCTGGCGCACGCGCTCCAGATCGGCGATGACCACCGAGTCGAAGCGTCCCAGCAGGTCGCCGACGCAGTCGACGTTGTACTCGAAGCCGATGGTGCGGTCGAAGTGCGAGCGGATGGACGACCCGAGCTCGCCGCCGGCGGCGCCGAGGTCGAGCAGCGTGCCGCCGCGTGGCGCGTGGCGGCGGATCAGCTCGAGCAGGATGCGGTGGCTGCTCCCCTCGAAATCCTTGAACGTATAGACGTTCGGCATGTCAGTAGCTCGCGTACGGCTTGCCGTCGCGATCCGCTCCCTGTGCCGCGCTGTGCACGTCCACCACGACCGACGACGAGGCGGCCGGCGTCCCGGTCGTGAAGTCGGCGCTCGGCGCCACGCTCTCCTCGGTGGTCACGCGCCAATCCGGTTTCTGCGTGATCGGATCCGCCGGGATCCTGCGGATGTAGTGCGGCACGAGCGCCTCCAGCGAGGGCGGGTGCTGTCCCTTGTCGGCGCGATAGTTGTCGATGGCCTTGCGCAACTGGAAGAGGTTTTCCTTCAGCGCGGCGTCACGCGAGTCGTCAGACGCTTCGCGGCAGGCCAGTGCCAGCAGCACGATGAAGAGGAGCGGGCGTAAGTTCAATCAGTGGCTTCCGATCGTGCCGACGTTCTTCAGCGTGACCGCGATCTCGTAGCTGGAGAACGTCGTCCCGGTCTGCACACCGCCGACGCGGTACTGCCGGTAACCGAGCGCGAAACCATAGCACGAGCCCGTCCAGCCGGTGAGGTAGCGCTGCTCGAGGAAGCGCCGGTCCTTCGCGTCGAAGTTCAGCGAGACGTCGGCGCGCACGCGGTCGCGCACGAGCGACGAGCCGGCGTTGAGGCGGATCTGGCTGCGGCCGTCGTCGAAGCCGGGCGTGTCGAACGAGGCGTAGTAGGTGAAGCCGAGGTACTTGTCGGCGCGCTCGCCGGTGCCGACGAGGTTCGCGGAGAGACTGAGCGAGTCGGTCTGATGCGAGATGTTGCCGAACGACGCGTTGGCGTCGAGGGTGATGGACTGGTACGGATTGAAGCGCAGCGTGGCGGTGAGTGGCGTGAACTGGTGCTCCCCCTGCCCGGGGCCGAAGCGGGGGAAGGGATCGGAGAGGGCCACGCTCTGCCGCAGCGCGAACGAGAGCACCTCGCGCGGGTTGCCGTTCGGCCCGGCCTCCTTGCCGAGGATGCGCTGCGTGAGCGAGTACGTCACCGAGTCGCGCACGATCGGCAGCGACGGCGTGTCGATGATGTCGAAGTTCGGGATCTCGTCCTGGTTCTCGACGTCGGTCGTATAGACGTACGTCACGCGCGGCTCGATGATGTGCTTGAAGCGCGAGAAGCCGCCCGCGGCGACGTTGAAGACGCGCGAGAACGACGGCCCGACCATCTCCACCTGTCCCTGCCCGTAGAAGCGGGAGACGCCTTTGTCGTCGCGCAGCTCGCGGCGCGTGCAGACGAAGTTGGTCGGGTCGGTCTCGCAGACGCTGCACTCGACCGGCGGCACGGGGCCGTCGCACACGGGCAACTGGCTGGCGGAGTAGACCGTCTGCCGCACCGAGACTTCCGGCTTGACCGAGAACCACTGCGGCGTGCGCAGGCGCATGGACATGGTGGGGAAGACGTCGGTGCGGTAGTAGTCGGCTTCGATGGTGCGCGCGCCCTGCGGGTCGACGCCGCCCGTGCGCAGCCGCGACGACGACGACTCCAGCGTGAAGTAGAACGGCGTCCGCCCGATCTGCTGCGGATACATGCGGAACTGCAGCGACGGAAGCTGCTCGTAACGGCGGCGCGCCTCGAGCAGCACGTTCGGATCGGCGGGGCTGGGCTGCAGCAGCTCGAGGTCGCGGCGGTCGGCGAGGATGTTCAGCGAGTACTTCGGCCGGTTGCGCGTGAGGTACGCCGACGAGTAGATGTTCGACTGCGTGAAGACGTCGCCGCGGTCGTCGTACTCGCGGAAGAAGTTCAGGCGCGAGTAGTCCTGCATGTCCACGACGCCGCGGAAGCCGCCGGGGAGGTTTTCCTGCGCGTGCTTGAACTCGTACTTCCACTCCATGCGATCCTCGGGGGCGTTGTTGACGAAGCGCGCCCGGAACTCGCCGAGCTTCACGTTCTCCGTCGGCACGTAGCGCAGCTCCAGCCCGCCGCCGAAGTACTGCTCCGTGCTGACGTCGGCGTAGACGGTGGCGTCGGCGGACTGGCCGATGGGAATGAAGTAGCCGTTCTCGAGCCGCGTGCCGAACTTGTTGCTGAAGCGGGCGCGCGGGATGAGCAGTCCCTGCGAGCGGTCGCGCTTGGTCGGCCAGATCAGCCGCGGCGTCCAGAACACCGGCAGGCCGCGCGCGCGGAAGGAGATGTCCTTCATGCGCGCGTAGTCGTCCTGGGTGACGTCGGCCTGGCCGACGTGGAACGACCACGCCGGGCGGTCGAGATCGCACGAGGTGAAGACGCCGTTGGTCAGCCGCCACGTCTTCTCGTCGACCTTCTCGATGCGGTCGCCGGAGAAGTACATCGACGGATCCATCGTGCCGGTGGCGTTGAAGAAGGTGCCGGTTTTTGCGTCGAGGTTGTACATCGCCTGCGTGGCGGTGATGCGGGTCGGTCCCTGGTCGATGACGACGTTGCCCTCGGCCACGACGTCCTTGGTGCGGAAGTTCAGCGTGATTTTCTGCGCGACCAGTTTGATGTCCTGGTACTCGACCGTGGCCCCGCCGGTCATGACGGTGTACTCGTCCTTCACGCCCTCGACTTCGGTGCCGACGTACTTGATCTCACCACCGCCCGGCTTGATGCCCGGCGTGATCTTGAAGTTCGGGGTCTGGGCGACGAGAGGGGCGGCCGAGAGGACGAGCACCAGGAGGCAGAGGCGTCTGCGCATTCGCGACGCATTCTACCGCGCCAGTTGCTCGCGCTCGGATTGCGCGCGCATGGCCCGGTCGATGCGCGTCATCTCCTGCAGCTCCATGCGCAGCTTGATCACTTCGAGCTGATACAGCCGCGCCACGTCCTCGGGGCGGCCGCGCTGCTGGCGCTTGCGGATGGCGATCTTGCTGGCGATGCGCACGAACTCGCGATGCGCGCCCGCGTCGTGCCAGCCGCCGCGGCCGAGGCGGAGGAGCGGGTGCGCGGTGGAGCGGACGTCTTCCTCGTCGATCACGCCGAGGGCCGCTTCGTGACGCAGCTCCGCGCGCACCGAGGGCCACTGCTTGAACACCGTCACGATGACGAGCAGCGGCACGATGGACGCCGCGGCGATGGCGATCTGTCGCTCGTGGACGCCGGAGCGCGCCAGGACGCGAGGCAAGGCCGCCGCGCCGACGGCCAGCGCCGCGGTGACGACGTCGACGGCGAGCTGGCGCGCCTGCTGGCGCACGTGCGTCAGTCCGAAGGTGATGCCGTAGCCCGCCACCGCGCCGGCCAGGACGCAGGCGGAGAAGTCGAGCCACGCCGGCGCGTCGGCGATGACCAGCGGGATGGCCGCCGCGCCGCCCATGATCCCGCCCAGGGTCATGCCGTCCGCCGGCTCGCTGGCGCGGCCGGTCAGGCGCGTGTAGAGCGCGGCCAGGGTGAGCAGCACGCCGATGACCACCGGACCGCCGAAGAAGAGGAAGACGACGCCGCAGAGGAGGCCCAGCGTCGGCGGCACCGGCTCCTCGCGCAGCAGCGAGGTGTCGAGCGTCTTGAACCACGCGGCAATGGCCACCGCGAGGAAGAACGAGACGATCAGGATGAGCGCGAGGACGGGGTCGGACATAGGGTCAGGTCAGGTTCCGCTCCGGGTGCTTCAGAAAATACATGCGTGAGCGGGCGATGTCGTGACGAATCTGATTCGTCAGCTCCAGAGCCGACCGGAACTGCTGCTCGCGGCGCACCAGCGCGTGGAAGTAGAGGCGCACCGTGTCGCCGTAGACGTTGGAGTCGAAGTCGAGGATGTGCGCCTCGATCGTGCGGGCGTAGTTCTCGTACAGCGTCGGCCGCACGCCGATGTTGGTCACGCTCTCGAAGGAGCGGTCGAAGCTCTCGAAGCGGCAGGTCGTGACGAACACGCCTCC
>DASUSL010000029.1:0-2734 GCA_036375135.1 Thermoanaerobaculia bacterium | reverse complement strand
CGGCATGGCTGCCAAAGCGAAGCTGATCGGCGAAGCCGTCATCGATTACTTCAGGGACATCAGCCCCCTCTCTCCGTGATCGCGTGAGGGACTTCTCCCCTCGCCTGCGCGATCTGGATATGCACAAACGTCTGAGTGGTCTCCTCGCCGTTCTCTGTCTGTCCCTTTCCGCCTTCGCCATTTCGCCCGAGGACGTGGCCACGACCGACATCCGCAAGCTCGTCGACGTGAAGTCGATCAAAGGCGCGAAGGGCGCCAAGCGCGTGGCCGTGCCGGGCTACCGCGTCATCTTCACCACGCGCAGCAAAGTGACCGCGCGCGCCGAGGACTGGCTGGGCGGCGTCGGCGGCGGGAGCAGCTCCGGCGCGAAGGCGTCGATGGAAGTGGTCCTGGGCAACGTCGAGTTCGAGACGCTGCAGAAGATCACCGATGCCGCGTACGCCGATCTCATCGCCGACCTGAAGGAAGGCGGCATGGAAGTGGTGCCGCTCGAGACCATCATGGCCTCGCCGTCGTTCCAGAAGATGAAGATGACCGGCAGCACCGCCGACAAGCCGTACACGAAGAAGTCGCGCGACCGGAACACGAACTACCTCGTCGTCTCGCCGAGCCAGATCCCGCTCTGGTTCACCAACTGGGACGGCGACATCAGCGACCAGGGAATGGGCCAGACCAACATCCGCGCGGTCATGGCCATGTCGAAGGAGCTCGACGCGCTGATGCTCTTCCCGATCATGCACGTCGACTTCGCCACCCTCGGCGCCTCCGGCGGCAAGTTCAAGCGCCGCGCCTCGGTGCAGGCCAAGGCCGCCATCTACGCGAACCCCGCGTACACGCTCTTCTACATCGCCAACGAGAAGGGCGGCGCGTTCGCGCGCATGCACGACGGCATCGGCGTGGAGGGCGATCCGGGCAACTTCGTGACCGCCGACCAGTCGTCGAACGAGGCCTTCATCGGCTCGATGCAGAAGATCGGCATCGACTTCGGACCGGTGAAGTCGAAGAAGAACATGGTCCTGCAGGCGAACCGCGAGAACTTCCACACCCTCGCGTACGAGGCGCTGACCGGCACGAACGAGGCCTTCCGCCGCGCGCTGCAGGAAGCGCAGAAGTAACGTGCATTAGCATTGGCGCGATGCGGCTACCGTTCGATCCCCCGCTCGCGCCGATGCTGTCCGTCGCCGCCGACGCCATCCCCGGCGGCGACGGATGGCTGTTCGAACCCAAATGGGACGGCTTCCGGACGCTCGTCTTCCGCGACGGCGACGAGCTGCTGCTGCAGAGCCGCGACCTGAAGCCGATGAACCGCTACTTCCCGGAGCTGACGGCGCCACTCACCGCCGCCCTTCCGGAAAAGTGCGTGCTCGACGGCGAGATCGTGCTCGCCGGCGAGCATGGACTCGACTTCGAGGCGCTGCTGCTGCGCATCCATCCCGCGGCCTCGCGCGTGAAGCTGCTCGCCGCGCAGACGCCCGCGTCGTTCGTGGCGTGGGACCTCCTCGCGATCGGCGATGAGGACCTGCGCGAGTCGCCGCTCGAAGTGCGCCGCGCGCGGCTGGAGCAGGTGCTTGGTCAAGGTGTTTACCTTTCCCCCGCCACGCGCGACCGCGCGCTGGCCGAGGACTGGTTTCATCGCTTCGAAGGGGCGGGGCTGGATGGCGTGATGGCCAAGCGTCTCGACTCGACGTACCAGCCGGGCGCGCGGACGATGATCAAGGTGAAGCACGCGCGCACCGCGGACTGCGTGGTGGCGGGATTCCGCTGGCACAAGAACGGTCCCGGGACGATGGTCGGCTCGCTGCTCCTCGGCCTCTACGACGCGAAGGGCGACCTGCAGCACGTCGGCGTGACCGCGGCGTTCACGACCGCTCGTCGCAAGCAACTGGTCGAAGAGCTGGCGCCGCTGCGCGAGAACGCGTTCGAGAATCACCCGTGGCGCGAATGGGCCGAGGCGTCGTCGCACGAGACGCAGCGCATGCCCGGCGCACAGAGCCGCTGGAGCGGCGGCAAGGACCTGTCGTGGGAGCCGCTGCGCCCCGAGCGCGTCTGCGAGGTGGCGTTCGATCACATGCAGGGAACGCGCTTCCGGCACGCGGCGAGGTTCGTGCGGTGGCGGGATGACAAACCGGCCTCCGAGTGCCGGTACGACCAGCTCGAGGTCACGCCGGCATATGAGCTCGAGCGTGTGTTCAGGAGCGCGGCGGCTCGGATTTAGGAGTGCGGCGGCACAGCCGCCGCTTTGGTAAACGTGCGGCACACGGCACGCTTCCCAAAGCGGCGGCTCGGGCCGCCGCACTCCTAGACTTGCGGCGGTCCAGCCGCGCCGCCGCACTCCTAGACTGGTCTTTCGTCCTCGGGGACGTGGCGGAGGTTGACGCGGATGCGCGTCCACGTGCTGGAGCGGCCGCGCATGGAGTCGACGAGGATGTCGTCGACGGCCAGTTTCGCCGCGACGGCGGGGTGTTGCGCCTTCCACTCTTCGAGTTGCGCGAGTGCCTCTTCTTTGCGGTCCGCCTTCGCCACGACGATCAACGGATGCTTTTCGCGTCTGGCCTTCGACGGCTGCACGCGTTTCGGCTCCCCTGCCTGTTTTTTGTAGTTCGGCGGCCACGGCGCGTCGCCCTGGCCGGCCGCCTCGTGGGCGGCGGAGAGTGCGAGGATCGAGTCGAGTGAGCCCACGGCCTCGTCGATCCCTTCAGAAAAATCAGGACGCGACGGCGCCGTGACGATCGTG
>DASUSL010000028.1:0-3296 GCA_036375135.1 Thermoanaerobaculia bacterium | reverse complement strand
GTCGGGGGCGGGGAAGTCGAGCACCGTCTCGCCGAGGACGCCGCGCAGGCCCGCGGCCTTGGTCTCACGGGCGATGTCGGACTCGAAGTAGTACATGTCGGCGAAGGTGGTCGTGCCGGAGCGGATCATCTCCGCCGCGGCGAGGCGCGTCCCCCACTTCACGAACTCGCGGTCGACGTTCTTAGCCTCGGCCGGGAAGATGAAGTTGGTCAGCCAGTCCATCAGCTCGCGGTCGTCGGCGATGCCGCGGAAGAGCGTCATCGGCACGTGCGTGTGCGCGTTCACGAAGCCGGGCGTGACCGCGTGTCCGCCCGCACGGATGACCGTCTTCGCCGTGTACTTTCTGTCGACCTCGTTCGATGGCCCGACTTCGACGATCTCGCCGTTGCGGATGACCACCGAGCCGCGCTCGATGTTCGGCCCCGCCATCGTGACCACGGTGCCGCCGGTGATGAGGATGTCGGCGCGCTCGGCGGCGCTGGCCGCGGCTGCGAAAGCGAGGACGAGGAGGAGGCGCTTCATGGCGCGGAACTATAATTGAGACATGGCAGCGCGCCTACGCGAGCATGCGACGTACGAGGATCTCCTTCAGGTTCCGGAGAACATGGTGGCGGAGCTGATCGAAGGGGAGTTGTTTGCGTCGCCGCGGCCCGCGGGACCGCACACGAACGCTGCGTCGGCTCTGGGGTTCTTCCTCGGCCCTCCTTATCAGTTCGGGCGTGGAGGCCCTGGCGGGTGGTGGATCTTTTCCGAGCCCGAGCTGCATTTCGGCCGCAACGTCCTCGTTCCGGATCTCGGCGGGTGGCGGCGTGAGCGGATGCCGCAGTTCCCGCAGAATCATGTTTTTGCGATCGCTCCCGACTGGATCTGCGAGGTGGTCTCTCCATCCAGCGGACGCCTCGACCGCATCAAGAAGATGCCGATCTATGCGCGCGAAGGTGTTGGGCACGCGTGGATTGTCGATCCGCTGCAACAGACGGTCGAGGTATTCGCGAATACTGGCGAAACCTGGAGCGTGATCGCGACGCACGGCGAAAACGAAATCGTGCGCATCGTGCCGTTCGAAGAGATCGAAATCGATCTGACCCTACTTTGGGGCGCTCCTCCTTCCTAGTTCCTCATACAGATCGTTCCACTCCACACCCGCCTCCACCATCAACGCCGAAACGTGGAATACGAGGTCGGCGAGCTCGCTCACCAGCCGCTCGCGGGAGTCGCCCTTCGCGGCGATGACGACTTCCGTCGCTTCTTCGCCCACCTTCTTCAGGATCTTGTCGCGGCCTTCGTTGAAGAGGTAGGTCGAGTAGGAGCCTTCCGGACGCTCGGAATGGCGCGAGCGGAGCACGGACATGAGGCGTTCGAGCGGTAATGGCGGGACGTCGGTGAAGCAGGAGACCGCTCCCGTGTGGCACGCCGGCCCGTTCGGCTCCACCGTCACCACCAGCGCGTCCGCGTCGCAGTCCTCGGCGATGTGGATGACGCGCTGGGTGTTGCCGCTGGTGGCGCCTTTGTGCCACAGCTCGTTGCGGCTGCGGCTCCAGAACCAGGTCTGGCCGGTCTCGCGCGTTTTCGCGAGCGACTCCTCGTTCATGTACGCGAGGGTGAGGATGGCGCCGCTCTTCGCGTCGCGGACGATGGCGGGGGTGAGCTTCATCGGACGGGGATCCCTTCTGCGGCGAGATGGCGTTTGACGTCGGCGACGGTGAGGACGCGATCGTGAAAGAGCGACGCGGCGAGGACGGCGCGCGCGCCGCCCGACTCGATGGCGTCGCGAAAGTCTTCGACGCGGCCCGCGCCGCCGGAGGCGATGACGCCGATCTTCACCGCGCCCGACACGGCGCGCAGCAGCTCGACGTCGAAGCCGCTGTTCGTGCCGTCGCGGTCGACGGAGGTGAGGAGGATCTCGCCCGCGCCCAGCTCCTCGGCGCGCCGGCACCAGTCCACGGCGTCGACGTCCGTGACCTCGCGGCCGCTGTGAATCGTGGCCATCCATCCGGGCGGGCTGAAGCCCGACCTGCGTGCATCGCACGACAGCACGACCGCCTGCACGCCGAACTCCTCCGCGCATTCGTGGATCAGCTCCGGCCGCAGCAGCGCGGCGGTGTTGATGGCCACGCGGTCCGCGCCGGCGCGGAGCAGCGTGCGAAAGTCCTCCAGCGTGCGCACGCCGCCGCCGACGGTGAGCGGGATGAAGATCGACTCGGCCACGCGGCGAATCGTGTCGCGATCGGTGCCGCGGTCGATGTCGAGGATCACCAGCTCGTCCGCCCCCTCGGCCTCGTAGCGCATCGCGCATTCGACCGGATCGCCCGCGTCGCGGATGTTCTCGAACGCGACGCCCTTCACCACGCGTCCGCCGCGGACGTCGAGGCAGGGGATGACGCGCTCGGGAATCGTGTTCGACAGAGTCACATCGGCAAGGCGCAGACGTCCTTCGAGCAGCGCCTTGCCGATCACGCAGCCACTGACGTTGCCCAGCCGCGAGAGCGACACGACGTCGCCGCGCGTGGAGACGCCGCCGGAGGCGATCAGCTTCACGTTGGTGAGTGCGCGCAGCGAGCGATACAAATCGAACGACGGTCCGCGCAGCGCGCCGTCTTTGGCGATGTCGGTGACCAGCGCCTCCGGAATCTCCAGCTCTTCGAGTCGCGCGAAGACCTCGCCCAGCGACGCGGACGACGCGCGCGACCAGCCGTCGACGCGGATCACGCCGTCGCGCACGTCGACCGCGGGGACGATGCGCTCCGGACCGAACGTCTCCACGAGCGACGCGAGCAGCGCCGGCGCGTTCGCGGCGACGGTGCCGACGACGAGCCGTTCCGCCCCGCAATCGAGCCAGCGCCGCGCATCATCGATACCGCGGATGCCGCCGCCGACCTGCACGACGAGGTCGCGCTGCGCGAGCCGCCGCACGATGCCGGTCTCGATGGGATGCCCGCTCCGCGACGCCTCGAGGTCGACGACGTGCAGCCGCGCGCCGCTCGGCACCTGCAGCGCGTCGAGCACCGCCTCCGGCTCGCCGTAGACGCGCGCGGTGTCGAAGTCGCCGTGTGTGAGCCGCACGACGCGGCCATTGAGCAGGTCGAGCGAGGGGATCAGTTGCATGCGACGAAGTTCCTCAGCACGCGCAGTCCCGCGGCGGATGATTTCTCGGGGTGAAACTGCACGCCGAACACGCGGCCCTGCTGCACCGCCGCGGTGAAGGGGCCGTCGTAATCCGCGGTCGCGATCTCGGCGGGGACGTTTCGCGCCGCGTACGAGTTCACGAAGTAGAACGCCGTCCCATCCTCGATGCC
>DASUSL010000027.1:0-29429 GCA_036375135.1 Thermoanaerobaculia bacterium | reverse complement strand
TTCCACGAGAACTGCAGGCCGAGGTCTGCCAGGCGCCGGCCGCGCGCGCGGAGGATGAAGAAGGTCAGGCCGAGGGCGAGGAGCTCGAAGGCGATGCCGACCAGGGCATGGGCGGACGTCATCTCGAAGCGGCGCTGGCCGGAGAGCAGGAGCCACAGCGACGTCGCGATCGGGTAGCCGAAGCAGATGGCGATGACGAGAAAGAGCTCGCCGCGCGGCGAGAGCCTGCGCAGCATCATTTCGCCAGCACCGCCCGGAACGCGCGCAGCGCGGCGGGGTGATAGATCGTGGAGTGCCGCTCCTGCGGCATCGGCTCGTACTGCACGCGCATCGTTTTGCGCAGCGCCGCGGCCAGACGCTCCGCCGTCGCGGCGAGCTCCTTCTCGTCGCTCGTGGCGAGGTAGAGCGTCTTCTTCGCCGGAGGTTTCGCGTCGAGCAGCTTCCCGCCGTTCCACCAGAGGCTCGGATCGAAGGCGATGTAGATGTCGAACAGCTCCGGCTCGACGAGCAGCGTCTCCACGACGAACAGGCCGGCCAGCGACTCGCCGACGATGGCGCGCTCGTTCGTGATGCGATGGCGCCTGGCGATCTCCGGCATCAGCTCGTCCCGCAGGAACGCGCGGAACTTTGCCGAGCCGCCGACGCGCGGTGCGATCTTCCGGTCGTCGGCGACCTCGGTCGGTCCGGTGAGGTCGCGGCGGCGCTCCGTGTTCTCGATGCCGACCAGGAGGAACGGGCGCATTGTCCCGTTGCCGCTCAGCACCTGAACGAGGCCGGCCACGTGCAGAAAGTCCTCGGCCAGGCCGCCGTCCGGCATGTAGAGCACCGGCAGCGGACCCGAAGCTGCCGGCGGTGAGTAAACATTGATGCGCCGCTCCTCGCCGAGGATCGCGGAGCGGAGAGTGAAGGTCTCGCCGATCGTCAGCGGCTCCGCGTGCGCGGCGCAGGCGATCAGCACGAGGAGCAGGAGGCGCGTCATGTGCGCGGAATGCTACCCTCCCCCGCCGCGGACATGCCCCTTCTTTTGTATCTCCTCACCGCGGCGCTGCTGCTCGGGCTCGCGCACCGCTTCGTGCGGCCGCTCTCGCGCACGGCGGCGGTGCTGCTGGTGCTGATCCCGTTCGCGTTCTGCGGTTTCGCGCTGGTGGCGAATCGCGTCTACGCGCCGGTCGACCTGCCGTACGAAAGCGAGCCGCTGCGCGCGCTCAAAACGACGTACGGCATCGAGCAAGTCAGCACCGGGATGCACACCGACGTGTACACGGAGTTCATCCCCTGGCGCCATTCGGTGCGGCAGTCGCTGGCGCGCGGCGAATGGGGACTCTGGAATCGCTACGCGATGTCGGGCGAGGTGCTCCTCGGCAGCCAGCAGACCGCGGTCTATTCGCCCTTCACGCTCATCGCCTGCCTGATGCCGGTCGCGCTCAGCTTCACCTACACCGCGGCCATCACCTTCTTCATCGCCGCGCTGTGCGCGTACCTGCTGGCGCGCGAGCTGGGATGCGGCGAGGGTGCGGCGATGATCGCCGCGGCGGGATGGGCGTTCGCCACCCCGATCACGCTGTTCCTGCTCGTGACGATGGGACAGACGTGGGCGTGGTGTCCGTTGCTGCTGCTCTGCGTGCATCGGCTCATTGCCGCGCCGACGTTGCGCAACGCGGGACTGCTGGCGTTCGCGTTCACGGTGATTCTGTACTCGGGACATCCGGAGTCGGTGGTGCTGTGTGTGATGGTGGGGATGCTGTGGGCGGCGTTCTCGCTGGCGCGGGGCGGGCTGAAGTCTGCCCTGCGTTCGGTCGCTTATGCATTCGGCGCGGGTGTCGTGGCTTTGCTGCTGTCGGCGGTTCATCTGTTGCCGTTCGTGGAGGCGTTGCGGGCCTCGGCGGAGTACCACCTGCGCGAGGCGAACTTCGTCGATGCGCGGCCGCTGATCACCTTGCAGGACTCGCTCATCCGCGTGGCCACGACGCTCTTCCCGTATCTGCACGAGCGGCAGAGCGCGGAGCTGGAGATCGGCGCGGTGGGGAGCATCGTCCTGGCTCTCGCGGTCTACGCGCTCGTTCGTGTGCGCACCGCCACGACCTGGTTTCTCGGCGGACTGGCGGTCTTCTCGCTGCTCGCGCACGCGGAGTGGAAGCCGCTGGTGATGGCGCTGCGCGCGATCCCGGTCGTGGAGCTGGCGCTCACCGACCGCCTTTCGTTCGCCTTCGCACTGTGCGCCGCGCTGCTGGCGGCCATCGGCGTCGAGAAACTGGAGCGCCGCGCGGCCATCGTCGTCATGGGCGCCGTGCTCGTGCTGCTCGCCGCGGGAAACTGGTGGGCGACGCACACGCCGCTCGTCGCGCACGGGCCGCTGAAGTTCGGACAGTACAAAGTCCTCGCCGAGCTCGCGGGGCTGCTGCTGGCCATCGTCGTGGTGACGATCAAGCCGCGCGCGGCGCTGCTGTTCGCGCTGATCGTCGGCCAGCGCGTCGTCTCCGACGGCGGCCTCTATCACTCCTTCACACAGCGGCAGGCGTATCCGCCGGTGCCGCTCTTCGCGAAGATCGGCGACGGACGCATCGTGGCCACGGGCAACCTGCTCATCCCGCAGACCGCGTCGATGTACGACCTCGAAGACGTGCGCGGCGTGCCGTCGCTGACGCTGCGCGCGTACGCCGAGACGTACTCGCTCTGGTGCACGCCGCAGCCGGTCTGGTTCCAGCGCGTCGACGACCTCACGCGTCCGTTCCTCTCCTTCCTCAACGTCCGCTACGCGATCTCCGACCGCCCCGCGCCGCCGGGCTGGCGCGAGCTCGCGCGCGACGGCACGACGTACCTGCACGAGAACACGCGCGTGCTGCCGCGTGCATTCGTGCCGCGCAGCGTCAGCGTCGGCTATCCGCGGCTCTGGAATCTCTCCGACCTTCTGAAGGAAACGGACTTTGCCGCGCGCGCGTGGATCGAGACGAACGCGACGCAGCAGACCGTCGAGGCATCAGGAAACGTCGTCACGCGCGAGGCCCCACTCGGCTACACGCTCGACGCCGACATGCACTCCGCCGGCTGGATCGTCACTTCGATCCCGAACTGGCCGGGCTGGCGCGCGACGCTCGACGGGAAACGCATCGACACCGCCGTCGCCAATCACGCCTTCGTCGGCGTGCACGTGCCGCGCGGAAAGCACCGCGTGCGGCTCGAGTACCGGCCGCGCTCGTTCGTCGTCGGCGCGGGGATCACGATCGCAACGCTGGCGCTCCTCGCCTGCGTTATGCTTTTCGGTCCTCGCCATGGCAAGCGATAACCTGCGTGCGGTCGGCTCGTCCGGCCTCGGGCCCGGTACGGTGCTCGACGGCAAGTACGAGATCCTGAGCCGCATCGGGGCGGGCGGCATGGGCGAAGTCTTCAAGGCGCGCCACCTCCATCTCGACACCTTCCGCTGCATCAAGGTGATGAAGCAGGAACTGCTGGCCGACGACGTGTTCCGCTCGCGCTTCCTGCGCGAGGCGCGGCTGGCCACGCAGATCCACCATCCGAACATCGCCGTCGTGCACGACTTCTTCGTGGGCGAGGGCGGCAACTACATGGTCACGGAGTTCATCGAGGGGCGCACGCTGCGGCAGTGGTCCGGGCAGTACGGACCCTTCCCGCTCGCGCTCGCGGCCGACGTGGCCTCGCAGGTGCTGGCCGGACTCGATCACATCCACCGCCGCGGCCTGCTGCATCGCGACATCTCGCCCGACAACGTGATGCTCTCCTTCGACCAGGACGAGCGCTGCGTGGCCAAGATCATCGACCTCGGCATCGCCAAGGACCTGGCCAGCAGCGCGCCGGCCGACACGACGCAGGCGGGCGTGCTGATCGGCAATCCGAAGTACATGTCGCCCGAGCAGCTCGGCCTCCTCAACGACGGCGAGCAGATCGACGGGCGCACCGATCTCTATTCGCTGGGCATCGTGCTGTACGAGATCGTGGCGGGCGTGCCGCCGTTCCTCAGCGACACCTCGCACGGCTACATCATGAAACACCTGACGCAGCCGCCGCGGCCGCACGAGGCGATCGGCGAGCCGCTGGCGAGCGTCGTCTTCCGCGTGCTGGAGAAGGACCGCTCGAAGCGCTTCGCCAACGCACGCGAGCTCGCCGCCGCCCTGGCGCAATTCCTCGACGCGCCGGCGGGAACGCTCACGCGCACGGACGTCGACCGCCTGCGCCGCGGCAGCCACGACACGACGGCGGTGGTGCCGATCCCGGCGATGGTCGAGGATCTGCCCTCGACGACGACCGCGAAGGCGCGCGCGTTCGAGGTGGCGCTGCTCGAGGAAGTGAAGGAGCGCGAGAAGAACGCCGACCGCTCCGGACTGCAGCGCCTCGGCGAAGGACATCCGCGCGGCTCGGCGGTCGGCGATGCGGCGCGCGAGGCGCTGGCGCGCGTGGTCGCGGCGCAGGAGAGCGCGGCGGAGGCGGAGCTGGCGTTCCAGCGCGCGTGGGAGGACGGGCGCAGCTCGTCGTGGCACACGTTCCTCGAGAAGTACGGCGACTCCGCGCGCGCCGAGGAGGCGCGGCGGCTGGTCGAGGAAGCGGAGGCGTTCGAGCGCGCCAGCACGAGCGACTCGGAGACGTCGGTGCGCCAGTTCCTGCACGCGTGGCCCGACGCGCGGCATCACCTCGAGGCGGGCATCCTGCTGGCGAAGCTGAAGCAGCGCGCCGCCGAACAGCGCGCGTTCGACGATGCGCGCACGCGCAACACGCTCAGCGCATGGGAGCTCTACCTCACCGCGTATCCCGCCGGCGCACACGCCGACGAAGCGCGCCGCCGCGTGACCGCGCTGAAGCAGGCCGCCGCCGACGCCGCACGCGCGAAAGAGCCGGCCGACTTTGAGAAGGCGTGGGAAGGCGGCACGTCCGCCGCGTGGGACCGCTACCTCGCCGACCACCCCGAATCGCCGCGCCTCGCCGAGGCGCGCAGCTGCCGCCAGGAAGCCCTCGACTTCGAGCTGGCCTCCGCCACCAACACCGCCGCCATGTGGCGCGCGTTCATCAAGACGTGGCCCGAGGGTCGGCATCGGATCGAGGCGGAGATCCGGATGCGGTAGTTGGGTGCGGGTTGCTGTGTTGCTGGTGGTGCTTTGTTGTCGGTTCTCGGTTGTCTGAGAGTTGCGGCGGATCGAGGCGGAAATCCGGATGCGGCAGGCATACGGAATTAACATGTACGCACCATGCGTCCGCTGCTTGCGGTCACCGCGCTCTGGACCGTCTTCCCCGTCGCGGAAGCACAGATCGTCGCCCGCGGCGGCTCCGCGACGCTCGTCGAGCCGGATCGCCGCGCGGCCGGCAGCATCGCGGCGGGGCGCGGTGCGTCACTTCGCTTTCGCTGGCCTGGACCCAAAGAACGGCCCGGAGCACTGTCCCTGCTCCCGGTCGACGTCGCGCTTCCCGACGGACTGACGCGTCAAGGCGCCATTCGGCTCTGGACGCGTTCGATCAGCGGAGGGGAAACCCAATGGAGCGCTCTTCCGGCCGGGACGTACCGTCTCATTCTTCGCGATGGCCGCGCCGGCGACGATGCGCTGCCGCCGATCGAGATCAGCGAGATCGTTCTCGCCCCTGGAGACGACGCGGTTCTGCAGAACGCGCTGCCTCCCGTGCCGCCAGCGGAAGCGGAGAGACCAATTGCGAACCTCCGCATCTTCATCCCCGACAGCTTCAGCGAGCCGGCGGGCGTTGCCCTGTCGCAGTGGCGGGCCGGTGTCGTCCACCGCCTGACGACGACGGCCGAACGACTGTCCGGCGGCATCCTTCTGACTGCGCGGGCGCCATGCATACCGGGCAGCACGGTGCTGCTGGAGTCAGGGACGGGCGTCGGCGGCGCGGTCCTCGACGGCACGTGCACCGAGTGGTTGCGGGTGCCGTTGCTGCCTGCTGCGAAGGTCGCGGCACGGCTGACCGTACCGGCCGGAGCGAGCATGCCGTCATCGGCGTCTCTGCGCCTCGCGAAATGTACGGATGGACGGCCGCCGATCGAGATCCCTGTGGCCGTGGAGACTGCCCGTCTGCACGCGTCCGTGCCGGCGGGATGCGCGGAGATGTCGCTGCGCGCCGGGGGATTTGCACCGGTGCCGCTTGCGTCGCCGGCGTTGCAGGCCGGAGAAACGCGCAACCTCGGCACGATCGCTCTGCCGCAGGGCGCGGCCGTTTCGATCCAGGTGCGCTCCGCTCGCGATGCCGAGCCGCGCTCCGGAGTGCGCGTCACCGCCGTCCGCGCGCACGAACTGGCGACGATGCGGCGCGACCTCGATTTCGACCGGCTCGCGCTCGCCGGCGCGGTGACCGATTCCGCGGGCTGGGTACGGCTCGACGGGCTGCCGGACGAGAAAGTGGTCTTCCTGCTCCGCGCACAGGGCCGGGCATTTCCGCAGATCACCGAGCCGTACGTGTTGCAGCCGGGCGAGGAGACCGTGCTCGATGACGTCAGGCTGGAGGTGCCGTCGAGTGTGTTCGTCACGGTGGTGATTCCCGAAGCGCTGCGGGACGCCGTGCAGTTGTTCGCGGCGGAGCTGTCGCCGGAGGGTCACAGTCACTGGCCGTCCATGTCGCCGATCACCGGCGAGCTCACACCGTCGGGCGCGGCGATCGGAGACGTGCCTCCGGGCAAGTGGACCGTGCGCGTCGCCGGGCGGCTGCGGAACGGTTTCGCGTTGAACGCTGCCTCTCAGCAGATCGAGGTCTTGCCCGGAGTCGATCAGCACGTGACGCTGACCATCACCGACTCGTTGTTCCATGGACGCGTGCTGCACGGCGGTGAGCCCGTGGCCGGGGTGGTCAATCTGAAGCCCCTCGATCGCGGAAGGACGGCCGTCGCCAATGTCGGCGCGGATGGACGATTCGAAGTCCTTCTCGAAAAACCCGGCAGTTACACGGTGTTCGTCCAGAGAATGCCCGGCGGCTCTTCCACCCGGTTGGATCATCCCGTCGCCTTCGAAGACCCGGACGACGAAGTGGCGATCGAGCTGCCGACGGGACGAATTCACGGCCGGGTCATCGACTCTGCGGGAACGCCGGTCCGGGACGTCTTCGTTTCGGCGACACGGCAGACGGCTGAACCGAGAGCGACGGTCGGCGCGCGCGTGCCCGCCGACGGACGGTTCATTCTCGACTTCGCCTCCGCCGGACGATGGGAAGTCGTGGCCGAGTCGAAGAACGCGCGCAGCGAGCCGGTCCCGATCACGACTGGCGACGGTGACCTGGAAGATCTCACGTTGATCCTCGATCCGATCGAGGAAATCACCGTGCGGGTCGTGGAACAGAGCGGCGTGCCCGTTCAGGAGGCATCCGTGCTGGCCGAGTTTCTCCCACCCGGCGCCTCCCAGCCGAACGTGCAGATTGCATTTTCTCGAGGCGATCGACTCTCCACGCCGTTTCGCCTCTCGCCATGGCAACAGACGGCGCCCGTGAATCTCGTGATCCGGACGCCGGACGGCCGTCTCGCCTGTGCGACCCGCAAGCTCGATGCAGATCAGACGGTCGTCATTCCGGCGGCAACGGGCGAGTTGCGACTCATCGCGACGCAGTGGACCAGCGGGCCACACGACCAGGGGTGGCTGGTGTCCTCCGAAGGGTGTGCCGTCGGGTTTTACGCGACCAGTGAAGCCGAAGGCGTTGGCGAGACGGCGATGGTTTTCGCGAAGCTGCCGGCCGGACGCTGGACCTACGTGCGGACGCGCGCTCCGCGCGAGCTCGCCGCTGTACTGACGGGGCGCGGTACGAGCCTGCCGGCGATCCGCACCTTCGACGTGCAACCGGGGAAAACGACGCGAGTGCCGGTGCATCGATGAATCCACCGACACCACGAAAGGACTCGCGATGATCGGAAAGACGACTGTCCTCGCCACGATGCTCGCCGCAGCCGTTGCCGTGCACGTCGATGCTCAGTTCAACAATGACTGCATGGACTGCCTTCAGAAATGGTCGCAGTATGACGAGAACGGAATCAAAAAGACGGCATACGAGGCGATCTGTTGCGACGCACCGTGCGAGGGCGACTACGCCATGAACCAGCCCGACGTCGGAGCCGGTTGCATCGTCAAGGACCTCGGCCAGGAAGGCACCGAGACGGGGACGAAATGCGCCTCCTTCGACTATGACCTCGGCTGCCCCGACCCGGACGAGCCGCTGCCGCCCGTGACTCCGAAGGACCCCACGCCGGAGCCGCCGGACGGCGAGGGCCAGGTGCCCGGCGGCCACACGCCCATCGTCATCGACGTCGGAGGCGCGGGGTACCGGTTCACGTCAGTCGCCCAGGGTGTGCGTTTCGACGTCCGCAACGACGGCACTCCGGTGCAGATCTCCTGGACGCGTCTCGGCGTGGAGAACGCGTTCCTCGCGCTGGACCGCAACGGCAACGGCCGCATCGACAGCGGCGCGGAATTGTTCGGCGACCACACGCCGCTGCGATCCGGAGGGACCGCGTCCAATGGATTCGTCGCACTGGCGGAGTGCGATGAGAACCACGACGGCGTGGTCGACTCCGGCGACATCGCGTGGGAGCAGCTTCTCCTCTGGACGGATCGCAACCACGACGGTATGTCGACGGGTGACGAGTTGCAGCCGATCGCGACCAGTGCAGTGTCGGCGCTGGAAACCGAGTACCTGGCGATCGGCCGGCGGGACCAGTGGGGCAATGCGTATCGATTCTCCGCCCGCCTCCGCACGGCAACGGGGTCGGGAGAAAAGTACTACGACGTCATCCTGCAAACGCAGGAGTGATCGCTCCTTCCGTTGTCGCGTCGTACTCCCGCGGGCCGGCATCGGATCGACGCGGATGCGGTCGTTGGTTGAAGGTTGCCGGGTTGCTGGTTGTCAGTCGCGGATGAGGTGCGTCCAACCACAAAGCACGGACAACCAACAACCGACGACCGACGACCGACGACCGACGACAACGCACCACCAGCAACCAGCAACACGACAACCAGCAATCGCACAGGGTTGGCACTACTTCGGCAGAGTCCGACTCCTGCGCGGCGAAAGAGAGGCGCGAGATGTTTGACGATGTCCTCATCGAATCCGCGGGGAAAGACAAGAACAAGGGGACCTGGATCACCGCGCTGATCTCCGCCGTCCTGCACCTGGGCATCGTCGGCGCAATCATCGCTGCCGGCATGTACGTCAAGGAAAATCCCGAAGTGATCGAGCAGCCGATGTCGGCGTTCATCGTCGCGTCGGCGCCGCCGCCTCCTCCCCCGCCGCCCGCGGGGAGTGCGGGCAGCCGTCCGCAGGTCACGAAAGTCGAGACGCCGCGGGAGCGGCCGCGGCAGGAGTTCCGCCAGCCCAGCGACACCCCGCGCGACGTGCCGCAGGTCGATCTGCCGCGGGACGACGACTCCGGCGCCGTCGAAGGCGGCCAGGTCGGCGGGGTGAAGGGCGGACAGGCCGGTGGCGTCGTGGGAGGGCAGCTCGGCGGAGTCGCCGGCGGCCAGCTCGGCGGAATCGTGGGCGGGCAGCTCGGCGGCACGGGCACGGGCGACACGCCGGTGCGCGTCGGCGGGAACGTGAAAGCGCCCGTGGCCGTCACACGCGTGGATCCGCTCTACACCGAGTCCGCGCGGCGCGCGCGCATTCAGGGATTGGTCATCATCGAAGCCGTCATCGACCGCCAGGGCAACGTCACCGAGGCGCGGGTCTTGAAGCCGCTGCCCCTCGGGCTCGACACGGCCGCGCTGGAAGCGGTCAAACGGTGGAAGTTCCGCCCGGGTACGCTCAATGGACAGCCGGTGCCGGTGTACTACAACCTCACCGTCAATTTTCAGCTGCAATAGGAGAGACGTCGTATGGAAGGGATGGAAGCCCATTTCACGATCCAGGGCATGTGGGCGTCGATGACGCTGGCCGGCAAGGCCGTCGTGGTCATTCTGCTCATCATGTCCATCTGGTCGCTGACCATCGCCGTGGAGCGCCTGTGGCGATTCCATAAGGCGAAGAAGGAATCGCTGCAGGTGGCGCTGGGCGTCACGCCGCTGCTGCGCGAGCACAAGCTCGAGCAGGCCATCGCCCTGGCGCGCGACAAGAAGTTCAAGCACAGCCACCTCGCACGCGTGCTCGCTGCGGGACTGACGGAGTTCCAGTACGAGGCGACACAACAGCTGCCCGACGACTTCGACATCGTCGAGTCGGGCAAACGCGCCATCGAGCGCGAGACGATGATGACCACCGCGGAGATGAAGAAAGGGCTCGGCAACCTGGCCACCATCGCCACCACCGCGCCGTTCGTCGGCCTGTTCGGCACCGTCATCGGCATCATCAACTCCTTCCGCGGCATGGCCCTCTCCGGCTCGGGCGGTCTCGGCGCGGTCTCGGCCGGCATCGCGGAAGCGCTCGGCGCCACCGCGCTCGGCCTCGCCGTGGCGGTCCCCGCGGTGTGGATGTACAACTACTTCCTCGGCAAGATCGAGCGCTTCCAGGTGGAGATGTCGAACTCCTCGTCGCAGCTCGTCGACTACTTCATCAAGAACGAGGCGCGCTCGCGGGCGCGCGTGTAGGACAGGCTTCAGCCTGTCCTTGGAGGAGCCATGGCATTCGGTGCAGGCGGCGGCAGTCCCGGCGAAGTGAAGGGCGACATCAACGTCACCCCCCTCGTCGACGTCTGTCTCGTGCTCCTGATCATCTTCATGGTCGTCACGCCGATGCTGCAGTCGGGCGTGGACGTGCTCCTGCCGGAGGGGCCGCACTCGCAGAAGAAGCCGGGGCAGCAGGGCGATCTGATGATCTCCATCAAGAGCGACGGCACGGTGTTCGTCGGACAGAACTGGATTCCCGACAAGGACCTCCCGACGTACCTGCGCGCGGAGTATCAGAAGGACCCGTCGCGCGCGGTGATGCTGAAGGCGGACAAGCGCATCAACTTCGGCAAGGTGCGGCTGGTCATGAAGGCGGCGAACGACGCCGAGTTCACGCGTGTGGCCATCCTCACGCAGACGCAGCAGGCCGGAGCCGAGATGGCCAAGGGGAGGATGTAGCGCATGGCCATGAATGCAGGGAGCGGCACCGGCGTCCGCTCCGAGATCAACATCACCCCGCTGGTCGACGTCGTGCTCGTGCTGCTGATCATCTTCATGGTGGCCACGCCCATCCTGCAGATGGGACTCGACGTGGAAGTGCCGCCGAAGGTGGAGCTGGCCACGCCGCCGCCTCCCAGCGAGCAGACGCAGATCGTGATCACGATCAAGAGCGACGGCGTCTACCTGAACACGCAGAAGATGGCGGACATCAAACAACTGCGGGACATGGTCGCGCGGCAGATGCTCTCGCGCCCGAAGGACGACCGCGTCGTGTTCATCAACTCCGAGGACAACCTCCAGTTCGAGCGGGCCGTGCAGGCCATGGACGCGGCCCAGGCGGCGGGTGCGACGAAGGTAGGATTTTTGACGGACGCACCGAAGCGCTAGTCTAGGAGTGCGGCGGCGACAGCCGCCGCTTTGGCAAGCGTGCCACGCTCCGCTCCGTTGCGCCGTGACCAAAGCGGCGGCTGTCGCCGCCGCACTCCTAAATGGCGGAGGCGTGTCGGAATCGAACCAACCTTTCGACGCTTCCGCGCCGAAACAACGGTTTTGAAGACCGCGGAGGCCACCAGACCCCATTCGCCTCCCCGAAGGGCGCGCAAGGATAACATTCACCGGCAATGATCTGGCTCGCCGCCGTCCTCGGCGCCATCGTCGGCTCCTTCCTCAACGTCGTCATCCACCGCTACCCGCGGGAGGAGTCGATCGTCTTTCCGCCGAGCCGCTGTCCGCACTGCGGCACGCACATCAAGCCGTACGACAACGTCCCCATCCTCGCCTGGCTCTGGCTGCGCGGTCGCTGCCGCGCGTGCCGCGCGCCGATCACCGCGCGCTATCCGCTCGTCGAGCTGGCCAACGCGCTTTTCTACGCCGCGATCTTCCAGCGCACGGGATCGACGCCGGGCTTCCTCGCCATCGCCGCGCTCGTGTCGATGACCATCGTCCTCATCTACATCGACCTCGACATCCAGATCCTCCCCGACGTCATCGACCTCCCCGGCGTGGCCATCGGATTGATCGTCGGCGCCACGCACATGGGCGCGCTCTATCCCGACCTCCTGCTGGCGAAGACGCTGCTCGAGTCCGTCGCCGGCGCCGCGGTCGGAGCGGGCGTCCTGCTGGCCATCGCTCTGGCCTACAAGCTCATTCGCAAAGTCGAGGGGATGGGGATGGGCGACGTGAAGATGATGGCCATGCTCGGCGCCGTCGTCGGATGGGAGCCTCTCTTTCCTCTCTTTCTTCTCGCTTCCGTGGCGGGGGCGCTGGTCGGGCTCTTCATCGCGGCGAAGAGCGAGGAGCGGATGCAGGTGGCGGTGCCGTTCGGCGTCTTCCTCGGCCTGGCCTTTTTGGTGGTGCTCTTCTTCGGCCCTACACTGTGGGACTTGTGGATGAAACTGCTCCTCGGCGGCTGACGAAGCTCAGCTTCCGTCGCGACGTGCGCCTCTTCCTCGGCGCGCTGGTCGGCTTCCTGGGCATCCTCATCGTCCTGCTGCTCCTCTTCCTGCGCAGCTTCCTCGAGCACACCACCGACTCCATCGCCGCGGAGCGGGAGACGATCGCCAACGTCGCGGCGGGCGACCTCGCGGCCGGCTTCGACCGCAACGTCGCCCAGTTGCAGCTCTCCGCGATCCGCGCGCGCTACGGCGTGGCCGGCACGGCCATCCTCATGGCGGACGGCCGCCGCATCACCACGGGTGTCGTCCCCGAGACCGAAGGCGTGGCCACCGTGCAACGCGTCACGCCGGCGGGGACACTCATCCTCGTCTTCGACGAAGGGCGCGTGCGCACGCTGCGCGGCACGTTCTTTCTCACCGCGGGCGTGTCGCTGGCGGCCGTCGCCGCGGGCGCGCTGCTGCTCTGGCTCTACCTGCCGCGCATCACGCGGCCGATCGAGCAGATGCTCGACTCGGCGGCGGAGATCCGCGAGCGCGCGCCGCACGTCGACGAGCAGGAGTACCTCATCGACACCTTCCGCGCCTCGATCGACCTGCTCAAGGCGCAGAAGCAGGAGCTGCAGGAGCTGCACGACGCGCAGAAGATCCGCGCGGACGATCTGGAGCGCATCACCTCCGCGCTCACGCGCAGCCTGACCTCGGGTTTTCTCGCGCTCGATCCGAACGGCAACATCGTCGACCTCAACGCCTCGGCGCGCGAGATCCTCCGCGCCGGCGATGCGCATCTGGCCGGCGTGCAGGTCTCCGCGGCGCTGGGGACGAACGATTTCACCGCGGCGCTGATGAATGCCGTGCGCGATCGCGCGGCCCTCACGCGCGCGGAGATCGCGGTGGGATCGCAGCTCATCGGACTGACCACGGTGCCGCTCATCGACGCGGGGCAGCGCTTCCTCGCGCTGCTCGCGCTCTTCACCGATCTCACGCCGTACCGCGAGCTGGAGGCGCGCGTGCGCGACCTGCAGACGCTGGCCGACCTCGGCGAGATCTCCGCCGGCATCGCTCACGAGTTCCGCAACTCCCTCTCCACGATGCTCGGCTACCTCAAGCTCGCGCGGCGCGCGGGAACGCTCGACGACACGGCGCGCGCGATCGAGAAGTCGGAGCGCGAGGCGGCGCTGCTGGCCGAGGCGGTGGACCGGCTGCTGGCGTTCGCGCGGCCGATGAAGATCGACCGGCATCGCATCGACCTGCTCGAGCTCACGCGCGAAGTGTGCGAGCGCATCGACGCGGGAGAGGTGCCGCTGACGTGCGGCGGCGCCGCGGTGACGGTGCAGGGCGACCGCGCGCTGCTCGTGCGCGCGCTGGACAACCTCGTGCGCAACGCCGTCGACTCCGTGCGCGAGAAAGGGAGCGGCGCCGTGCGCGTCGTCGTCGCGGACGGCGATCCGCCGCAGGTGCGCGTCGAGGACGACGGCGTCGGCATCGACGCCACCGACGTCCCGCGCCTCATGCTCCCCTTCCAGTCGCAGAAGCCGAACGGCTACGGGCTGGGACTGCCGCTGGCGCGGAAGATCGTGCTGCTGCACGGCGGCGCGATGCGGCTCACGGGGGAAAAGGGGAAGGGGGCGGTGGCGGTCGTCGAGCTGCCCCGCTGATCTGGACTGCGGCAGCGTTGCTGCCGCTCTCGAACGTAGGGCAGGCTTCAGCCTGCCCGGGGCAGGCTGAAGCCTGTCCTACGTTTCCAGGCTGTTACCTTTCGTAACAGTTGCGCGTATCATCGCGGCGGCGAGCAAACCCCAACCACTGCGCCCTCAATCACTTGACCGCGTGGCACAGCGCTCGCTCAAGGGAGCCGGCCATGAACATGCGCAGCAGCCGTGGATACTCGGTGACGGAGATGCTGGTCGTCGTCGCGATCATCGGCATCCTCAGCCTGGTCACCATCCCCGCGTTCATCAACTTCCAGCGACGCAATCACGTGCGGTCGGCGCTGCGCTCGTTCACCGGCGACCTGCGCGCGTTCCGCCAGCACGCCATCACCAAGAACGCGTACGTGCGGGTGCAGTTCCGCAGCGAGCGTGAGTACGAGGTCTTCCAGTCGCGCGACTTCGGCGTGACCTGGACCCGCCTGAACATGGGCACCGCCGCCAACGACATGGGGCGGAGCGTGCGCACGCTGCCGGAGACGATCAGCTTCTCCGCGAACACCTACAACGACAGCGACAACCCGGTCGACCAGATGCCGGACATCGACTTCCGTCCCGACGGCACGGCCGGCGACTACAGCGGCACCGGCGTGACGGCCGGCAAGATCACCCTCCGCACCGAGTGGAAAGACATCCTCAACACGGTGGTGATCGACATGTCCACCACCGGACAAATCAAGACGACGGAGAGCAAGTCGTAATGACGAAGCAGAATCAGCGCGGCTACAACCTCATCGAGCTGCTGGTGGCGATCGCCATCCTCGGCGTGGTGCTGATGTCGATCCTCAGCCTCTTCCTCTGGGGACGCAAGAACGTCTACAGCGGCAAGCAGATGACCACGGCCATCGCCGTCGGCACGCGCGTGATGGAAGACCTGCAGCCGCTCAGCAACGAAGACATCTACGAAGGGGTCTTCGCCATCAGCGACTCCGTCGGCGGCAGCACCATCAAGTACGGCAACCCGCAGAAGGAGTACACCAACGCCGCCATCCGCTCCACCAAGGCGCTGACCGGGTACACCGACGTGCAGAAGGAAAACCCGAACGGGCCGATGTTCCTCACCAAGGGGTGGAAGAACCAGCTCGAGCAGACGCTCATCGACGGCACCACCAAGAAGCCGCTGCTCGACGACGGTGCGGTGACCGTCATCATGATGCCGCGCGCGGGCGAGACGTCCCCGGCCAAGTTCGGCGACGCCTCCGTCATGCAGATCCGAGTCATCGTGTCGTGGCTGGAGAACCGGCGGCAACGCGAAGTCATCCTCGACACCGTCAAGGCGCAGTAAGCACCGGAGATCACGATGCAAGTACGTACCTTCAGCAGCAGCATCCAGCGGCAGCGCGGCTACACGCTCATGGAGATCCTCGTGGCCGTGGCCATCTTCGCCACGGTCATGATCATTGCGCTGCTCCTGTACGACCAGAGCAACCGCGTGTTCAAGCAGGCCAACGAGTCGGCCGAAATGCAGCAGAACACGCGCGTCGCCTTCGAGAAGGTGGTCTCCGATCTGCGCATGGCCGGCTTCGACTACAAGCGCGCCGGCACGCCTCCGGGCGGCTCCCTCCAGGCGTGGAAGGCCAACACCGACTACAGCGTCGGCACGATGGTCATCCCCTCCCCCGCCAACGGCCACGTCTACAAGGCCATCAAGTCGGGCAAGAGCGGCGGCGGCAGCCCGGTCTGGAAGACCGGCACCGGCGACATCGTCGTCGACAACACCGTGGAGTGGCAGGAAGCGGGCGCGCCGGTCTACGAGCAGCCCGACGAGCAGATCGAGTTCGCGCACGACAAGGCCATCACCATCCGCGCGAACTTCGACTACGAGGACCCGACCACGCCCGACCACGGGCGCGAGACCGAGTACGAGAAGAACAGCAAACAGCACTTCCCCGTCGTCACCACCGGTAACGACGAGATCGTGACCTACGCGCTCGTCTCCCGTTCCGGCAACGCCGCCGCGAACAAGGACAAGATCAGCTTCTTCGCCGACGTGAACAACGGCGGGGCGCCGTCGCGCGACTCGTATCCGGGCGGCAAGCCGGAGCGCGAGATCACCATCACCGGCGTCGATCTCACCAACAAGTACCCGCCGTACACGCTGATGCGCTACACGCTCAACGACGCCGGCGAAGTGGTCACCACCGCGCTGGCGGACAACATCCGCAGCATGGAGTTCAAGTACTGGGAAGACGCCTCCGCGAAAACCGCGCTGCGCGACCTGACCGAGACCAAGATCACCGACTTCTCCACCGTGGGCGGCCTCGGGCAGTACGACCCGAACAACGCCAACGTGATCATCGGACCGCGCCTGATCCGCGGCAAAGTGCGCGCCGTCACGGCCACCATCGTCGGCATGAACCCGCAGGCCGACTACAACTACACCAATCCCACCGACACGGTGGCCTCGAACTATCGCCAGTACACGCTCCAGAGCACCATCGTCGGCCGCAACCTCGGCCTGCGCGGCATGCCCCAGAGCAACACCAATCCTCCCGGCCCGCCCACCATCAAGAACGCGTGCAACGGCTACTGCGGCGTGGCCTACCTGACCTGGGCTCCCGCGCCGGGCAGCGGCGACGAGACCTACACGGTCCTCTACGACACGTCGGCGTCCGGCTCGTTCAGCGGCGTGCTGCCGGCCGGTACGCAGACGTACTACGCCGTCGACCTCACGCAGCTCGACCTCTCCAAGACCTACTACTTCCGCGTGGCCGCGACGAACGCCGCCGGAACGACCGTCTCCACCGGCTCGCCGACGTCGCTGAACCTGCGCAACGTCACCAAGCCGGCCGCGCCGACGATCAGCTCCGTGACCACGGACCAGAAGAACGCCATCCAGATCTCGTTCGCGCCCTCCGGGACCAACGCCAGCGGCGCGCCGAGCTGCTCGAGCGGCGCCGCGCCGTTCCAGATCGCGCCGGCCGAGACCAAGGGCTATCGCATCTACCGCCACACCGACGCCGACTTCGATCCGGCCAAGAACGAAGGCACGCTCGTGCTCGACGAGAACACGCCGGGCATCATCGCCAACGGCGCGGGCGGCTTCACCTTCACCGACAACCACGTGGCCAACTGCCAGGACTACTTCTACAAGGTGGCGGTGGTCGAGTGGTGCAACGTCAAGGGGGAGTACAACGTCTCCGGCGACGCCACCTCGGCCATCAGCGACTACTCCGCGGCCAACGCCACCGCGGCGCAGGCCAAGTCCGAGGAGAAGCCGAAGAAGCCGACCAACCTCAAGCCGCACGTCACCAGCGCGTGCGACCCGATCGCCAACCGCTGCGATCCGGTCACGCTGCTGTGGGACAAGGTCACGCGCGACGTCACCGAGACCGAGATCGAGGTGATGCGCTACAAGGTCCGCCGCACCACGAAGCTGAACAACATCGCCATCGGCGTGGCCGTGGACCTCGGCACCGTCACCGACGGCACCACCACCTTCACCGACGACAAAGACAAGCTCCTCGAGCACGAGGTAGCCACGGGTCTGAAGTACACCTACGAGTACCAGGTGTCCGCCGAGCAGTGCGGCATCGAGGGCGAGGCCGCCACGCTGACCTATCCGGGCGCCTGCGTCACCGGCGCCAAGGTCATCGCCGACGCCGACGGCCCGGGCCTCGGCACGATGGACTCGCCGCTGCAGCGCGTCACCACCCTCGGCCTGCAGGCCTATCCGGGCAAGCCGATCAAGGAAGCCTCCGTCTCCGTCGACGGCGGCGCCTACCAGCCGCTCGACTCGCCGTACGAGTTCGAGTGGAACATCGAGGATGGGGAAGTGCACCCGGTCAGCTTCAAGGTCACGACCGACGACTGCACCGAGTTCCTGCCGTTCTACGTCCAGGCCGAGTCGGCCGACTGCCGTCTGCGCTCGAGCATCTCCAACATCATCGGAGACACCACGCGCGTGCAGATCACGCTGACCAACACCTCCGACACCGACGTCACGCTCGACACGATCGCCATCAACTGGCTGGGCCAGACCGGTCTCTCGTGGCAGAGCGTGCGTCTGCCGAGCAGCGCCGTCGTCCCGGCCGCGTTCACCGCGCCCGCGACCGCGGCCAGCCCGCGCACCGTGACCATCACGCCGTCCAGCGGCACCGACAAGCTGATCAAGGCCGGCGAGACGTACGTGATGACGGCCCTCTTCACCGGCGGCGCTCCGCTGCCGAGCTCCATCGGCTCCGTGTCGACCGACTATCACGAGGCCGGCGACGCCGAGACGCAGTTCGGCTGCACCACGCAGATGGCCGCCTGCGGCGTCAGCGCCACCAGCGCGGCGGCCGAGCCGAAGATCAACCTGGCCGTCAAGAACAACACCGCCGAGACGATCACCGTCTCCGAGCTCTCGATTCAGTGGACCGGACAGGCGAACTGGCAGTGGAACGGGATCACCGTCGGCGCGACGACGATGAATCTCGCGACGCCGGCCGGCTCGGCCGCCACGCGCACGTTCACCCTCGCCACCCCGGTGACCGTCACCGCGGGAGCGACGCTGACCGTGAGCATGAACATGGAAGGCACCAAGAACAACCCGCCGACGCTCCTGGACAACTCCGGAACGGTCTACGTGACGTACACGACGCCGTCGTCGACACCGACCGCGCTGGTCTGCAAGGCGAAATAAAAGGTGGAGAAGATGATGAAGCAGCACACGAAGCGCATGAACCGGAAACGCCGCCGCGGCCAGCACGACCGCGGCTCCGCCCTCCTGGTCTCGCTCATGGTCATGGTGGGCCTCTCCCTCCTCGGCCTCAGCTTCGTCGCCATCTCGGAGACGGAGAACGCGATCTCGGTCAACGAGCGCAACAAGACCCAGACCGCGGCCGTGGCCGAGGCGGGAGCCAGGGCCATCGTGCAATGGTTCCAGGATCCGGAAAACGCGGAGAAGCGCGGACTGCTGCCGGCGAACGACGCCGACTTCAAGACCACCCGCAAGGTCAACGCGTACACCGGCGTCTATCGCCCCTCCGGCCGGCTGTTCGACACGCCGTTCGGCCCGGAGGAGGAGGACATGTTCTTCGGCAACGAGGCCAATGCCGACATCCTCATCATCGACGAGCGCAACGCCGACTCCACCGCCTTCATCAAGACCTTCAACGACAACTTCTTCTACAACACCGACGGCGGCCGCGTGACCGCGATCCGCATCTACGCGCCGCCCAACGTCGGCGGCTCACTCATCGGCGGCTTCTGGGTGGCCGGCCAGCGCTACGGCGTGGCCACCATCGCCGTCACGGCCGAGAAGCGCAACAGCCTGAACGCGGTGGTGGCGCAGTCGATCTGCCGCCTCGTGCTGGCGCCGTTCCCGCTGCCCGGCCCTTCCGGCGCCATTCAGGCCCTCGGCAGCGTCGACACCAACGGCGCCTACGAAGTGCACTGGGGCGCCATCGAGTCGGAGGAAGAGAAAGAGCTCTTCATCAAACGCGAGGTCACGGCCCTGCCGTGGTTCGACGCGTACGACCGCCCGTACGTCGAATACGGCCTCGACTCGTCGGTGCTCTGGGAGAAGAACAAGAACTACACCGCGTACGCGCATCCGCAGTGGGGGCTGGTCGTGCGTCCCACCGACCCGGTCCTGGCCGCGCAGCACGAATACCGCATCGTCTCCGCCACCGGTCCCTCCGGCGGCACCGAGCCGGCGTGGGATCCGACGCCCGGCAACACCAACAGCTACGGCGGCGCGGTGACGTACAAGGAAGTGACGCCGACCGCCTATCCGATCTCCACGGGTGTCGGCGCGCCGTATCCCAACTACAACAACCGCAACTGGATCGTGGAACTGCTCCACCGTCCCGTGACCGACCCCTGGTTCCACGTGCGCACCCGCGGCACGCTCAAGGGGAAAGACACGGGCACGGCCCCGGCCGGCCCGCATCCCTGGCCGTACGCGACCGCGGCCAATGCGGGCAGTTTCTCGACCTCGATCAACAACCCCTATCACTACTTCCAGAACCAGACCTACGACAACCGGCCGAGCTACAAACAGGTCCGCGTGCCGCGCTTCGATTACGACTTCTGGAAAGCGGCGGCGCTGAGCGCCCGCGGCCAGAAGGGCGTCTATTACCTGCAGTGGGTGGCCGGCGATACGTACACGAACGGCCTCGAGACGAAGTCGATGCAGGACTGGATCAAGGACAACGAGGGCTTCTTCTTCTTCGAGACGAAGAACGCCATGAACCCGCAGCGCGGCGGACCGGGCAAGCTCGTGCCCGGCGACGGCAATCCATGCGGCGCGAAGGGCGTCGTCTACATGAACGTCGAATCGATGAAGACCACCGGCGCCGGCTGCGACGGCGAGGACGGCTGGTACAACCAGCCCCCCGAGCCGTACCGCGACATCGGCTACCGCCGCGTCAACGAGGCCTCCAGCGGCACGCAGGTCATCAAGAACTTCACCACCGACGGCGCCGGGAACTACGTCCGCGACAAGGCCTACAACAATCAGTGGGATTACCAGGATCTCCCCTGGAGCAACGGCGGCAGCGCGAAGAACGAGTTCTTCGACGTCTGCGTGCAGTCGAAGAAAGTGCGGCGCGCCAGCGACAACACGGACGTGACCGAGTACCTCCCGCTCCCGTACTACCCCGGCTGCACCGTCGGCAACAACATCAGCACGCCGAACTGCAACTGCTCCGAGCCGTTCGAGCCGTACATCAACATCCATTACGCCGGCCAGAAGGAGAACCTGCAGGCGTACTGGGACAACCCCACCGCCAGCTCCTCGGTCTTCGCGAAGAAGACCGTCGACGACGAGGCCACGGGCGCGCTCATCTCCTGCTCGGCCAGCGCCGTGGCCTCGAAAGAGGGACAGGAACAGTGCGCCACCAACGCCTGGGACGGCCGCGGCGCACTGGCCCTCATCGACGGCGGCGGCGGCCATCAGCCCATCTCCATCGAAGGGGTGGTCTACAACGAGGGCAATTACGAGTCGACCGGTAACGCGGCCTACTACGGCTCGGTCGTCGTCGGCGGCAAAGTCTCCCCGCAAGGTACGCAGGAGATCTGGTACGACGCCTGTCTGGCGGCCGGCTGCTGGCCCCCGAAACGCATCCCCTTCCCCCGCGTCATGATCACCTCGACGCAGATCCAGTAACGAACCGCCTGAGGCACCGGCGTGCGACGCGCACGCCGGTGCCGGTACGCGTTCTGCAACTGCCGCGCTCGATGACAGCTCTCGCTGACGAACACCGCCAGGCCCTCGACCAGGTGCGCGGGCGCCTGACCGCGATGATCGCTTCCGGGACGCCGCTCCGCGAGACGCTCGACGAACTGGTGCGCGCTGTGGAGAGCCTCACTCCCTCGGGGATGCTCGCGTCGATCCTGATCCTCGACCCCGAGGGGCGCCGGCTGTTGCACGGTGCCGGCCCGTCCCTGCCGCGGGACTACAACGAGGCGATCGACGGCCTCGAGATCGGGCCGGAGGTCGGTTCCTGCGGCACCGCCGCGTTCCACGACAAGACCGTCTCCGTCTTCGACATCGCCAACAACCCGTTGTGGGCGAATTTCAAAGACCTCGCGCTGCAGCACGGCCTCCGGGCCTGCTGGTCCACCCCCATCCATGGCAGCGACGGCCGGGTGCTGGGCACCTTCGCGAACTACTATCGCTTCGTCCGCGACCCGAGCCCGGTCGACCGCGAACTGACGGAAATGATCACGCGCACCGCGGCGATGGCGATCGAGCGCGACCGCCAGTCGGGTCTCGCCGAGTCAGCCTGACCAGCCGTCACCGAAGCATCCGTCAGCTTCGAGCATCAGGCACTGGGAAAGTCGACACGGATGGCTCGACCCGAGTCACGAATGACTCGGGTTAACTGCCCGACGGCTCGAATCGACTGCCCGGTGGCTTGAATCGACTGCCCGATGGCTCGAATCGACTGCCCGATGGCTCAAATCAACTGACCGGCGGCTCAAACCGAACTCACCGGTGACTCGACCGGACTGATCGATGGCTTGAATCGACTGACCGGCAGCTCGAATCGACTGACCCGCAACTCGGATCGACTGACCTGCAACTCGGATCGACTGATCTGCACCTCGGATCGACTGATCTGCACCTCGAATCAACTGATCGATGACTCGATCCCATCAATCGGCGACTCGATCCGACTGATCGGCGACTCGATCCGACTGATCGGCGACTCGATTCCACTGATCGACGACTCGATTCCACTGATCGATGAGTTGATCCCACTCATCGATGACTCAGCGCCAACCGCTGCAAATTCCGGCCTGATCGATGGGTGGAATCATCGCAGAAACTGACCTCAGTAACTTCTAGTTGACAAACGAGCTCAACCTGGCGCACTTTCTTTTCCAATGAACAGAACGGGCTCAGCACGTGCGCCGAAAGGCGCCGCTGGCGGTGCATGCCGCCCGAGCCGCCGTCCCCAGGGGACGCGGCCGGAATGGGTCCGTCCGTACCGGCGGGCCCAGCGGGCGCTGGACTCGGCGGCCAGTCTGATCCTTTCCACCATTCACACCGTCGCGGACGCCGGGCGCTGCGGCGAGCGCCGTCCGGTTCGCACCGCCCGGCGGCTCAACGGCGCGGTGCGCCGGATGGCCGTGGCCTCGTCGCGGCTCGTCACGGCGTGGCGCGAGCTGGCCGTGGCGGGCCAGGCCCTGGAGCGGGAACCGGAACAGCAGCGCGGCGACGTGCCGGAGCTCATGGAGATGGCGACCGAACGCTGTGAGGCCGTCGAGAAATACATCCCCCTCGCCGTGAGGGACATCGTCCTCGCACAGGTCGACGTCCTCGGCGGCCTCTACACGGGGGACCTCGTGCCGGAACAGCCGTCCGACGGCCGGCCGCGCATCGTCCTCACGCCGCGGCCCCTGTTCGTCCGCGCGTTCCTCGTGGCCCGGCAGCCGCGCATCTCCGACCGCATCATCCCCGCCCTTCTCCGGCGCAGGCGCACACCGCGCCCCGCCGAGGTCCGCGTTCCACGGCGCAGTCTCCAGGGCCGTGCTCCTCCTTTCTTTTCGACCTGCGCGCTCTGATCCACCCGCACAGTCGAAGAAAAGAAAGAAGGAGAATTTGTATGAGCAGCATTGAGAAGGAAGATGTCGTCGTTCCCGTCACAGTCCAGAACAATCACACCGAGGCAGCGCAGTTGCGCGTCGAGGAACTGCGCAAGTGGCGGGAGCAGATCCCGCGCTTCGCGATTCCCGAGACCTCCGATGCGACGCAGAGGCTGAGCCAGGCCGCGTCGGTCTCGCCCGAGTTCATCGAGCTGACCAACATCGCGGTCGCCAACCAGACGGCCCTGGTGCGCGCGGACGGCACCCCGCCGGCCGAGATCCGCGACCTCGTGGCGTACGCGGACGCGTACGTGCCGCTGGCCGACGAGCTCGAGGCGCTGGCGCAGTTCATCCGCTACAGCACCACCGCCGCGCGCAACGTGGCCGGCACGGAGGCGCTGACGACGTACTCGCTGGCGCAGCGTCTGGCGAAGCAGCGCCGCTACGCGCACCTCAAGCCGCACGTCGCCGACATGCGCCGTGCGCTGGGTAAGCAGCGGAAACCAACGCCCGAGGAAGCCGCAAAGAACGCGGCCGATCGCGCGGCCAGAGCGGCGGCGAAGGTGGCCAGGAAGGCGCTGGCGTCCAGCACGACCACGATGACGCAGTAACAAGGTAGATCCGCGGGCGCGCCATGAGGCGCGCCCGCATTCGCGCCACCGCACCCCCCGCCTGAACCGATCAAGTTCCTGCCTGATCGTGCCTGATACAGCGGCGTGCCACTCGCACGTCGGTGCCGAGGCGGGTGAGGCGGTCGGCGAGGTCGTCGGCGGCGGCGCGGAGCGCGTCGTCGGTCAGCGGCTCGAGAGCGTCGAGGATGAACAGCGCGCTGGTCGTGTCGCCGGTCAGTTGCGTGCGCCGTCCCTGGCGCCAGTTCCAGCGGCGGCAGGTGACGCCCTCCTCATCGCGCCAGACCACTTCGCCGCGATCGGGATGCTCGATGAGCGGCTCCCCGCCGGTCACGGTATCGAAGCGCTCCTCGCCGGTGGCCCGCACGAGCCGCGGCGCACCGCGATAGCGAGTGAGATCCTCGCCGCCGAGGGGGATCTGGTGCAGCACGGAGACGGCGTTGTAGATGTCGGTGAGCCGGTTCACGCGAGGCAGCCCATCCGCGGCGCGGCGCACGAGCGCTTCCAGACTGTTGCGCGTGCGCTGCGGTTTCGCGCCGAACGCGCGGTACGCGTCCCGCCACGCCGCAACATGCGCCAGCTCCTCCACGGGGCACTCGCTGAGTGCCTTGCGTGCGAACGACTCCGCCTCGCGCAGGAGCGCATCGCTGCGCTCGTCGCTCGCCCCCGGCTCGAGCCCGTCGACGGCCAGCAACACCGCGCGGTAGTCGGGACGAAGCTCGAACACGGCCGCATCGACGGCCGCCGCGTGCACTACGTGATGGATCAGGTCGTTCTCGAGCATGGTGCGGCTAACATACCGCGCTCACGCCGCCAGCTCGATCATCTCCGTTCTGCGTCCGATGCGCGCGCGATAGCCGCGCCACGTGACCTCGTTCGAGAAGAACGGCACGAACCAGGCGTACAGCATCAGCGCATCGAGCAGCGGCACGGCCGCGAGCTGTTTCCACGTCAGTCCCGCGCGCAGCGTACGATCGAGAATGGCGAGTTGGAGCCAGCGCGCGCCGAGGATGAACATCGGGAACGCCGGCGCGGCGAAGGCGGCGATGAGTGCGAACGGCAGCGGGTTGAGGACCAGCTCCGCGACGTAGAGCGGATGCGAGAACGAGTACCGGATCTTGTTCCAGCGCACCTGCCGGTCGACCGCGCGGCGCACGCTGCGCGTCACGACGACGTTGCGCACGACGACCGGCGACAGCACGACCGCGTACCCCGCCTCACGCACCGCCAGCCCGATGGCCTGATCTTCGGCCAGCACGCGGCGGAAGCGTGCGAAGCCGCCGATGGCGTCGTGCGCCGCACGCGTGATGGCCATCGACTTGCCGACCACGCACGGCACCTTCGCCGCCGCGGCGAGCACCGCGCCCGGCGCGACGAATGCGAGGAGATGCAGCGATTCGATGGTGGCGCCGAGCGTCCGCGCGCCGGCGCCGGTGAAGACGTTGGACACGCATCCGGTGCGCGGGTCGTCGAGCGCGGCCAGCGTGCGCATGAAGTCGTCCCGCTCGACGCGCACGTTGGAGTCGCTGATGAAGAAGACGTCGCCCTTCGCCACACGTGCCGCGGCGATGAGTCGCTCCACCTTGCGATTGACGACGCCCGTGCGCGAGCCGCCATCGACGACGATCCGGAACGGCGCGCGAGGATGTTCGCGCATCACGCGCCGCACGAGCTCGAGCGCCGGATCCTCCCACTCCTCGGCCGAGACGATGACCTCGTAGCGCATGCCATGCAGTTGCGTGAAGGAGCGCAGGTTCTCTTCCAGTTCGTCATCGAGTCCACACACCGGCTTCAGGATGGAGACGAATTCGGGACGCAGTCGCGCCCCGGATGTTTGCGCGCGGAAGCGCCGCACCAGCAGCACCTGAATGGTCGTCAGCAGCGTGCCGAGGAGGGCGAGGAGGGCGAAGATCACGCGCTCACCTCGCAGGTCTGCTCGAGGCGCGTGACCGCCAGTCCGCTCCCCTGCTTCAGCGCGCGGAACACCGCCAGCTCGTTCGCGCGCGACGGCAGGAGCGTCTTCCACGCGTACAGATGCTCGGGGCGGTGGAAGTCGCTGTTGCCGATGTAGCGCAGCCGCGCGCGGGCCACGGGCGGGAAAAGGTCCCAGCGGCAGGCCAGCTCCCACAGGTCGACGAGGTGCTGCACTTCGTCGCGCCGGTTCCAGAGGTAGAAGGTGTTGGAGAACCAGTCCGACTGCTCGTGCGGGTGACAGGCCACGACCACGCGGCTCTTCGCCTGCGCGCGGGCCAGCATCTCCTCGACCGTGCCGTCGGCGGAGATGAACTCGTCGACGCCGAGGGCCAGCACGTGCGCGGAGGTCCTGTGCGTGACGCGGTTCTGCGTCAGCTCGAAGCCGGCGATCAGCACCATGCCGTAGCGGTCGAGCGCGCGCTTCTTCTCCCGCTCGATCTCCTCGCGGTACGCGCCGAAGTTCTCCGCGGTGATGGTGAGGCCGAAGCGCCGCGTGGCTTTGCCGATCACCGTGTCGGTGTTGACCACGTGATCGGTGATGGCGATGACGTCATGGCCGGCGCGGCCGAAGAGGTCGACCACTTCGGCGATGGACAGCTTCCCGTCCGACCAGGTGGTGTGGATGTGAAAGTCCGCGAGCAGCATGGCTCACTGTCGGACATCGACGTGCAGCGGAGTTTGTGCAACGGGTAAAGAAAGGGTGAAGGCCGAAGGAAGCCCGCGCGAACGAGAGTCGTTGGGCACCCCCCTTAGAATCGGAGCCGTGCTGGTCTTCGACTACATCAAGCAGGAGCACATCCAACGCTTCCTGCACGAGCACAACGCCTCCGAACGCTTCAAGGCGATACTCAACGATGGCTGCATCCTCGTGTACGACCTGCTCGTGATCGCCGCCGCGACTCGTTGGGAGGATTCACCGGAGAAGATTCGAAAGCACAACAAGTGGTCGAAGTTGAAGTTGCTCACGAAAGAGGCGTTGAGTGCTCGTGAGATGACACCGTTACGGGAGATGATCCTCGCTCTCGCCGACGTGCGGAACGTCGCCGATCACGAGCCCGTCACCGATGCTGATATACGACAGCGATTCCTCGATGCATTTGCACGAGTGAGGCGCGAGCGATTCCCCGCGGAGGGAGATCGTGATCGCGAGATCCGATTCGCGCACGCCCTATTCGCCTGGATCGCTTTCGAGATCGGCCGCTGGCAAATCGGACTCCCTCCCGGATACCTGGCGCGAACGTAGGCATCAGCGCGTGGTCAGCAGGGGATTCTGCGCCGGTGGCGCGGCCCGGGATGACAGATAGGCACGCCCCAGTTCCCGGAAAACCTCCACCGACGGCCGCGGCGTGCGCGTCATCGTGCCGCGGTCCACGGCGTACAGGCCGAACTTCGGCTCGTAGCCCTCGAGCCACTCGTAGTTGTCGAGCAGCGACCAGTGAAAGTAGCCGTGGATGGGGATGCCGCGCGCTTCCGCCTTCACGATCTCGTCGTAGTGCATGCGCAGGAACTCGGGGCGGAAGCGGTCGCTCGCGTCGGCGAGGCCGTTCTCGGTGATGAGCAGCGGGCGGTCGATCTGCGCGGCCTCGTCGATCAGGCCGCCGAGGATCTCCGGTGCGATCTCCCAGCCGTTGTCGGTCAGGCCGAGGCCCGTGCGGTCGTGATAGTCGAAATCGCCGATGACGCGCGTGCGGCCGGGACAGCGCAGGTGCAGGCGCGAGTAGAAGTTGATGCCGAAGGCGTCCGTCCACGCGGGAAGCTCGTCGCGGCGGCCGCGGATCGTGGTCGCGGGCGGCATGAGGAACTTCCAGCGTCCCGTGCCGAAGGCCTCCAGGATGCCGCGGTTGTACATCGAGTGCGCGGTGCGCGCGAGCAGGCCGTCCAGCGGATTCGACTCGCGCTCCGGCGCGAAGCCCATCATGTTGTGCGCGACCGAGAACGCCGCGCGCGGGATGCGCACGCGGATCTCCCCCGCCGCGGCGCAATGCGCGGCCAGGAGGTTGTCGAAGACGCGGTTGAGCGTGCGCGTGTCGGCCAGTCCCGGCGGAATCTGCGCGTCGAGGTAGCCGGCCAGCATGAAGACGAGCGGCTCGTTGAGGATGATCCAGAAGCGCACCGCGTCGCCGAGCGCGTCGGCCACGCGTCCCGCGAAACGGCTGAAGGCGAGCACCGAGGCGGTGGAAGTCCACGGCGTCTTTTCGTGGAACCAGAGCGGGTGCGTGTAGTGGAAGAGCGTGACCACCGGCTCGAGGCCGTACGCGACGAGCCGGTCGACGAAGCGGCGGTAGCGCGCCAGCGCGGCTTCGTCGAACTGGCCCCGCCGCGGCTCGACGCGGCTCCAGGAGACGGAGAAGCGGAAGGAGTTCGCGCCGGCGCGATGCGCGAGCAGCGCGTCTTCCTCGTAGCGCGTCCACGCGTCGACCGCCTCGCCGCACGGCTCGCTGGCGCGCGTCCATTCGGTCCAGTCGCAGGGATCGTTCCCCTCGACCTGATAGTGCGAGACGGCCACGCCCCAGAGCCGCGGACGATGCGGGAGCGGGAACCGGCTCAGAGCAGCACCACGGCGACGGGAGTGGCGACGAGGAGTCCGAGCAGCGCGCCGGCGAGGACGTCGCTGACGTAGTGATGGCCGAGGGCCACGCGCGACCAGCCGACGACGGCGCAGAGCGCGATCGCGAACGGCAGCATGGCCGGCCAGGCCACGACCAGCGGCGTCGCGTACGCGGCCGCGGTCATGGCGTGCCCGCTGGGACAGGAGTAGTGATCGAGCGGCGCGACGTCTCGGACGAGCGCCGGCGCGTAGTCGCACGGCCGCTGTCTCCCCAGCGACGTTTTCAGCCGCGGGTAGACCGCGAACGCGAGGAGCAGGCTGCAGGTGATGGCGACGAGCACGCGCGGAGACGCGCCCAACGCGATGAGCAGCAGCGAGAGGAACGGATACAGCCAGCCGTTGCCGAGCCGCGTGACGACGCGCGCCACGCGCGCGAGGTGCAACCGCTCGGCCGCCGTGACGACCCGCGCGACGACGACGACCTCGGTGGCGTCGAGGGTGGCGAACAGTTGCATGGATGCATCCTGGACCGGCCAGGAGGTGCAACCGTGCATGTGCAGTAAAGGGCGGGTAAAGAAGGAGACCGGCCGGCGGGACGCGCTGCACGGAGTGTGAATCTCGCTGTCCGGAAACACGACGGCCGGTCCGTCTACTCGAACTGGCGACGTAGACCAGTCGCACGCTGGAGGATCCAATGCGCCGTTCGCACGCTCTGTCTCTCCTGTTCGTCACGCTGTCACTCGCAGCCTGTTGCACGAGGCAGTACTCCCCTGCGTTCGAAGGACTTTACACAGAAGGGCCGCTCGGCTCACGCACGCTGGCGCCGGGCCCGGTGATGCGGCTTGCTCCGACCGTCCGCAGCGCTCTGCTCAACTGGCCTCACAGCCGGGAAGGCACGGCCATGCCGATTACCGTACCTGCGAGTGCCACGCACGTCACCGTAGACGCCGTCATGGACACCAGTTGGGTCATTACTCTGTCGGGAGTGGGGTATACGCAAATCTGGCTCGGGCTGGACATGAACGTCTCCACGCTCAACGGAGCGATCCAATGCCGCGCCCCGCACCTCGAACAAGACAACGTGACAGCCGGGGCCGGGGGGTTCTCAGACCACAGGCCGGGCCCGCGCG
>DASUSL010000026.1:0-6668 GCA_036375135.1 Thermoanaerobaculia bacterium | reverse complement strand
GGACGCCGGCGCTCCGCTAACGTCTCGCGCGGAAGCCGTTTTCCGTCTCGTGAATGCGCACGAAGCCGGCCGCCTCCAGCGCGGTGCGTGCCTCCGCCGAGAGCGGGGAGCCGAGCACTTCCAGCGCGTCGAACTTTTCGTTCAGGGCGATCTGGTAGAGCAGCGTCGGCCAGTCGTAGTCGCGGAACAGTGTCACCGAGATGTGCGGCCACTCGATCGCGTTGCGCCACGCCTCCTCCGCCGCCGCGCGGTTCTCCGGCGTATCGACCATCCACACCGGAGTGTGGAAGGCGAGCTTCTCCAGCGCGCTGGAGAAGTCCGGATCGAACACGACGGCGACGGAGCGAGGCAAGTCTCAGCTCACCAGCCGCACTGCTTGCCGCGGTTCTGCGTCTCCAGCCATTCCGCGAGCGGCTTGAAGTAGTCGACGATGGCCGTGGCGTCCATCTGCCGCTGTCCGGTGAGCGCTTCCAGCGCGTCCGGCCAGGGGCGGCTCGCGCCCATCTCCAGCGTCTTCGCCAGACGCGCGCCCGCTTCCTTGTTCTCGAAGATCGAGCAGCGGTTCAGCGGGCCCTTGTAGCCGGCCGTGTCGCAGAGCGCGCGGTGGAACTGGAACTGGAGGATGCGCGCCAGGAAGTAGCGCGCGTACGGGACGTTCGCCGGGATGTGGTACTTCGCGCCGGGATCGAACGCCTCCTCGCCGCGCGTGCCGGCGGGGGCGATGCCCTGGTACTGCAGGCGCAGGTCCCACCAGGCCTTGTTGTACTGCGCGGGCGACGTCTGTCCGGAGAAGACGCCCCAGCGCCACTTGTCCATCAGCAGTCCGAACGGCAGGAAGGCGATCTTGTCGAGCGCGTCGCGCAGCAGCAGCGGGATGTCGGCCGACGGCGGCGGCTCCTTGTCGATCAGGCCCACTTTGACGAGGTACGCCGGAGTGACCGAGAGCGCGATCGTGTCGCCGATGGCCTCGTGGAAGCCGTCGTTCGCGCTGTTCTTGTAGAGGTACGGCTGGTGCTTGTACGCGCGCTGGTAGAAGTTGTGTCCCAGCTCGTGATGCACGGTCGTGAAGTCCTCGGCCGTCTTCTCGATGCACATCTTCAGGCGCAGGTCGTCGACGTTGTCGATGTCCCAGGCGCTGGCGTGGCAGACCACGTCGCGGTCGCGCGGCTGCACGAACATCGAGCGTTCCCAGAACGTCTGCGGCAGCTTCTCGAAGCCGAGGGAGGTGAAGAAGCGCTCGCCGAAGCGGACCATCTCCAGCGCGTCGATGTCCTTGCGCTTCTGGAGAATCTGCGTCAGGTCGTAGCCGGAGGTCGCCTTCGGCGGCGCCACGACGTCGTAGATGTTGCCCCACTCCTGCGCCCAGATGTTGCCGAGGAGATGCGCCGGGATGGGGCCGTCGGGCGAGACCACGTCCGCGCCGTACTTTTTCGAGAGGTTCGTGCGGACGTAGCAGTGCAGCGAGTCGTAGAGCGGCTTGACCTGGTTCCAGAGCCGGTCCATCTCCGCGGCGAAGGCGTCCGGCGGCATGTCGTAGTTCGAGCGCCAGAGCGCGCCGACGTCGGAGTAGCCCAGCTCTCCGGCGCCCTGGTTCATCAGCGACACGAAGCGCGTGTACTTGTCGCGCATCGGCGGGGAGATGGTGTGCCAGCCGCGCCAGACCTCGAGCAGTTTCTTCGGGTCGCGGCTCGTGCGCATGATGTTCGAGATTTCGTTGACGTCGAGGCAGTCGTCGCCCGACTTGCCCGGCGGGCAGTACTCGCCCGAGCCGTACGCCGCCTCGAGCTCCGCCGCGAGGCGGGCCAGTTCGGCGGTGAGCGCGGGATCGGACGGCCCGGGCGAGACGAGCGAGAGCTTGATCAGGTTCAGCTTGCGGCGGAGGTCGTACGGGAGCTCCAGGCTGTCGAAGCGGGCCGCTTCCTTGGCCAGCTGGACGCCGGCCGCGATCAGCCGCTCGTTCTCACGCGCGGCGATGATCTGCGTGTCGTGCGTGATGTAGGTCGACTGCACCCAGGCAGCGCGCTGCTGGTCTTCACTCAGTTTCGCCAGCCGCGCCTCCGCGTCCTGGACGAAGCGCGCGGCTTCCTCGGCGGTCGGGCCGGCGGGCGTGGCGGGTGGTGAGGTCTGCGTGCTGGTCATCGTCTGTGTCGACTCCGTCTGCGCCGCCGTGTCGGGCGCGGGGGTGGGGGACGGGGTGCTGATGGTGGTGGTCGTACACGCCGCGGCGAGCAGCAGCGCGGCGGTGCCGGTCAGGGCGAAGAAACGCATAAATCCTCCGGATGGGTGACTGCGGTCGGCCAGTGAGGCGAGCGGAGTATACGCTCGCCCCAACGTGACCGTTGATTTGTACGTATAACCTTCATTCAGGTGGTACCATCGCGACACTCGGTGGCGTCCCTCTCGATGCCGCATCAAAACGCAAGGAGATCCATGAATCCCGCCAAGCTCTCTCGTACTCTGGCTGCTGCTCTGCTCGTTTCCGCCGTACTCGCCGTTCCCGCCTCCGCCGCCAAACGCCGTTCCGTTGCCCACCGCTCGCCGGGGGTCGAATTCACGGTCAACATCAGCGGGGTGGTGCTGGACAACGTCACCGGCCAGCCTGTCGTCGGCGTGGAGCTCTCCACCGGCCAGCGCTTCGACGCCACGGATACGCAGGGACGCTTCGACCTGAAGAACGCCACCGGCCATGGGTCGATCCTCGTCGAGGCCAAACGCTCCGGCTACCTCCCGTTCTCGACGCGCATCACGCCCGGCGCGCCGACGGCGCTGACGATCCGCCTGACGCCGACGCCGACCGTGACGGTGCGCCTCACGAACGGCGAGGTGAAGAACCTCGACAACGAGTCGCTGAAGTTCGGCTATCCGCTCGCGTTCACCGGCTACATCGAGTCGGAGTCCGAGGACTTCTGCAAGATCGCCGACAGCTCGAAGGTGAGCATCAACAAGTCGCAGATGGCGCGCCTCGTTGGCCCGGCGCAGATCGTCCCCGCGGGCTCGTGCTGCACCGACAACGCCGCGAAGATGACGCTCACGCTGAAGAACGGCGAGGTGCACGACGTGCTCTTCACCGACACCTGCCAGGAGCGCTACAAGGTCGACATCGGCGGCCGCGAGCACGTCAGCGGCCAGTTCGTGCACCTGCTGATCACGGACGTCGCGGAAGTGATCTTCCCGTAGAAGTCGGTGGAGGACAGGCAATCCTGCCTGTCCTCGTTGCGGCGCGAGGACAGGCAGGATTGCCTGTCCTCCACTAGAATCGCCTGGTGACCGCGGCCATCGACCGCATCTACGACCTCCAGCAAGCCAATCGCGCGGCCGTCGGATCCACGACGGCGGCGCAACGCATCGAGAAGCTCCGCAAGCTCGAGCGCGCGCTGAGGGCGCGGCGCGACGAGATCCTCGCCGCGATGTGGGAGGACTACCGCAAGCCTCCCGCGGAAGTCGACCTCTCCGAGATCTATCCCGTCGTGGGGGAGGCGCGTCACGCCATCCGCCACCTCCGCCGCTGGATGCGCCCGCGCCGCGTGGGGACGCGCCTGGCGCTGTTCGGTTCGCGCTCGACGATCGTCTACCAGCCGAAAGGCGTGGTGCTGATCGTCGCCCCGTGGAACTTCCCCTTCAACCTGACCCTCGGACCGCTCGTCTCCGCGATCGCCGCCGGCAACTGCGCGGTGCTCAAGCCGTCCGAGATGACGCCCGCGTCGACCGCGTGCATGAAGCGCATCCTCGGCGACCTCTTTCCCGAGAGCGAGGTGGCGGTCGTCGAAGGGGATGCCTCGGTGTCGCAGGAACTGCTGCGCAAAAGGTGGGACCACATCTTCTTCACCGGCAGCCCCGCCGTCGGCCGCGTGGTGATGAAGGCCGCCGCCGAGCACCTGACGCCGGTGACGCTGGAACTGGGCGGGAAGTCGCCGGTGATCGTCGACCGCACGGCGAACCTCGACGAGGCGGCGAAGAAGATCGCCTGGGGAAAGTTTCTCAACTCCGGCCAGATCTGCGTCGCGCCCGACTACCTGCTCGTGGACGAGTCGATCCGCGACGCGTTCCTCCCGAAGCTCCGCGCCTCGATCGAGGCCCTCGGCGACGACGGCTCGCGCAGCATCATCGTCAACGACCGCCACGCCGCGCGCCTGAAGACGCTCATCGACGACTCCGTGGCCGGCGGCGCGAAGGTGGAGTACGGCGGAGCGTGCCACGGACGCGAGATCGAGCCGACCGTGCTGTCGAACGTCGACCCGAGCGCGGCGGTGATGCAGGAGGAGATCTTCGGTCCGGTGCTTCCGGTGATGACGTACCGCTCACTCAGCGACGCCTTCGCGGCCATCGAGGCGCGCGAGAAGCCGCTGGTGCTGTACGCCTTCAGCCGCAGCCGCAAGGTGGTGCGCGAGATCCTCGCCCGCACGCGCGCCGGCGGCACGGCCATCAATCACACACTCATCCACTTCTATCAGCTCGAGCTGCCGTTCGGCGGCGTGGGACAGAGCGGCGTCGGCAAGGCGCACGGCTTCTTCGGCTTCGAGGCGTTCTCGAACGCGCGCGGCGTGCTCGATCAGCGACTGCCGTTCAGCACGATCGAGCTGCTCTTCCCGCCGTACGGCGGGAAGCTCCAGCGGTGGCTGATCGACTTCACGGTGCGGTGGCTCTGAAGAGAGACGACCGGGCGCGCTCCCGTGGTCTCCCTGGAGTGGCCGCGCCATGAGCGTCGCCGCGCAGCGCCTGCGCAATCAGCTCCTCGACGGCCCGCGCGCTTCGACGCCGCACGAAGTGGTGTCGCACTTTGGCTGCATGCAGGCGCAGGATTACCTCGGCGCGCTGTGGGCCGTCGGGGCGCGGATGCGCTCTGCCGTCGAGTCGGATGTGGAGCGTGCGCTGGCCGAGGGGACGATCGTCCGCACCTGGCCGCTGCGCGGCACGCTGCATTTCGTGGCCGCGGAGGACGTGCACTGGATCCTCGACTTTCTCGCGCCGCGCGCGATCCGCCGCCAGCGCGGCCTCGACGAGAGTCTGCTCCCGCGCTGTCGCAGCGCGGCGCGGCGCGCGCTGTCCGGCGGCAAGGCGCTGACGCGCGACGAGCTGTATGCCGCGCTTCCGCCGGCCGATCCCCTGCAGGTCATCTGGCGCCTGGCGCACGAGAAGCTGATCTGCTTCGGTCCGCGGCGCGGCAAGCAGCAGACGTTCGTCCTGCTCGACGAATGGGTGCCGCCGTCGCGCAACCGCGCGCCCGCCGACCCGCTCGCCGAGCTCGCCCGCCGCTACTTCGCCTCGCACGGCCCCGCCACCGCCGCCGACTTTGCGTGGTGGGCCGGCCTCCCGCTCTCCGAGGCGCGACGCGTGACGCCCACGTTCCCGCCTGCATCGCCGCGCACGACGTCCGTGCACCTCCTCCCACCCTTCGACGAATACACCGTCGCCTACACCGACCGCAGCGACATCCTCGATCCCGCGTTCGCCAGACGCGTCAACGCCGGCGGCGGCATGCTCAACGCCGTCATCGTCTGCCGCGGCCGCGTCATCGGCACCTGGAAGCGCACCCTCGCGCGCAACCGCGTGACCGTCACACCGTCGCTCTTCCGCGACCTCACCCCCACGGAGCAGAAGTCACTCGACCGCGAGATCGCCCGCTACGCGGCATTTCTTGAAGCCCTGCGGTAGGGATTCTCGCGCGAACCGGCTCTCCTGAACGGTGCAGGTCCGACGCTTCGTCGTTCTCGCGGTGGTGATGCTCTCGAATCCATGGTCCCTGGATCGGGATGCTTCAGAACGAGCGGCGAAAAGTGCTTGGGCTCCCCGTGCCCAGGTCAGAGTGATGGGGCTGTCGCTCGCTCGAGTGACTGCGCGTTCCGCAGTCCATATTCCTCCCAATTGTCATCAACAGAAAAATGACGACGCCGTGTTTTTTCATCGTTGCGGCGTTGCATTGCTGCTGGCGGGCAACGCAGCAGACGCCATGCAGGCGCTGATGCGTGCGACCGCGCTCTCACCGACGAATGCCGCGTACTGGTCCGATCGTGCCTTTGCGCTGGAATCTCTGGCACGCCAGCACGACGCCCCTCAATTTCTTCCTGATGCCCTGGCTGCTACGGATCATTCACTGCGTTTGGACGCCGACTTCGTTCCGGCTCTCTTCAACCGCGCCAGCACGCTTGCATCGATGGGCATCTTCGTCTCTGCAATTCGCGGATACGAGACATGTGCGCGTCTCGCTCCGAACACACCCTGGGCACGGGAAGCCTCGCGTCGTGTGCACGCACTGCGACAGAAATCGCCTGACTACACCGAAGTGTCATTGGAGCAGGCGCTGGCGTCTCCCAACGATCTCCGACTCGAGGAGCTCTGTCGTTCCTTCACGCCTCGGGTCATCGCATATACCGAAGACGTTTTGCTGGTGCGATGGGCAGATCACACCCTCGACCGAGAGCCGGCGAAGGCGCAAGCCGTCCTCCGAACCGCACAGCGGATTGCTCGGGCATTACATCGGGCCGTTACCGACACAGCCGTTACGGCGAGCCTGACGGCGATCGACGGTGCGGATGAAAAACAGCGACTCGCGCTGGCGACCGGATACCGGCTGTACGGCGCGGCTCGGCATGCCTACGCCACCGGATTGATGCATGTGGCAGGGAAACACTTCCAGGCAGCCGCTGAAAACTTCCACGAAGGCGGCAGCA
>DASUSL010000025.1:0-9085 GCA_036375135.1 Thermoanaerobaculia bacterium | reverse complement strand
GAAGGAGCGGATCGGCTTCGATAAGAACGCGATTCGGGAAAAGCCCGCGCTCTGGTTCACGAATCGAAAGGTGAAGGTCGACACGACCCGCCACGTGATCGACCAGAACCTCGAGCTCGCACACAACGTAGGACAGGCTTCAGCCTGTCCCTCGGGCGGGGCGGGGGAACGGGCTGAAGCCCGTCCTACATGGAACGCCTTCGTCGAGCCCATCGAGGCCAAAGGAGAGATCGTCCTCCTCCCCGGCGCGGGCAAGCCCGACAAGATCTGGCCCTACTTCGGCGAGCTCGCCCAGCGCATCGGACCGAAAGCGCTGGTCGTCTGGGGTCCCGGCGAACAGGTCCTCGCCCAGGCCACCGGCGCGCGCATGGCTCCTCCGACGAACCTGCGTGAGCTCGCTTACCTCCTGCAAAAGGCGGAGGTCGTCATCGGCGGGGACACCGGCCCGCTCCACCTCGCCGCGGCCCTCGGCACGAAGGTCATCGGCCTCTACGGACCGACCGATCCGCGCCGCAACGGGCCGTACGGGCAGCTCGAACGTGTCGTCGATCGTTTTCGCTCGACGAAATCAATGGAATCCATTTCTGTTGAAGAGGTCGTGAACGTTCTCGAAAGGGTCACCTCCGAGTGAAACTCCTCTTCGCCGCCGTCATCGCGGCACTCACGGCCCTCACCCCGGTCGAGCAGAAGTTCGCCGAAGGGGAGACGCTCGACTACACCCTGACCTGGCTCAAGGTCACCGGCGGCACGGCGCGCATGACCATCCAGCCCGCTGACGAGAACAGCTTCCGCATCACCTCCGTGGCCCGTTCCAGCGCGTCCTTCTCCCGCTTCTTCAAAGTGCGCGACGAGATCGAGACCAGCGTCGCGCGCAACGACTTCTCCACACTGCGCTACGTCAAGCGCCTCGACGAGGACGGCGACAAGCACGAGGAAGTGACCGTCGTCGAAGACGGCGTGGCCACGCGCACGCGCAGGAAAGTGAAGAAGACGCGCGTGCCGCGTCCCGTCTTCGATCCGATCTCCGTCATCTATCAACTGCGCACGCGCGACCTCTCCGTCGGCAAAGTCCACGACTTCGAGCTGATCGCGGACGGCAAGCTGTACGCCGTGCACGCGCGCGTCGTGCGCAGGGAAAAGGTCCAGACGCCGGCCGGCACGTTCGACTGCGTGCGCGTCGAGCCGGAGATGGTCAGCGGCGGCGTCCCCCGCGACGAGCGGCTCTTCATCTGGTACACGGATGACGAGCGGAAAATCCCCGTGCGCATCCGCACCGAGATCAAAGTCGGCGCAATCACCGCCACGCTGCGCGCGTTCTCTGCCGGCGTCACATCCTCCGAGCCGCCTGTCCTGGTCGAAGCCAGAAAATGACGGGTGGTACTCTAGAAAGCCGAATATGAGTGTTCGTCTCGGTGAGTTGCTCACCAAAGCGAGCCTGATTACCCAGGATCAGCTCAAGGAAGCGCTGCGCGTCCAGAAGGAAACGGGCGGGAAGCTGGGGGAGACCCTCATCAAACTCGGGTTCGTGTCCGAGGAGGACATCACCGAGTGTCTCTCGCAGCAGTTCGGCGTGCCGTCGATCAACCTCCAGCACTTCGAGATCGACTCCAGCGTCATCAAGCTGATCCCGGGCGACGTGGCCCGCAAGTACAACATCCTCCCGGTCAACAAGACCGGCGCCACGATCACCATCGCCATGGCCGATCCGACGAACGTCTTCGCCATGGACGACATCAAGTTCATGACGGGCTACAACGTCGAGCCGGTGGTGGCCTCCGAGCTGGGGATCAAGGCGGCCATCGACAACTACTACGGCACGACCTCTTCCCTCGAGCTGAAGAAGGTCATGGAAGACCTGCAGACGCAGGAGTCGGCCGACCTCGAGGTGCTCGAGGAAGACGAAGAGCTCGACGTCAACGCGCTCGCCGACTCCGCCGAGGAAGCCCCGGTCGTCAAGCTCTGCAACCTCATCCTCACCGACGCCATCAAGCGCGGCGCCTCGGACATCCACATCGAGCCGTACGAGAAGGAGTATCGCGTCCGCTTCCGCATCGACGGGATCCTGTACGAGATCATGAACCCGCCGCTGAAGCTCAAGGACGCGATCACCTCGCGCATGAAGATCCTGGCCAAGCTCGACATCTCCGAGAAGCGCCTGCCGCAGGACGGCCGCATCAAGCTGAAGATCAAGCTCGAGGACAAGAACAAGGAGCTCGACTTCCGCGTCTCGGTCCTGCCGACGCTCTTCGGCGAGAAGATCGTCATGCGTCTCCTCGACAAGGACAACCTCCGCCTCGACATGACCAAGCTCGGCTTCGAGCAGGAGTCGCTGACGCGGTTCGAGGAGGCGATCTTCAAGCCGTGGGGGATGGTGCTGGTCACCGGTCCCACCGGCTCGGGCAAGACCAACACGCTCTACTCGGCGCTGGCCAAGGTCAACTCGCCCGAGGTCAACATCATGACCGCCGAGGATCCCGTGGAGTTCAACCTGCCGGGGATCAACCAGGTGCAGATGAAGGAGCAGATCGGGCTGAACTTCGCCGCCACGCTGCGCTCCTTCCTGCGCCAGGACCCGAACATCATCCTGGTCGGCGAGATCCGCGACTTCGAGACCGCGGAAATCGCCATCAAGGCCGCGCTCACCGGCCACCTCGTGCTCTCCACGCTGCACACGAACGACGCGCCGTCGACCATCAACCGCCTGATGAACATGGGCATCGAGCCGTTCCTCGTGGCCACGGCCACGCAGCTCATCGCCGCGCAGCGCCTCACCCGCCGCATCTGCAGCCAGTGCAAGGAGCCGGTGGAGATGACCAACCAGGCCCTGCTCAACCTCGGCTACAAGAAAGAGGAGCTGGGGTCGTTCACGGTCTACAAGGGACGCGGCTGCGAGAAGTGCAACAACACGGGCTACAAGGGACGCGTCGCGCTGATCGAGGTCATGAACATCGACGACGACATCCGCGACCTGATCCTCTCCGGCGGCACCGCCATCGACATCAAGCGCAAGGCGATGGAGAACGGCATGATCACGCTGCGCCGCTCCGGGCTGGTTAAAATCAAGGAAGGCGTGACGACGGTCGAAGAAGTCGTTCGCGAAACCGTGCTATAGACGGAGTCTAGGAACCATAAATGGCCGTCACTCTTCATCAACTTCTGAAAACGATGGTCGAGCGCGGAGGCTCGGACCTCCACGTCACCACCAACTCTCCTCCCCAGATCCGCATCGACGGCAAGCTCGTGCCGCTCGACATGTCGCCGCTCACGGCGCCGGAAACGAAGCAGCTCGCCTACTCCGTCCTCACCGACGCACAGAAGCACCGCTTCGAGGAGAACCTCGAGCTCGACCTCTCGTTCGGCATCAAGGGGCTGGCCCGCTTCCGCGCCAACATCTTCAACCAGCGCGGCGCCACGGCCGCCGTCTACCGGCAGATCCCCTACGAGATCCTCGGCTTCAAGGAGCTCGGGCTGCCGGCCGTGGTCGAGGAGATCTGCAACCGCCCGCGCGGCCTGGTGCTGGTCACCGGCCCGACCGGCTCCGGCAAGTCGACCACGCTCGCCGCGATGATCGACAAGATCAACCGCGAGCGCCACGAGCACATCATCACCATCGAGGACCCGGTCGAGTTCCTCCATCAACACAAGAACTGCATCGTCAACCAGCGCGAGCTGCACGCCGACACGCACTCGTTCGGCAACTCCCTCAAGAGCGCGCTGCGTCAGGATCCCGACGTCGTCCTCATCGGCGAGATGCGCGACCTCGAGACCATCGAGTCCGCGCTGCGCATCGCCGAGACGGGCCACCTCACCTTCGGCACGCTGCACACGAACTCCGCCGCGCAGACCATCAACCGCATCGTCGACGTCTTCCCCGCGCACCAGCAGCCGCAGATCCGCGCGCAGCTCTCCTTCGTCCTCGAGGGCATCCTCTGCCAGGCGCTGCTCCCGAAGGCGAACGGCAAGGGACGCGTGATGGCCATGGAGATCCTCGTTCCCAACGCCGCCATCCGCAACCTGATCCGCGAGGACAAGGTCCACCAGATCTATTCGATGATGCAGACCGGGCAGAGCAAGTACGGAATGCAGACTTTCAACCAGTCGTTGGCGACGCTGTACTTCAAAAAACTGATCACGCTGCAGACCGCGCTCGCACGCTCGTCGAACCCCGACGAGCTGCAGGAGATGATCTCCCGTGGTGCGGGCGCGATTCATCCGCAGCCGACGCCCACGGCGGCGCGTCCACGCACGGCCTAAGGAGCTGAACGATGCCGACATTCGAGTGGAAGGGGACAGCGAGGAACGGTCAGGCGACCGGCGGCGTGCAGGTGGCCGATTCCAAAGACGCCGTCATCGCCATGATGCGGCGGCAGCAGATCGTCGTCACCGCGGTGAAGGAAAAGGGGAAAGAGATCGCCCTGCCGAAGTTCGGCGGCGGCGTCTCCCCGCAGCAGATCGCCATCTTCACGCGCCAGTTCTCGGTCATGATCGACGCCGGCCTGCCGCTCGTGCAGTGCCTGGAGATCCTCGGCAACCAGCAGGAGAACAAGACCTTCAAGCGCGTGCTGATCCAGGTGCGCCAGGACGTCGAGTCGGGCTCCAACCTGGCCGACTCGATGCGCAAGCATCCCAAGGTCTTCAACGACCTCTACACGAACATGGTCGCCGCCGGTGAGGCGGGCGGTATCCTCGACACCATCCTCCAGCGTCTCGCGACCTACATCGAAAAGGCCGTGAAGCTGAACGCGCAGGTGAAGTCGGCGATGATCTACCCCGTCGCCGTCATCAGCATCGCCGTCATCGTCGTGGCGGTCATTCTCTGGAAGGTCATCCCGGTCTTCGCCTCCCTCTTCGAGTCCCTCGGCGCGGAGCTCCCGCTGCCGACCCGCGTCGTCATCGCCCTCTCCAACTTCATCGCCGACTACTGGTGGCTGATGGGCATCCTCTTCGTGGCCACCTGGTTCTCCGTGAAGAAGTACCACGGCACCTACAAGGGCAAGCGCGTGCTGGACGGCCTGCTGCTGAAGATGCCGGTCCTGGGCATCCTGCTGCGCAAGATCGCCGTGGCCCGCTTCTGCCGCACGCTGGCCACGCTCACCTCGTCGGGCGTGCCCATCCTCGACGGGCTGCACATCACCGCGCGCACGGCCGGCAACTCGGTCGTCGAAGACGCCATCATGGCCACGCGCAAGTCGGTCGAGGAAGGCAAGACCATCAGCGAGCCGCTGGGCGACACGGAAGTCTTTCCCCCCATGGTCGTGCAGATGATCGCCGTCGGCGAGCAGACCGGCGCCCTCGACACCATGCTCTCGAAGATCGCCGACTTCTACGAAGAAGAAGTCGACGTCGCGGTGGCTGGCCTGATGAAGCTCCTCGAGCCGATCCTCATCGCGTTCCTCGGCGTCTGCATCGGCGGCATCGTCATCGCCATGTACATGCCGATGTTCTCGCTGATCAGCCAGATCGGTTAGTCGCAGGCGGGCTCGCGCCCGCCTGCAGTGCCGAGTGCTGAGTGCCGAGTGCCGAGTGACACCGCGCGGGCGCGTGGGACTCAGCACTCAGCACTCAGCACTCAGCACTGCATGTCTACCGACGTCCGGATGTTGATTGCCGTCCGCGTCGTGGTCGTCACGACGCTGCTCCTCGCGGCGCTCATCATCCAGTACACGATCCGCGAGGTCCTGCCGATCGACTATCTCTACGTCGCCGCCGGGGCGACGTACGCGCTCACGCTGCTCTACATCGCCCTCGCCTTCTTCGTCCCCTCGCGCACCCTCAACCTCGCCATCCAGACCGGCGGCGACCTGCTCGTCGAGACGCTGCTCGTCTACTTCACCGGCGGCCTCGACTCTCCCTTCTCCTTTCTCTATCTCGTCTCCGTCATCACCGCCTCGATGCTGCTCTACCGCCGCGGCGGACTGCTGGCCGCGTCCGCGGCGTCGATCCTCTACGGCGTGCTGGTCGACCTCATGTACTACGGCGTCCTGCCGATGCCGGAGCAGTCGATGTTCCTCCCCATCGCCTGGACCTCCTCGCGGCTCTACTTCAACATGGCCGCGAACTTCTCCGGCTTCTACGCCACCGCCCTCCTGACCTCGTACCTCTCCGAACAGCTCCAGCGCACGTCGAAGGAGCTCGACGCGAACCGCCAGAACCTCGCCGAGCTGCGCGCCCTCAACCAGAACGTCGTGGAGTCGATCCCCTCGGGACTGATCACGCTGACGTCGTTCGGCACCGCCTCCTTCATCAATCCCGCCGGCGCGAACATCCTCCGCGCCGAGCCGATGTCGTTCCTCGGACGCCACATCTCCGAGCTCGGCTTCTTCACCACGGAGCAGTGGAACTCCGCCCGCGAGGAGCTGGCCGGCGGTGCGGTCGTGCGTCAGGAAGTCGAGCACACCGACGCCACCGGCCACTCGCGCCACATCGGCTTCGCCGTCAGCCCGCTCTTCACGCTGGAAGGGAAGTTCTCCGGCTACACCGTGATCTTTCAGGACCTGACCGACGTCAAGAAGCTCGAGGCCGAGGTGCGGCTGAAGGACAGGATGGCCGCGGTGGGCGAGCTCTCCGCGGGCATCGCGCACGAGATCCGGAATCCGCTCGCCGCCATCGCCGGCTCCGTGCAGGTGCTCAAGAAATCGCAGTCATTGACGCCGCAGGAGCAGCGGCTGATGTCGATCGTGCTGAAGGAGTCGGAGCGGCTGAACAAGTCCATCTCCGACTTTCTCCGCTTCGTGCGCCCGCAGGAGAAGCGCACGATGGAGTTCGACGTCGCGGCCAGCATCTCCGAGACGCTCGACCTGCTCGCCAACTCCGCCGAGCTCACCGAGGACCACGAGATCCGCCGCGAGATCGTCCCCCCCTCGTTCCTCCTCGCCGGCGACGCCGACCAGATCCGCCAGGTGTTCTGGAACCTGGCCCGCAACGCCGTCGCCGCCATGGCCAAAGGAGGCGTGCTCACCGTGCGCACGATCGTCGACGACGACGCGTATCACATCGTCTTCCACGACAGCGGCCGCGGGATGTCGCAGGCCGACCTGCAGCGCCTCTTCCAGCCCTTCCGCACCAACTTCCCCTCCGGCACCGGCCTGGGCATGGCCATCTCGTACCGCATCGTGCAGGAGCACGGCGGCAAGATCGACGTCGCCTCGCGCGAAGGGGAGGGAACGACCATCACCGTGACCCTACCTCTGCCCAATGTGGGGCGGGCTTCAGCCCGCCCCTGGACAGGCTGAAGCCTGCCCCCGACAGGCTGAAGCCTGTCCCCGACAGGCTGAAGCCTGTCCTACATGAGGCGCAGGGGAGCGGTCAGCGATGAGCGGCTTCGGGCGTCTCGAGCGACGCCACGCGGATCTCGGTCGAATCGTTCTGCCGCGGCTCGTCGATGCGCTCGACGGAAGCCACGCGGAACTCCGCGGCCAGCGGCTGCAACGCGGCCGTGGCGTGCGGGCCGCAGCGATTCTGCGTGTAGCAGTTTCCGCCCGTGTCGTAGTCGCAGATGGCCCAGCCGTAGTCGGCGACCCAGGCGCATTCGTTGGCCACGAGCTTACAGCGCTCGCAGTGACCGGCCATCGCCGCGGGGGCGAGGCTCAGGACGAGGATGAAAACCAGGAGCGGGATCAGACGCTTCTTCATACGGCACTCTCCTTCTTGATGGACCACCCTGCGCCCCGCTCTCAACGTAGGTGCCGGCAGAAGGAACCGGGTGTCGGCGCCGTCACCACTACAATGGCGAACGGTGAACACTGACCGCGTCCTCACGCCCACCGCGGAGCCCGACGACCTCCAGACCGAGCTCTCCCTCCGTCCCAAGCTGCTGCGCGAGTACATCGGCCAGCACAAGGTGAAGGCGAACCTCGAGATCTCCCTCTCCGCGGCACGCAAGCGCGGCGAGGCGCTCGATCACGTGCTCCTCTTCGGACCTCCCGGCCTCGGCAAGACCACGCTCGCGAACATCGTCGCCAACGAGATGGGGGCCAGCCTGCGCACGACCTCCGGCCCCGCGCTGGAGAAGCCGGGCGATCTGGTGGCCATCGTCACGAACCTCGAGGCGGGCGACGTGCTGTTCATCGACGAGATCCACCGCCTCCCGGCCATCGTCGAGGAAGTGCTCTACTCCGCCATGGAGGACTTTCACGTCGACGTGGTGATCGGCCAGGGTCCCGCGGCGCGCACGCTGAAGGTCGAGCTGCCGCGCTTCACGCTCATCGGGGCGACGACGCGCGCGGGCCTGCTCACCGCGCCGTTGCGCGCGCGCTTCGGCATCGTGCACCGCCTCGACTTCTACGACGTCGAATCGCTGGCGGTGATCGTCCGGCGCTCCTCCGACATCCTCGGCATCGCCATCGAGCGCGACGCCGCGCACGAGATCGCCCGCCGCTCGCGCGGCACACCCCGCATCGCCAACCGCCTGCTGCGCCGCGTGCGCGACTTCGCCGAGGTGCGGCACGAGGGGAGAGTGGACGTGAGCATCGCGCGCGAGGCGCTGCACATGCTGGAAGTCGACGACTACGGTCTCGACGAGATCGATCGCAAGCTGCTGACGACGATCATCGAGCGCTTCGGCGGCGGCCCCGTGGGCGTGGGCGCGCTGGCGTCGTCGGTGGGGGAGGATCGCGGCACGATCGAGGACCTGTACGAGCCGTACCTCATCCAGATCGGCTTCCTGCAGCGCACGCCGCGCGGCCGCGTGGCCAGCCGCACCGCGCTCGAGCACCTCGGCTATCCGCTCTCGGCGGTACGCAACCAGCGCGACCTCTTCTAGCGACGTGCTGTCCGCGTGCGGCGACAGAAAGCGCCCGCGCATCGAGCGCTCCCCTCTACGCGCGCATGGCAATGCCCTCGCACATTCCCTTGTTCAAGGAGCTTCCCTCATGCGTCGATTCGCGCTCGCTGTCGTTCTCCCCCTCCTCACTCTCGCCTGTGCCTCGCAGCCCCAGCCGCAGCCGCTCCGCGGCAGCTACGCCGTCGTCCTCGATCCCGCCTTCACGCCGCGGGAATCCGTGCAGATATCCCCGCTGCTGCACCAGCGAGTGCACCGTGCGCTCGAGCACCGCCTCCAGCTCGCGTCGAGCGTGGACGCCGCCGA
>DASUSL010000024.1:0-2845 GCA_036375135.1 Thermoanaerobaculia bacterium | reverse complement strand
ACAAGCGCTGCCGGCCGCGCCGGCCCTTCGGAGGCCTCCTCGTCGTTTCCCTCTTTCTGGCCGCCACCGCCTACGCGCGTAGCGACCTCACCGTCGACAACCGCACGCTGCGCATGAACGACCTGGTCACGATCACCGTGTCGCTGGAAGGGGCGTTCGCGGAGAACGACTTCGTCGACGTGCCGCTGGACAACCTCGCCTTCGTCGGCGAGCCGTGGGTGTCGTCCGAGTTCGTCTGGATCAACGGCGTGGTGCAGCGGCGGAAGGTGTTCCGCTATCGCGCACGGCCGGCCGGGCCGGGGCCGGCGCGCGTGGGGCCGGTCGAGCTCAGTGCCGAAGACGGACAGATGCAGCGGCTGAACGCGGTCCTGCTGCAGGTGCTCGCCGACCGCGCTTCCGCCTCGAACGACGCGGCGACCGTGCTGCGCGAGCTGCAGGCGAGCGGGCGCGAGCCGTTCTTCGTCGTGGCCGAGGTCGACAAGACGAACGTGTTCGTCGGCGAGCCGATCGTCGTTACCTGGGTGATGTACAACGCGGCGACGGTGCAGCAGTGGCAGGCGGTGTCGGTGCCGAAGCTCGAGGATTTCTGGAGCGAGGAGCTGGCTCGCGAGGAAACGCCGGAGCGCCTCTACCTCGGCGACACGATGGTGCAGCGCACGCCGATCCGCCGCGTGGCGCTCTTTCCGCTGCGCAGCGGACGGTTGCGCATCGACGGGATGACGGCCGAGGCGGCGATGATGATGCGCCGGCGCGGCGGTCCGTTCGCGCTGTTCGAAGGGGATCTGGTCGAGGCGACGTTCACCTCGGCGCCGATCGTCGTCGACGTCAAGCCGATCCCCGACGGGCCGCCGGTCGACGCGGTGGGGGAGCTGACGCTCACGTGCGATCCGCCGATCCAGCGCGGCAACGGACCGGTCATCGTGCGCGTGGCGCTGTCGGGCGTCGGCAACGTGCGCTCCGCGGTGGCGCCGCGGTTCGAGCGCGGTGTCGACGGCACGCTGCAGGTCGAAGGGGGACAGGTCACGGTCGCGCGCGACGCCACGCGCGCGGAGATGACGCGGCGATGGGAGTACCTGATCTTCCCGGCCAGCGCGGGCACGATGGCGATCCCGCCGCTGACGACGAACATCTTCGCGCCCGCCGCCGGCGTGCGCCGCGAGCTGCGCTGCGCCGGAACGTTCCTCGACGTCGTCGCGGCGGCGGCGCCGCAGGTGCCGGCCAGCGCGCCGCCGGTCGCGCCGGCGCAGAAGGCGATTCCGTGGCAGTGGCTCGTCGCCGGCGCGGCCTTGCTGATCGCGCTCGCCGCGGCGCTGCCGACTGTGCGTCGCGAGCTCGCGCTGCGGCGTCTCGCGAAAGAGATCGTCAAAGACGCCACGCCGGCGGAGATCCGCGCGCGGATGGAGTCGCGCGTGAAGTTCGACCTGCGCGAGGCCTCCGATCGCGGCGACACGTGGCGCGCGCTGCGCTCGCTCCTCGACGCCGCGGAGCGCGAGCGCGACATCGCCGCCGGCGCGGAGGACGAGATCGTGCGCCGTGTCCGCGAAGTGCTGCGTACACTCTCCCGATGAAGACGCTCCGCACGGCACGACTGACCCTGCGTCCCTTCACCCTCGACGACGCTCCCGCGGTGCACAGGCACTGCAGCAGCGTGGAGGTCGCGCGGAACACGCTGATGATTCCGCATCCGTATCCCGAAGGCGCGGCCGAGCTGTGGATCTCCAAACATGCCGAGGATTGGGAGGAGAACCGCATCCACCACTTCGCTCTCGACGACGGCCAGCTCGCCGGCGCGATGGGGCTGATCATGAAAGGCGATGCCATCGCGGAGCTCGGCTACTGGATCGGCGTGGAGCTCTGGAACCGCGGCTACGCCACCGAGGCGGCGCGGGAGGTGGTGCGGTACGGTTTCGAAGAGGTCGGCCTGCACCGCATCTTCGCCGGCTACTTCGTGCGCAACGCGCCGTCGGGGCGGGTGATGGAGAAGATCGGGATGCGCTACGAGGGGACGCTGCGCCAGCACGTGCTCAAGTGGGGCGAGTACCAGGACGTCGCCTACTACGGCATCCTGCGGGACGAATTCAGCAGCCGGTCATGACGAGCTCCGCCACCTTGCGCAGCAGTTGCCCGGGCTTGGCGGAAGAGGAGAGGAAGAGCGTCGGCCGCGACTCGTTCCAGTGCGTGGCCGCGTTCATGACCAGGTCGAGCTTCCCGTCGTGATCGAAGTCGCCGGCGACGTTGATCATGTGCGAGACGTCGCCGGTGAAGATCTCCTTGCCGCGGCGCTCGATCTCCACGGTGACGAGGTCCTGCGACACGCCGTCCGTCTCGAGCACGAACGTGCAGTGCGTGTCGTTGCAGCGGTAGTAGACGTGTGAGGTCGTGCGCCCGAGGATGATGGAGGCTCTGGTCACGCCGGGGTTCAGCTCCAGGAAATCGGGATCGGCGAGCGTGACCTTGCCGGGGTTCAGCTTCTTGCCGCGCACGAGCAGCGTGTAGTCGTCGAAGCCGGGCACCGCGACGTGCTTGCCGGTCACTTCCCCTTCGTTGTCGACGATCGGGTCGTGCTCGCTCCTCACCTCGATGCGCACCGGCGCGAGCACGCCGCCGGTCAGCGCGAGGAACTCCTCGCCGTTGCGGTACGGCATCTCGTCGCCGTGATAGCTGACGTTGGCGAGGAGGAGGTCGTCCGCTTTCGCGACGAAGGGAAGGAAGAAGAGGAGCGAGAGCAGGACGGCCAGCCAGCGCTCGAGGCGGTAGTCGTTCATTTCCATGCCCGCCATTGAGCATGTGCATCAAGGCAGAAATGTGGCGGACGAGGGGAATCATCAGCGGACCGCCGGCGTCC
>DASUSL010000023.1:0-12860 GCA_036375135.1 Thermoanaerobaculia bacterium | reverse complement strand
CTCCGGCGGGCCGACGCGGTCGGCAGCGCCGGTCGGCATAGCCGGGCCGCACGCTGATCGCCTGAAGCGCGCGTCTCGCGAACGCACGTGCATGACCAGCGCTGCCGGCCGCGCCGGCCCCGCCGGAGGCCCCCGGTCGTTCCTCTTGCGTGGGCCTGGTCAGTTCGCGGTCACGCTGTCGAGGAACCCGTACAGCGCGTCGAGCGTGCGCGCCGCGGCGCGTTCCGCCTGTACCGTCTTCTCCTCATCCGAGCAGAGGTCGCGCAGCAGGTCACGCGAGGTCTGCGAGTGCAGCACGTCGGCGTCCATGTGCACGCTGAAGAAGGCCACGTCGCGATCCGACGAGATGCCGTAATTCTTCGCCAGCCCGTCGATCTTCGCCTTGGCCACGGCGGGGATCTGCGACTCGTACGCGTAGAGCGCGGCCAGCCCCTCGTGCAGGGCGCCGTCGCGCGCCAGCGACTTCATCGTCGCGCAGAGCGTGCGCGTGGCGTCGCTGGCCGTGCCGCGCCTGACTTCCTCGCGGTCGAGCCCGAGGGACTCGCAGAAGCGGAGCCAGAGCTCGGGATGGTTCTCCGCGCCGCGCTCCTCTTCGATGAGGTTCTCGAGGAGCATCTGCCGCACGACGATGTCGTCCGTTTGCGCGTGCATGGCGCTGATGAACGTCGGGAACGCCATCGCGTAGTGAAAGTACTGGTTCGCATAGTCGCGCAGCTCTTCGCGCGTCAGTGTGCCCGCGGTCCAGCGCTGGTAGAAGGGGTGGTCGAGCAGGTGGCGCGACGCAATGCGGGCGTCGAGAATCTGGATGGGATCCATGGGCGAGGTGACCTCCGTCAAGTGATGCGACGGAGTGTACACGCGAACCGCGGATCGCCGGCGTCCGCGCCGGCTGCCGTGGCGGCGTCCCGCGCCGCCACCCCCGGGGCGGGCGGCGGGGACGCCGCCCGCGCAGCCGCCGAGACGGCGGCGGTCCGCTCACGCGTCCGCGAGACGCGCGCCGTCCCTCGCGCAGCGCGACGGCTGCGCTTGCGGCACCTCTGCCGCGCAACATAGACTCCGCCCCGATCGCAATGCCGCAACACAACACATTCAACACACTCTCCTCATTCACCCTCGGCGACGGCTCCCCGGCGCGGTTCTACTCGTTGCCGAAGCTCGAAGAGGCCGGCGTCGGCCGCGTCTCCCGCCTTCCCGTCAGCATCCGCGTCGTGCTCGAGTCCGTCCTGCGCAACGTCGACGGAAAGAAGATCACCGAGAACGACGTCCGCACCCTGGCCAACTGGGGTTGCGGCAGCGAGCGCACCGAAGAGATCCCCTTCATGGTCGCGCGCGTCCTGCTGCAGGACTTCACCGGCGTGCCGTTGCTGGTCGACCTCGCCGCCATGCGCGCCGCCGCGCAGCGCGCCGGCAAAGACCCGCGCATCATCGAGCCGCTCGTGCCGGTCGACCTCGTCATCGACCACTCCGTGCAGGTCGACTTCTCGGCCCGTCCCGACGCCCTCGACCTCAACATGGAGATCGAGTTCAAGCGCAACCAGCAGCGCTACCAGTTCCTCAAGTGGGGCATGCAGGCCTTCAACGGCTTCCAGGTCGTCCCGCCGGGAATCGGCATCGTGCACCAGGTCAACCTCGAATACCTCGCCCGCGGCGTGCTGGAGAAGGACGGTGTGTGGTATCCCGACTCCCTCGTCGGCACCGACTCGCACACCACCATGATCAACGGACTGGGGATCGTGGCGTGGGGCGTCGGCGGCATCGAGGCCGAGGCGGGCATGCTCGGTCAACCTGTTTACTTCCTGACGCCGGACGTCATCGGCGTCCACCTCACCGGGCAGTTGCGTGAGGGCGTCACGGCCACGGACCTCGTCCTGACCATCACCCAGCTCCTGCGTCACGCGAAGGTGGTCGGCAAGTTCGTCGAGTACTTCGGCGAGGGGGCGCAGTCGCTGCCCGTCGCCGATCGCGCCACCATCGCCAACATGGCGCCCGAGTACGGCGCGACCATGGGCTACTTCCCGATCGACGAGGAGACCTGCCGCTACCTCGCCCTCACCGGCCGCACGGAAGAGCAGATCTCCACGTTCCGCAACTACTACCAGGCCCAGAACATGTTCGGCATCCCGCGCAAAGGGGAGGTCGACTACACCAAGGTGCTCGAGCTCGACCTCTCGACCGTGCGCGCGTCGGTGGCGGGCCCGAAGCGTCCGCAGGACCGCATCGAGCTCGACGTGCTCAAGCCTACGTTCGTGAACATGCTCCAGGCCGAGCCGCCGAACGGTTACGGCAAGACCGCGAGCGAGGTGGTGCGGAAGATCAAGACCATCGTCGGCGCGGACGCGAAGACGCCGCACGTCGCCGGCGGCGGCGAGCAGGAGATGGAGAGCGTCCCGGGCGTGAACGACACGCGCAACACGAGCGAGCTGACCGAGTACGAGATGGTCAACAACCGCCCGTCGCCGGACCGCGTCGACTCCGTGGCGTTCGCCGAGCAGATCCCGACCTACGTCGCCAACCTGCATCACGGCGACGTGCTCATCGCCGCCATCACCTCCTGCACGAACACCTCGAATCCGTCGGTGATGCTGGCCGCGGGTCTCCTGGCCAAGAAGGCGGTCGAGCGCGGGCTGAAGGTGAAGCCGGTGGTGAAGACCTCGCTCGCGCCGGGCTCGCGCGTCGTCACCGAGTACTACCGCAAGTCGGGGCTGGACCGCTATCTCGACCAGCTCGGCTTCCACACCGTCGGCTACGGCTGCACGACCTGCATCGGCAACTCCGGTCCGCTCGATCCGCGCGTCGAGGACGCCATCACGCGCGCCGACCTGATCGGCGTCTCGGTGCTGAGCGGCAACCGCAACTTCGAGGCGCGCGTGCATCAGTCCATCAAGGCGAACTTCCTCATGTCGCCGCCGCTGGTGGTGGCCTTCGCCCTGGCCGGCCGCATCGACCTCGACCTCCTCAACGAGCCCCTCGGCCAGGACGGTGACGGTAAAGATGTTTACCTTCGCGACATCTGGCCGACCATCGACGAAGTCCGCAACGTGATGAAGGACGCGCTCGAGCCGGACGACTTCCGCCGCATGTACGCGAACTTCGCCGAGCAGAACCCGATGTGGAACGAGATCTCCTCGTCGACGGGACACGTCTACGAGTGGGACACCGAGTCGACCTACATCCAGGAGCCGCCGTTCTTCGCCGACCTCGACGCGCAGTCGACGACGTCGAAGGAGATCCAGGGGGCGCGTCCGCTGGCGATCTTCGGCGATTCCGTGACCACGGACCACATCAGCCCCGCGGGGTCGATCAAGCCGTCATCGCCCGCCGGGAAGTACCTCACGGAGAACGGCGTCGACGTGCAGGACTTCAACAGCTACGGCTCTCGCCGCGGCAACGACCGCGTGATGACGCGCGGCACGTTCGCCAACGTGCGCATCAAGAACCTGATGGTGCCGGGCGTGGAAGGTGGCGTGACGGTGCACTACCCGTCGGGCGAGAAGCTGTCCATCTACGACGCGGCCATGCGCTACGCGAAGGATGCGACGCCGCTGGTGATCCTGGCCGGCCACGAATACGGCACCGGCAGCTCCCGCGACTGGGCCGCGAAAGGGACGAAGCTCCTCGGCGTGCGCGCCGTCGTCGCCGCCAGCTTCGAGCGCATCCATCGCTCGAACCTCGTCGGCATGGGCGTCCTTCCGCTGCAGTTCGAGGATGGCACCAGCGCCCAGACCCTCGGCCTCGACGGCACGGAGACGTTCGACGTCGCCGGCATCGAAGGAACGCTCCGCCCGCGTCAGAAAGCCACGCTCCGCATCTCCCGCAACGGCGGCACGCCGCAGGAAGTGCCCGTCACCGTGCGCATCGACACCCCCATCGAGGTCGACTACTACGAGCACGGCGGCATTCTCCCCTTCGTGCTGCGCCAGCTCATGGGCTGATCGAGTTTATCCCCGCGCGTAGACGCGGGGATCTCGGGTGCACCTGCGCTGAGGCACCCGAGATCCCGCGTCTGCGCGCGGGATGAACTCGATCACTTTCGCAGGACCTGGAGCGACGAGTCATTCGTCGCGTTGTCCACCGTGGATCCGTACACGATCGCGGAGCCGGCGGCCATCTCGATCTCGATGGCGTCGCTCGGCTCGAGGGCGATGCCGGCGAAGGCGTTGGCGGGCTGCTGCTCGAAGTGATTGGCGGGATAGGTCAGCGTGCGGAAGTGGCGTTGCGTTCCGTTGGACGAGCGCACGGTCACGTGCAGCGTCACGCCGCTCTGCAGCGCGCGGATGCCGATGTTGAAGCGGTAGCGGCTCGGGTCGCGCGGGGCGATGAGGGCGGCGGCGTCGGTGCGGGTGAGGATCGACGCCGCGGGAATGGCGGGGACCGTCGCGCCGGTGGTGCCGGCGGGCTGGTCATCGAAAGCGCGCGCGACGACGACGGGCACCGGGCCGCGCTCGACGAGCACGTCGAGTGAGCCGAGGCCGCTGCCGCCCATTTCGGCCACGACGTCGGCGTACGTGCGGGTCGTGTGCGGGTCGAGCGCGTAGCGCAGCACCAGCTCGTGCGGACGGAGGTAGAGCCATCCCTCCATGACCAGCTCCGTCGGATTGGCGAGTTGCAGCTCGGTCTTGAAGTTCGCATTCGACTGGCCGCGCGTCGAGCCGACCACCGGCACGACCGCGTCGGCGGGACGCGGCGAGATCTGCGCGTGCGTGGCGGCCGCGGCGAGGAGCAGCAAAACGAGTTTCTTCACGGCTCTCCAGTTTATCCCCGCGCGTAGACGCGGGGATCTTCGGTGCCCTCCGCGTTGGTGCACCCGAGATCCCGCGTCTGCGCGCGGGATAAACTGAAGATCACGCCATGAAACGCCTCGCGATCCTTCTCCTGCTGGCCGCCTCCATTCACGCGCAGAAACAGACGCTGACCGTCGAGGCCATCTACGACCCCAAGACCATGACCCGCTTCGGCGGCGCCATCCAGAGCGACTTCGCCTGGATCGACGACACCACCTTCGTCTGGCCGCGTAAAGACGCGGCGGGGAAGCTGGTGGAGTGGCGCCTCTTCGACGTCACCACCGGGAAAGAACGCCCGCTGATCGACAAAGCGAAGCTGCAGCAGGCCTTCAAGGACGCCGGCGTGACCATGCCCGAGGATGTCATCAGCGACGACCTGCAATTCGATGCGAAGAAGAGCGCCGCCATCCTCACCGTGGCGGACGATCTCTGGCTCTACCGCCTCGGCGGCGCACTGACGCGACTCACCTCGAAAGAAGGAGAGGAAGAAGAAGCGACGTTCAGTCCGGACGGCAAACGCGTCGCCTTCGTCCGCGCGAACGATCTGCATGTCGTCGACCTCGGCGGAGCGGAACGCCGGCTCACGACCGACGGCAGCAGGCAGATCCTCAACGGAAAGCTCGACTACGTCTATCAGGAAGAGGTCTACGGCCGCGGCATCTGGAAGGGCTACTGGTGGAGCCCCGACTCGTCGCGCATCGCCTTCCTCCGACTCGACGAGCGGCCGGTGCCGGAGTTCACGGTCGTCGACCACATCCCGTACCGCCTCGAGCTCAACGTCTACGACTACCCGAAGGCCGGCGATCCGAATCCGCGCGCGTCGCTGCACATCGCGCCGGTCGCGGGCGGGGCGGTGGTGAGTGTCGATCACGCGAAGCACAGCGCCGCTGATTTCCTCATCGTCGACGTGACCTGGAGCGACGACGCCAAGTCGCTCACGTACCAGGTGCAGAACCGCGAGCAGACGTGGCTCGACCTGATGCGCGCGCAACTCGACGGCTCGGCCACGAGCGTTCTACGCGAGACGACCAGCGCCTGGGTCGACTTCCTCGGCAAACCGGTCTGGCTCGCGGACGGCTCGTTCGTCTGGCAGTCGGAGCGCAGCGGCTGGCGTCACCTCTATCACTACCGGGCCGACGGCACGCTCCTCCGTCCGCTGACCCGCGGCCACTGGGAAGTGCGCGACGTGCACGGCGTCGCCGGCCAGTGGCTCTATTTCTCCGGCACCGAGCACCATCCCCTCGGCGTCGACGTCTATCGCATCCGGCTCGACGGCACGGGGTTGCAGCGGCTCTCCTTCACCGAGGGGACGCACACGGCCACGTTCAGTCCCACGCTCGCGCATTACGTCGACAAGTGGAACGACATCCGGACGCCGGACCAGATCCGCGTGCATCGCAACGACGGCCGCGTCGCGCACGTCGTCGAGGCGAACGCGGTCAGCACGAACTTCGAGTTGCTGCAGCCGGAGCTCCTGCAGGTCAAGACGCGCGACGGCGTGATGCTCGACGCCGTCATGTATCGCCCCTCGAATTTCGACCCGTCGAAAAAATATCCGGTCTACCAGTTGCTGTACGGCGGCCCGCACGCGCCGAAGGTGCTGAACAAATGGTCGGGACAGGGCCTGCAGTCGATGCTCTTCCTGCAGTCCATTGCGCAGCAGGGCGCCATCGCCTGGGTGGTCGACAACCGTACCGCCAGCGGCAAGGGCGCCGTTTCCGCCTGGCCCGCGTACAAGAACCTCGGCGCGATCGAACTGCGCGATTACGAGGACGCGATCGCCTGGCTGAAGTCGCAGCCGTACGTCGATCCGGAGCGCGTGGCGATCTTCGGCTGGAGCTACGGCGGCTTCATGGTCGCGTACGCGATGACGCACAGCAAGGCGTTCCCGGTCGGCATCGCGGGCGCGCCGGTGACCGACTGGCGCGACTACGACTCGATCTACACCGAGCGCCTCATGCTCATGCCGCAGAACAATGAGGAAGGCTACCGGCGCAGCGCGCCGCGCTTCAAGGCCGCGGATCTGCACGGCCAGCTGATGCTCATCCACGGCACGACCGACGACAACGTGCACGTCCAGAGCACGCTCCAGTTCGCCTACGAGCTGCAGCAGGCCGGCAAACCGTTCGAGATGATGCTCTACCCGCGCACGAAGCACACCGTCACGGACGAGGAGACTCTGCTGCACGTGCAGCGGACTGTGCTGGGGTTCCTGCGGCGGACCATTCTGGCAACCCCTTCGCACTCACAGACCCCATGAGCAAGCACAATCCGAATCAGGACTACTACAAGATCGGCGGGCGGTCGCAGAGCGACGGTCCCGACAGATCGCACGCGAACGCCAACGACGACAAGAACGTGCTCGAGCAGGCGCAACAGGACGCCAGAAACTCGAAGCATCCGGCCATCCTGCGGGCGAAAAAGAAGTAGATGACTTCGCTCCATGAGCTCGAAGTGAAGCGCGCGCCGGCTCTCTCCCGGCGCGCGCTGGAGATGCCGGCCTCCCCGATCCGCAAGCTCGCTCCGCTGGCCGAGGCGGCCAAGGCGCGGGGCACGCGCGTGCTCCATCTCAACATCGGCCAGCCCGACATCGAGACGCCCGCGTGCATGCGCGACCGGCTCAAGCAGATCGACGAGCGCGTCCTCGAATACTCGCCGTCCACCGGCACGCCGGAGTTCATCCGCTCGCTGAAGCGCTATTACGAGCGCCGGCTCGGCCTGCAGATCGAGAACAACCAGATCCTGGCCACCACCGGCGGCAGCGAGGCGATCCTCTTCGCTTTCATGGCCTGCGCGAACGACGGCGACGACGTGATCGTCGTCGAGCCGTATTACGCGAACTACAAAGCCTTCGCCACGATGGCCGGCCTGAATCTCGTGCCGGTGCTGAGCCGCGGCCGCGACGGCTTCCATCTGCCGCCGCGCGCGGTGTGGGAGAAGGCGCTGACGCCGCGCACCCGACTGGTCATCCTCTGCAATCCCAGCAATCCGACGGGCACGGTTTACACGCCCGAGGAGCTGGAGATGGTGGCGGAGCTCTGCCGCGACCATGGACTCTTCCTCGTCTCCGACGAGGTCTATCGCGAGTTCACCTACGACGACCGCCGCGCCGTCAGCGCGCTCGAGCTCGCGAACATGGACGAGCTGGTGATCGTCGTCGACAGTCTTTCCAAGCGCTACAGCGCCTGCGGCATCCGCCTCGGCTCCCTGGTCACGCGCAACGCGGAGATCTACGACGCCTGCCTGCGCATGGCCCAGGGACGTCTGTCGCCGCCGGGACTGGCGCAGTTCATCGCCGTCGGCGCGGAGACGCTCGGAGACGACTACACGCTGGACATCGTCAACGAATACCGCCGCCGCCGCGACGTGCTCTACGAAGGCCTGCGCACGATTCCGGGCGTCGAGCTGCAGCCGCCGGAGGGGGCGTTCTACTGCATGCCCAAACTGCCGGTGGCCGATGCGGAGGACTTCTGCATCTGGCTGCTCTCGGAGTTCGAGCACGACGGCGCCACGGTGATGCTCGCCCCTGCCAGCGGCTTCTATGCGTCGCCGCTGGGCAAGAGCGAGGTGCGCATCGCGTACGTCCTCAAGGAAGACGACCTGCGCCAGGCGGTGGAGCTGTTGCGCGTGGCGCTGGAGCGCTATCGAAGTTTATCCCGCGCGTAGACGCGGGATCTCGGGTCACCTGCAGCGCCTCGAGCCCTCCGCATGGAGCATGCACCCGAGATCCCGCGTCTGCGCGCGGGATAAACTGGGGGCGGCACACTCAGCGCCGCATGGCCAGTTCGACGATCTCGCCGATGAGCTGGGTGTACGACCGGCCGCTCTCTTTCGCCGCCATCGCGAACTCGGCCGCGGGGTCGAGCCACGGGTTCGGATTCGCCTCCAGCACGTAGACCCGTCCGTTCTCGGCGAGACGGAGGTCGATGCGTCCGTAGTCGCGCAGCTTCAGTGCGCGGAAGGCGGTGAGTGCGGTCTGCTGGATGCTCTCCACGACCTCGTCGGAGAGGCCGACCGCCGGCGCGGACTTGGTCTTCTTGTACGCCTCGGTGGTGACGTCGAACTTCACCTCGTAGCCGGCGATGCGCGGCATGTCCGCCGGCAGCTTCGAGAGGTCGAGCTCCACGAGCGGCAATGCTTCCGCCTGGTCGTTGCCGAGGACCGCGGCGTAGATCTCGCGTCCCTCGATGTACTCCTCGAGCAGCACCGCGGTGCCGAACTCCTTCTCGACCCAGGCGATCTTCTCCAGCAGCTCCTTGAGTGAATTCACGACCGACGTCGCGTCGATCCCCTTCGACGCATCCTCGGAGGCCGGCTTCACGATCACCGGGAAGCGGATGTCCTGCGCGTGCTCGACGCGTCCCTTGTTCATCACCGCGGAGTACGGCGTGTAGAGCTCGTGGTAGCGGACGATCATCTTGGCGATCGACTTGTCCATCGCCAGGTACGACCCCTGCGGGCCCGCGCCGGTGTAGCGCTTGCCGACCAGGTCGAGGTACGCCGCGAAGTGCATCTCCATCGTGTCGTCGCCGGCGTACGACTCGACGAGGTTGAAGAAGAGGTCCGCCTGCGTGTTGCGCACGCGCGTGAGCGTCTGCGGTCGGCCGTCGATGGCCAGCGTGGAGGGCTCGTGCCCCAGCTCGCGCAGCGCGTCGCCGATGGCCTCGATGTCCGTCTTCTTCTTTTTCTTCTTCTTCTTCTTCTTCTTGTTGCCGAGGCCCTGTTCGATGTTTGCGCCGGGGTACTCCTCGTACCCTTCCCAGGTGTTGTAGAGGATGACCACTTTCATCGGGTGCGCCTCGGCTGGCGCAGGCGTTTCTTCCCGGTCAGGAAAGTCATCGCCAGCGCGGTGATGTAGACGGTGAGCTCGATCATCTGCTGGCGGCTGCGCTCGCGCTGCGCGTGCAGCTCCAGCTCGGCCAGACGACGTTCGACGGCGGTGACGAGCGCGCGCACGAGCGAGCGGCGCACGCCGGTCCAGTAGTTGACTTTGTCGACGATGGTGCGGCGGTGGTCGCGGAGGAGCTCCGCGGCGGGATGCGTCTCGTCGCCCGGGCTGTCGAAGATGTCCAGCAGGTCGGCGTCGAGTGCGAGCTCGGCGACGATCTCCGTCTCGTCGACGTGATACTCGCGCAGCATCTCCTCGACGGTCTGCTCCATCTCGTCGGTGGTGACGTCGGTCTGCCCTTCGTGCCGCGGCGGCGGCTGGTCCGCGACCTCGCGCGCGATGCGGTCGAGGTACTCGAGCTTCCGCAGCGCGCCCCAGCCGGCGTAACGCTCGCGCCACCGCGTCTGCGGGTCGAGCCAGACCGCGAACGTCTCCGCGAAGTCCTCGTCGGGATGCTTCTGCGCGTACCAGCCGGGGATGTAGCGGACGTAGTCGCGGGAGAAGGGGACGAACGGATAGTCGTCGCGGTACGGACGGCGCACGGATCCGAACAACTCGCGCCACTCCTCCGTCTTCGCCAGCTCGTACGCGTGCGCGAAGGCGTGGCCGGCCTCGTGGCGCAGGTACATCATGATCTCGCGCTCTCCCTCGACGTCGTTCAGCGCGTCCTCGAGCGTGGCCACGCGCGGGTCGCCGAGGTAGAAGGGGATGCCGATCACCGGCTCGCCGGAGGGCGAGCCCCATTCGTCGGAGAGGTAGCAGAGCGGCCGGAAGTGCCGCAGCCCTTTCGCCTCCAGCTCGGCGTAGAGATGGCGCACCAGCTCCGCGACGGGAGACTGGTCGAGCGACATGCCGAGGTCGCGGATGCGCACCGGCAGCAACTGCCGCGCCTCGGGGGGCGCATGCTCGAACGACACCATCGGCTGAATCCGGTTCAAGAGGTGGGCCACCCGGTGGAGCGAGTGAGGAGTGATGAGATGGGCGATGAGCAGAAGCGTCGATTGACTGCTCATCGCTCATCGTTCATCGTTCCTCGCTGTATGAAGCATTGGCTCCTCAAATCCGAGCCCTCCGCCTACTCGATCGACGACCTGAAGCGCGACAAGACGACGACGTGGAACGGCGTGCGGAACTTTCAGGCGCGCAACTACATGCGCGACGACATGAAGCCGGGCGATCCGGTGCTCTTCTACGCCTCGAATGCGAAGCCGTCCGGCGTGACCGGAATCGCCGAGGTGAGCAGGGCCGCGGTGCCGGAGCCGGACGATCCGACGTGGTCGATGGTCGAGATCCGCTTCGTCGAAAAGTTCGCGGAGATCGTGCCGCTCGACGTTCTCAAGCAGACGAAGGGTCTCGAGAAGATGGTCGTCACGCAGAAGGGGTCGCGCCTCTCCGTGCAGCCGGTGACGAAGAAGGAGTTCGAGATCGTGCGGAAGCTCGCCCATGCCTGAGCTGGAGCTGCATCGCGGCGACATCACGAAGCTCGCGGTCGACGCGATCGTGAACGCCGCCAACTCGTCGCTCCTCGGCGGCGGCGGCGTCGACGGCGCCATCCACCGCGCCGCCGGCCCGGAGCTCGTCGCGGAATGCCGTCTCCTCGGCGGCTGCAAGACCGGACACGCGAAGATCACGAAGGGCTACCGCCTGCCGGCGAAGCACGTCATCCACACCGTCGGTCCGTTCTGGCGCGGCGGGACGAACGGGGAGCCGGAGCTGCTGGCGTCGTGCTATCGCGAGTCGCTGCGGCTCGCGGAGGAAAACGGCATTCGCACGATCGCCTTTCCGGCCATCAGTTGCGGCATCTACGGCTATCCGCCGGATGAGGCGGCGAAGATCGCTGTCCGTGAAGTCTCACAGCATCGCGGCAACGTCGAGCGGGTGATCTTCGTCTGCTTCGGCGACGAGGTTTGCCGCGCGCTCGCTGGCGCGGGTATTGCGGATTGAGCACCCTTGTATGGTGCGTCCGAGTTGTCCCGCGCTCGTCATCCACGATGACGACGCTTTCCGCAAAGCGCTGATCGCCGCGCTCGACCAGCAGAACTTCACCGTCACGTTCGCCACCGACGGCGACGGCGCCCTGGACATCCTCCGCAACCGTCGCTTCAACGTGGTGGTCCTCGGCGTGAATCTGTCGACGAAGCGCGGCACGCAGGCCCTCGACTTCCTCCGCGGCGAAAAGGAGAAGCTGAGCTGCGGCGTGCTGATCCTCGGCGATCCCGACCCCGACATCCGCGCCTTCGCCCCGTGGGCCGACGAGACGATGCTCAAGCCGGTCGACGCGGCATACGTGGCCACGCGGGCGCGCACCTACTGCGACTGCGGGTAATTACGTCCCGCCGGGCTCGTTCGTACAATGAGGCGTGAAGAAAACGCTTCTGCTCCTCGTGCTCCTCACGCTCGCCTGCAGCAAAGGGGTGGAATCGGTCGCCTCTGCCGACCGGACCGCCGCTGCTCCGGAAGCCGCGGGGGCGGCGCGCGCGAACGCGATGATCGTGCGCACCGCGGAGATGCAGATCCTCGTCACGGATACGAAAAAGGCCATCGACGCGGTGACGAAGTCGGTCGAGGCGAGCGGCGGCTACGTCTCCAACTCCAACGTGTGGCATGAAGGGGAGGGGCTGCGCGCGAACCTCTCGCTGCGCGTGCCGGCGGCGCAGCTCACGCCGGCGCTGGCCTCGATCCGCCGCATCGCGAAGCGCGTCGAGCGCGAGACCGTCACCAGTGCCGACGTGACGCAGGAGTACGTCGACCTCGAGTCGCAGCTGCGCAACCTCGAGGCCACCGAGGTCGAGCTGCGCGAGCTGCTGACCGTGGCGCGCGTCAACTCGAAGAAAGCGGCGGACGTGCTGGAAGTGCACGCCCAGCTCACCACCATCCGCGGCCAGATCGAGCAGACGCGCGGACGGATGCGCTACCTCTCGCAGAACACGTCGTACTCGGTGATCAACCTCGAGCTCGTGCCGGACGCGCTCGCGCCGGGATGGCAGCCGGGCCGCGTGGCCCGCGAGGCGGGCGTGGCGCTCGTGAAGTTCCTGCAGATGGCGGGCACCGCGGCGATCTGGTTCGCGATCTTCCTGCTGCCGCTCCTGGCCATCCTGGCGGCGATCATCGCGCTCCTGGTCAGGCTCGCGAAGCGTCGCCGCTACGCGGGCACCGTCTAGGAGTGCGGCAGCGGCGAGCTGCCGCTTTCC
>DASUSL010000022.1:0-5434 GCA_036375135.1 Thermoanaerobaculia bacterium | reverse complement strand
ATCTTCGACCTCGACGTGCACGTCATCCCCGCCGCGAAAGGGGAGCCGGAGCACGCACACTACGACGTTCGCTACGTGGCGCGCACCGGCGCGCCGGACGCCATCACCATCGACCGCGCCGAGTCGAACGAGCTGGCCTGGGTCACGCTCGACCGCGCGGCGGAGCTGATGCCGGGGCCGGAGTCGCAGCGCGTCATCCGTAAAATCCGCGAGAGGAGCCTGATTTGAATACGTTGCCGTTGCTCGAGAACGATCTCGAGAAGAGTCCGTTCCGGCAGTTCGCCCGCTGGTTCGAGGAGGCGAAACAACGGCAGCCGCAGTTGCCCGAGGCCATGTGCGTCTCGACCTGCGGCGAGGACGGCGTGGTCGGCTCGCGCATGTCGCTGCTCAAAGGCTTCGACGAGCACGGCTTCACGTTCTTCACGAACTACAACAGCCGCAAGGGACGGCAGATCAGCGAGAACGCGCGCGTCTCGCTCTGCTTTTTCTGGCCGGTGCTCGACCGCCAGGTGCGCGTGGAGGGAGTGGCGGTGAAGACGACGGCCGAGGAGTCGGACGCGTACTTTGCGTCGCGCCCGCGCGGGAGCCAGCTCGGTGCGTGGGCCTCGAACCAGAGCAGCGTCATCGCCGGCCGCGGCGACCTCGACGCACGCTTCGCGGAGCTCGAGGCGTCGTACCGCGAGCGCCAGATCCCACGCCCGCCTCACTGGGGCGGCTATCGCGTGATCCCCGTGGAGATCGAGTTCTGGCAGGGGAGAGCGGACCGCCTCCACGACCGCTTCGTCTACCGCCTCCGCGAACCGAAAGACTGGATCATCGAGCGGCTGTCGCCTTAGGCCACAGGGGACGACCGGGAGGCCTCCGGCGGGCCGGCCCGGCCGGCAGCGCTTGTCATGCACGTGCGCTCACGAGACGCGCGCTTCAGGCGACAGGCGAGCGGCCCGGCCAGGCCAACCAGCGCTGCCGGCCGCGCCGGCCCGCCGGAGGCCTCATCGTCGTCTCTTCAGCCGATGCGCTGGACCTCGCCGACATCGGGAGACTTGCCGGTGATCATGCCCTTCACCACTTCGAAGAGCACGACCGGCTGCGGCTTGTTCACCTCGAGGAACATCGCCATCTCCACGTCGACGCCGATCAGCACCATGCGCGGGTCGTCGGGCGAGCCGTCCTTCTCGCCCCCTTCGTCGCCGAACCAGGCGCGCCAGTCGGGCTGATAGAGCTCGTGGATCTTGGCGCGGTCGTGCACCACGCGCGCGCGGCCGGAGACCGACACCCACTCTCTCGTCCGATCCTTGTAGAAGGCGAGATTGACCTGAGGGTCGAACGCCAGCTCGTCGAGCTTGTGCGAGTCGCGCATGGTCACGAACCAGAGGTCCGCGCCCGCGGCGCGTTTCTGCACGGCCATGGGACGCGAGACCAGCCGTCCGTCGGGCCGGCGCGTGGTGAACATCGCCGTTTCGATGTCGTCGATGAGGTCGTAAAGCCGCTGCAGATTCTCGTCGTTCATCAGTACACTCATGCGCGTGAAAACACGCGTTCTCTTCTTGTGCACAGGAAATGCCGCACGCTCGCAGATGGCCGAGGGGCTCGCGCGTGCGTTTCATGGCGATCTGCTCGAGGTCGTGTCCGCCGGCTCCCGTCCCGCGGGGTGGGTGCATCCGCTGGCGGTGCAGGCACTTGCGGAGATCGGCATCGACGCCACCGGGCATACTTCGAAGTCCGCGGACCAGTTCCTCGACGAGGCGTTCGACGTCGTGGTGACGGTGTGCGATTCTGCCGCTCAGGATTGTCCTATGTGGCCGGGCGCGAAGCGCATCGAGCACTGGCCGATCGTCGATCCGTCGTTCGGGCCGGACGATCCGAAGACGCGCTTCCAGCGCTTCGTCGAAACGCGCGACGAGCTGGAACGCCGCATCGACGAGCTCGTGGCGTCGCTCTAGGAGTGCGGCGGCGCCTTAGCCGCCGCTTTGGTAACGGTGGCAGATGCCGCTCCGTGGCACGCTTACCAGAGCGGCGGCTAAGGCGCCGCCGCACTCCTAAAGCGCGGTCGCGTCGTCGGGCACGAGCAGGCGCAGCGACTGCGGCACCACGCGCACGTGCAGTTCGCGCGGCAGCGACACCGGCTCGCCGTCGAGGTGTGCCGGTCCCGCCGCGGGCCGCGTGATCCGCACCTCCGCGCACTGCACCATCGACACCTCGGCCGCGTGCTGCAGCGTTCCCTGGAACAGGCGCGCCAGGAGCAGCGGCACGCGGAAGACGCTCAGGTCGTGCACGATCACCACGTCCAGCAGCCCGTCGCGCAATGACGCCAGCGGCGCGATGCGCGCGTTGTTGCCGTACTGGCTGGCGTTGGCGATGGCCATCACGAACGCGCGCTCGTGCCTCGTCTCGCCGGCGCACGTGACCACGTAGTCCTCGGGGTGAAAGTCCGCGAACGCGCGCAGCCCTTCCTTCACGTACGTCTCCAGGCCGCGCACCGTGCTCGAGGCGAAACGGTCCGCGACCACGGCATCGAAGCCGATGCCCATCACGCCGAGGAACGGCATCCCGTTCACCTCGGCCGTGTCGATGGTGACGATGCGGCCCGCGGGATACGCGCCGAGCGTCAGCGCCGGATCGAGCGGCAACCCGATGTGCCGCGCGAAGCCGTTGCCCGAGCCGGTGGGCAGGATGCCCAGCGCCGGCTTGCGTCCGATGAGACGCTTGGCCGTCTCGTGCACCGTCCCATCGCCGCCCACGGCGAACACGACGTCGAACCCCTCCGCCTCGGCGCGATCGATCATCGCGTCGACGTCTTCCTTCCGCGCGCACGGCAGGATCTCGTGCTCGAACCCCGCGGTGTCGCGGATCACCCGCGCCACGTCGAACGCGCGCTTCTTTCCCGAGCGCTCGTTGACGATGAAGAGTGCCTTCAACGCGCGGCCTCGCGGTGGCGGTCGATCCACCACCCCCACGGCACGAACAGCCACTGCGCCAGTCCCACCCAGCCGATCGCCGTTTCGCTCGGCGGAGGCGGGGAGGTGAAGTTGCCGATGTAGACGACGGCCAGGAAGAGCACGAGCGCCCAGAGCGCGATGAAGCCGGCGCGGTCGCGCGCGCGCGTGGCGCGCAGATAGAACACGAGGCCGAGGATGAAGAGCGGTACTTCGACGGCGATCGTGGCGGGGATGGAGTGCCAGAGGCCGAGGCCCACTTTCGGACCGCCGCCGGGCCAGAGCGGGAGATCGGGGCGGTGCGTCACGAAGTCGAGCACCCAGTGGCTGAGCACGACCGCGCCGACGACGAGCATGTGCCGGCGCACGACCAGCGCGAAGGCGATCGACCATCCCAGCGCGGCCAGGAGACTGTGTGTGATCGGGTAGTGGGTGAAGTCGAGCGGCGTGAAGGCGGTGATGCCGGGCACGATGCGCACGTGCTCGAAGCCGAGGAGCAGCAGGATCGGCCAGACCAGATCGGCGAGCATCGCGGCGGCGAAGAGAGTGCCCAGTCCGACGGTGGGTGCCAATCGTTTCGCGGCGAACGCCGCGGCGTGATGTCCGATGAACATGGCCTTACTGTCCCGCCTTGATGATCTCGGTCAGCACCGGCTTGAGGCCGTTGATCATGAACTGGATGCCGATCGCGCCGAGGAGCAGGGCCATGACTTTCGTGAACACGGCGCGGCCGCGGTCGCCGATGCGGTGCGAGAGCGGCACCGCCGCGAGCAGCACGATGTACGAGACGAGCCCCACGCCGACGATGGCCACCGTCACCGCCAGCTTCTGGTCGAAGCGCGGGTAGAGGTTCACCAGCAGCATCGTGGAGGTGATGGCGCCGGGACCGGAGAGCATCGGAATGGCCAGCGGCACGACGGCGATCGACGACGGGTCGACCTCCGCCTTCTCCACGTCCTTCTCTTCCATGCGTTTCGAGCCGCCGATGTTGTACGCGCGCCGCTCGTCCTCCTGCACCAGCGTGCGCAGCGCGTTGGTGAAGAAGATCACGCCGCCCATGATCTGGAACGCGGGGACGGTGATGCCGAAGAACTGGAAGACCCAGTTCCCGGCGATGAGGAACGCGGTGAGGACGACGATGCAGGCCATCGACGCCACCAGCGCCACGCGCGCCCGCCCGGCCCGCGAGACATCGTGCGTCAGCGCGACGAACGACGGGATGACCGCGAGCGGGTTGACCATCGTGACGAGGGTGATGAACGAGAGCAGGACGACTTTGGACAACGGCACGGGAGAGATTCTACTGAGTGCTGAGTGCTGGGTGGGTCTCAGCACTCAGCACCCAGCACTCAGCACTCCACTACCGCATCACTCTCCAGATCCACATACCAAAGCAACGCCCCGCACTCCCGCCCCGTCATGCGCCCCACGGCCTCCGCGTAGCGCGCCACCTGCGCCCGATCCTTCTCCACCCGTGCCGCCTCGGGGGTTCCGCTCTTGTAGTCGATGACGAGGTCGCGGCCGTTCTCGCGGATCAGGCGATCGATGCGGCGCTCGACGAGCACTCCCTCTTCGAGAAATCGGATCGGCAGCTCGCGGCCGACGGTCTCCGCGCCGGCGATGCGCTGCACCGTGGAGGAGCGGGCGATGGTGAGCAGCCGCCGCCGCACGCGCGAGACCGCCTCCGCATCCGCCGCGGCCTCGGCGGCGAGCTGGCGGAGCAGCGGCTCCGTGTCGCTGCGGCCATCCCAGAGCTCCAGCACGCGATGGAGGAGGATGCCCGCCGCTTTGTTGCGCGAGCCGGCGCGCTTGGAGGCGATCTCGCCCGGCGTGAGCGTCTCCGGCTCGGGTGGGGCGGCGGCCACGAACGGCACCAGCTCTCCGGCCAGACGCGACTCCAGCGCCTCGTCGTGCAGGCGGCGGCGAGTGCGCTCGCCGCGTCCCCGCGCGGCGATCTTCTCGAAGGCGACGGGACCGATGTCGGTCATGCGCACCTCGCGGCCGTCGACGAAGTCGACCGGACCGATCAGCGAGAGCAGCGCCTTCTGGAAGCCGCTCTTCTTCTCCTCCGGATTGATCACGAAGACGACGTCCGTCTTCGCCCGCGTCACGGCGACGTAGAAGAGGCGCAGCATCTCCGCGTCGTCGCGCTGTTTGGCCAGCTTGCGCAGCGGCTCGCCGCCGGCGTAGCGGAAGTTGCCGGAGATCGACTGCGCGCGTCCCGCGAGCACGAGACTGCGCGGCTCTTCCACGGTGAAGAGCTGCAGCGACTCCGTACCGCTGGTGCTGAAGCCGAGGTCGGGGATGACGACGGTCTCGAACTCCAGCCCTTTCGCCGCATGCACGGTCATGATGCGCACCGCGTTCTGCGACTCGTCGACGAGGCTCGGCTCCGTCTCCTCCGGCTGATCGCGCCGGTCGGCGATCTCGTCGACGAACTGCTGCACCGAGCCCCCCGTGCGCTGGTCGTACTCGAAGGCGATGGCGCGCACGTGCTCGAG
>DASUSL010000021.1:0-63522 GCA_036375135.1 Thermoanaerobaculia bacterium | reverse complement strand
CTGATCGAGCTCGGAGGAGAGAGTGGAGAGGAGTGTCGTCATCTACTCGTTATCGTATTTCAAGTCCCGCCGATAACATCGCTGCGCCTCCATGTCGAAGACGACGCACGAGTCGATGGGGCGCGAGTAGACGTGCATGCTGACCGCGGGCTCGTTCCACTCGGCGAGGTTGCGGATGCGGTGAATGGTCTGCGTCTTGTCGACCGTGTTCAACGGGCCGCCGGGGATGGCCAGCTCGTTGTGCAGGTGCTGCATGTCGATCTTCGTCGCGCCGGCCAGGCAGTCCATCCCCACCACCTGCTGGTTCTCGGGACGGTTGCAGTCGAGCTTGAGGTAGTTCTCGACGAGGAGCTTCCCCTGGATCATGGTCATCCAGCCGAGCTGCCCGTTGTGCGTGTGCAGCGGCGTGACGGTGCCGGTGGGCCAGCAGATCAGCATCACCTCGATCATGTCGTTGCGGAAGATCTTGTTGCGGGTGTGGCGCTCCGGCAGCCAGCTCTTGTAACGCTCCAACTCATCGGCGCGGATCTCGTAAGCCACCAGGTAGTCGTAGATCTTCTGCTTGGTGATGATCCCCTCGGAAAGCCGGCGGATGCCGTCGACGAACTGCTCGGCGGCCACCGCGGTCGGCGAGTAGATCTGGTCAGGAACGGCGATGATGTTCTGGGTATCCATGCGGGCCTCCGCGCGCGACTATAGCGCTGCCATCCGAGGCGAGCAATTCCCGTGACACCGCCGCTGAGGCCGCGTACGCTTTCGTCTCATGAGAGGGCGATTCGCGCTGCTTTCCGTCTGTCTGCTGCTGGCCGCGTGCGGCGGCAAGGATGAGTCGCCGGTCGTGGAGAAGTCGGCCGCCATCGGGAAGCGGCAGCAGCCGCCGCGCAGCACGAAGGTGACGTGGAAGATCTCGGGCAGCCATCTCGAGAGCGAGGCGCTGAACTTCCGCATCGACGCGCCGGCCGGCTTCACCTGGCGCAACGAGAAAGACGACGACGACCAGTACCTCTTCGTGGCCAGGAACGGCAGCGACACCGTGCGCCTGCTCATCCAGGGACGCAATCACAGTCCCGCGACGGAGAACCGCACGTACGACTACGTGAACGGCATGCGCGGCGCGTACGAGCTCCGCGGGATGGCGGTGCAGGACGTGCTGGTCAGCCGGCGGCGCTCGAAGCTCGGCAGCGGCTACTTCTACTTCTTCCGCGCGGTGCGAGGGAACAACGCGGCGCGCGTGACCGGCTACCTCGTGGCCAGCGACCGCCTCTACAGCCTGGAGCACGTCTCGGCCATGCCCACCGACGTGCTGGGACCGTTCATCGCCAGCCTCGCGCCTGCGCGATGACGTGGTGGAGGACAGGCAATCCTGCCTGTCCCGGTGCCTCGCAGCACGAAAAGGCGACAGGCAGGATTGCCTGTCCTCCACTGACTCTGTGCTAGGCTCCGCGCGCTGAATGAGAGAGCGGAACGCGGCCGTGATCGGCGCCCAGTGGGGCGACGAGGGCAAAGGAAAAATCGTCGACCTGCTGTGCGAGGCATTCGACGTCGTGGCGCGGTATCAAGGCGGCCATAACGCCGGCCATACCGTCAAATTCGAGGACAAGCATTTCGCGCTGCGCCTCATCCCCTCCGGCATCATCCATCCGGACAAGCTCTGCCTCCTCGGCAACGGGATGGTCATCGACCCGCAGGCGCTGCTCGACGAGATCGAGAACCTGCGCAACGCGGGGCTGAAGCTCGACGAGAACCTCCTCATCAGCGACGGCGCGCACGTGATCCTGCCGTACCACAAGGCGCTCGACCTGGCCCGCGAGGAAGCGGCGGGTGTGGCGAAGATCGGCACCACCGGACGCGGTATCGGCCCGGCGTACGAGTCGAAGGTCGGACGCTACGGCATCCGCATCGCCGACCTCGTCGACCCCGAGGTGCTGAAGCAGAAGATCGAGTTCACCTGCGCCGAGCGCAACGCCGTGCTGTCGGGCGTCTACAAACGCGAGACGTACGATCCGGCGAAGCTCTTCGACGACTACCTCCGCTACGGCGAGATCCTCGCGCCGCGCATCGTGAACGGGACGGTGTGGATGAACGAGCAGATCCGCGCCGGCAAGAAGGTGATGTTCGAGGGCGCGCAGGGCACGATGCTCGACATCGACCACGGGACGTATCCGTTCGTCACCTCGTCCAGCACGATCGTGGGCGGCATCTGCAGCGGCCTGGGGGTCGCGCCGAAGCACATCCACAAAGTGATCGGCGTGGGGAAGGCGTACACGACCCGCGTCGGCGGTGGCGCCTTCCCGACGGAGCTCGAGGACGCGCACGGCGAGCATCTGCGCAAGCGCGGCAACGAGTTCGGCACCGTGACCGGACGCCCGCGGCGCTGCGGCTGGCTCGACCTGCCGGTGCTGCGCACGGCCGCGATTCTGAACGGTCTCGACGAGATCGCGCTGACGAAGCTCGACGTCCTCGACGAGTTCGACGAGATTCCGGTCTGCACGTCGTACAAAGTGCGCGGCGAGACGTGGAAGACCTTCCCCGCCTTCGCCGTCGCCCACAACGACTACCAGCCCGAATACCGCACGTTCAAGGGATGGAAGACGTCCACCGCCGGCATCACGTCGTTCGACGACCTGCCGCAGGAAGCGCGCGATTACGTGCGGTTCCTCGAGGACGAGACGGAGACGCGCGCGTCGATCATCTCCACGGGGCCGCGGCGGGAAGAGACGATCATCCGCTAGACGCAAAAAGGGCGGGCTGGAAGCCCGCCCCACATTGCGTGTCGCGTTGAGGAAGTTACCGCGAGGCCAGCGTGTCGTCGCTCTGCGGGTCCTGTCCTTCCAGCTCTTCCACGGTGCGCTGCAGCTCGCGGAGGAGGTCGTCGGCGGTGTTGTCGTCGTCGATGCGCACTTCGCGGACCGGGGACCAGGTGCCGTCGCCGCGGAGGACGACGAAGCGGAAGTCTTCGCCGATGGTGTAGAGGGCGATGTTCCCCTTCCGGATCAGGCCGTAGACCGGCGCGGCCGGATCCTGCGAGGTCAGCTGCGCGCGCTGCGTGCGGCCGCCGGTGCGTCCGACCGGCTTCCAGATGCGGACGTTCGGAGCGACCTTGCGGGTGCTGACGTTGAAGCGCGTGACCGCGGTCGAGGTGGTCGAGCCGAAGATCACGTCGACGCTGTCGCCGTTGCGCTCGAGCGCGAGCGCGGGATGGAGCGGGTTGCCGGTGTCCTCGTACTCGGAGGCCTCGACGTCGTACTGCACGGCGGCCAGCGACTCGAGGTCCTGCACGTTGCCGGAGAGGAAGCGGCCGTTCTCGAACGCGAACAGCGCGTACTCGGCCTGCGTCGACGCGCCGTTGAGGCTCCACCACGCGGCGTGCAGCAGCGTGACGTCCTCGTCGCCGGCGGGATGGGTGAGCACGAACTGCAGGCCGCGATACGCGCCGCTGCCGGCCGTGATCAGTCGCGGCGACGACCAGACGCCCTCTTCGTTCACGCGGGCGTAGCGGATCTCCGAGCCGGCGGCGCCTTCACGCGACCAGACGACGAAGAGCGAGTTGGTGGTGGTGTCCCAGGCGATCTGCGCGTCGAACTCGCTGGCCACGTCCTGCGTGGACGGCACGACCAGGCGCGCGCGCTGCGGTCCCTCGGCGCGGGCGATCTCCACCTGCGGCGTTTCGGGATTCGGCTCGATCGCGTAGCGGACGCCGTTCTGGGTCAGCAGCGAAGTCGCCCCGAGCGCGGGGAGCGCCAGCGCGGCGGCAATCATCAACGATGCGAAACGATGGTGCTTCATGATCTAGGCTTTCCAGTTGACGACCGAGCAGAGGTTGACCTCGGTCAGGAGTTGTTTGACGTTGTTGAATCCGGGATAGAAGCCGGCCACGACGTCGAAGTAGACGCCGGCCTCCTCGTAGCGTCCCGTGCGGACGCAGATCTCACCGAGCAGGTGATTGGCGTTGCGGATCTGGCGGCGGGTCGAGGCCAGCGACAGCCCCTCGCGCGCCAGGTCTTCGGCGGTGTCGTAGTCCTCGAGCTCGACGTAGCCGAGGCAGAGGTCGAGGCAGGCCTCGGCACGCTCGGTCGCGTCATCCAGCTCGTCGAGGACGGTCTCGATGAGATGCACCCCTTCATCGAGCTCGCCGGCCAGGATCTTCGTCCCGCCGAGGTTGGCCGTGATGCCGGAGCCGAACGAGTGCACGAACTGGTTGGCCTTCTCGATGGAGTCGAGAGCGACCAGCGCTTCCTCGAACGCCTCGATCGCCTGGTCGAACTGCGACTCCGCCACGAGCGTGATGCCGAGGTAGTTGAGGACCGTGGCGCGCGCGAAGAAATCGTTCAGCGACGCGGCCGCCGTGCGGGCGATCTCGCCGTAGAAGATGGCGCGCTTGCGGTCGTCCAGCTCGACGTAGCGGCGCATGAGCACCGACGCGGCCATGTAGACGTGCCGGTGATTGCGGCGGCGCATCACGATGCCCGGGAGCGCCGAGACTTCCGGCCCCTCGCGGTCAGCGGCGATGAGCGCCTCGCCTTTGCGGATGGTGATCAGCTCGCGGGTCTCTTCGGACTCCGCGAACGTGGCGGCGCGGTCGTAAGACAGCAGAGCCGCTCCCACCTCGCCCTTCCACATGTGCTGCAAACCGGTTTCGCAGTGCTGCAGGGCTTCCCTATCTCTGCCTGTCATTTATCGAGCACCCGCCATTTCTGGGGAAGTTGGCGCATTTTATTTGAATCGCGGAATTATAGGCCAGTTTTTATTTGGCGTCCGGAGCGACCGGCACGGCGCCATGCTGAGCGACGGAGCGGCGCAACTCGCGCACGACGTCGTCGCTCGTGACCTTGTCGTCGGTGGCGAGCATGCGCACCGGCGTCCACTTGCCGTCCTCGAGGACCACGTAGCGGAAGCGCGCTTCCGGCGTGTAGAGGACGACCTTGTCGTTGACGATGAAGGACTCCACCGGCGAGCTGCTGGAGGAGATGAGGAGGGCGGCCGGCGTGCGGCGGCCCTGTTTTCCGGACGGGCGCCAGATGCGCGCGTTCGGTGCGACTTCGGACGGCTCGAGCTGCGCGCGCTTCATGGCCGTCGTGCGGGGGGCGCCGAACGCGACCTCGACGCCGTCGCCGCTGCGCACCATCGCCATCGGCGGATGCACGGCCTTGCCGGTGTCTTCGTTGTCCCCGTTGGACGCGAGCACCGCCGCCAGCTCTTCGAGCGAGTGGACGGAAGTGGACAGCAGCTCCGCGCCCTGGAAGGCGGTGAGTGCGTACTCCGCGACCGGCTGCTGGCCGAGCGTCCACCACGCCGCGTGCACGAGCGTGACCTCTTCGTCCTGCTGTTTCTTGCGCGTGATGACCATCTGCAGTCCGGCGCGCGAGGCTTCGACACCACCGGCGACGACGATGGGCGGCGCCCAGCGGCCCGAGGCATAGCGGCGCGCGAGACGGATCTCGTCGCCGTTCGCGCCGGCGCGGCGCCAGAGCACGAAGAGCGTGCGCGACGCGGCGTCCCACGCCAGCCGCGGCGAGGCGTCGACGGCCGAGTCGTCGGTCGTCGGCACGAGCACGGTCTGCTGCTCGTCGCCCATGCGCAGCGTCAGCACGAGCGACATGCGCGGCGTCGCGCGGTCGACGGTCCAGAGCATGTTGTCCTCGCCCAGCGCGGTCTCCACCTGTGCCGCACCGGCGGTGCCGGCGGCCAGAAGAAGGAGCATCGCGAGCCCGAGACGTTTCATCATGCTTTCCAGTTCACCACGGAGGAGAGGTCGACAGCCATCAGGAGCTGCTTGACGTTGCGGAAGTCGGGATAGAACTTCGCCACGACGTCGAAGAACTCTTCGGATTCGTCGTAGCGGTCGGTGCGCACGCACAGCTCGCCCATGAGGTGGTTGGCGTTGCGCACCTGGCGCGGCACGGTTGCGGCCTCGAGCGCCGTGCGGCCGTAGAACTCGGCCACGTCGTAGCGTGCGAGCTCGAGGTATCCGTAGCAGAGGTCGAGGCAGGCCTCGACTTTTCCGTAGTCGTCCTCGAGCTGCTCGACGGCGCCTTCGAGGAGCCGCACACCCTCGGCGAACTTGCCGCAGAGCACTTTCGCGCCGCCGAGGTTCCCCTCGATGGCCGCGCGCAGCGAGCGGTGATCGTCGCGGGCGTCGCCGAGGAGCGCCATCGCTTCGAGCCCTTCCTCGAGCACGTCGATGGCCGGTGCGAACTTCGAGTCGGCGACGAGGGTGATGCCGAGGTTGTTGAGGACCGAGGCGCGCGCGAACGGATCGTCGAGCGCCACGGCCGCCTGCCGCGCGATCTCACCGTAGAAGATGGCCTTCTTGCGGTCCGAGGTCTCGCAGTAGCGGCGCAGGAGCGTGTTCGCGGCGAGGTAGACGTGACGCGGCGTGCGCCGCCGCATGACGATCATCGGCAGCGCCGAGACCTCGCTGCCATCCCGCTCGCACGCGATCAGCGCCTCCGCCTTGCGGATGGTGATCAGCTCGTGCGTTTCTTCCGATTCGCAGAGGGCCAGCGCCCGGTCGTACTGCTCGATGGCGGGCTCGATTTCACCGCGCCACATCTGTTGCAACCCGAGGTCGCAGAGCTGCAGCGCTTCCTGATCACGTTCTGTCATTCGCTTGTCCGGGGGAAAATCGCGAGGATTCTACTTCAAAATACTATCGATCGTGGCCTGCGACACAGGGTGATACGTGTCACGGGCTCGTGAATAGATCCGCTTGGCGAAGGCCAGATCCTCCGGATTCTTCGCCAGCTTCTCGTAAATCGGCTTGAGGAACTTGCGCCGCCCCTGCACGGTGAGGAAGCGCTCGATGGCCGGATAGGCTGCCTCGTAGCGCGCGTCGATGGCCTTCTCCAGCCACGCGGAGAGCACTTCGTTGTTGCCGCTCTCGCTGAATTGGAAGCGCGCGTCGAGCTCCGCCATCCGCTGCGGGGTGAGCGCCGGCAGCGACTGGATGAAGTGCACGCGCTCGTGCGATGACCACTTCGTGGCGTCGATGGCCGTGGCCGGACCGCCCGCGGCGAACGCCTTCGCGAGCTGCTCCACGTTCGCGAACGCCGCGGACTGCGGCTGCGGCGCGCTGGGCGGCAGTCCCGGCCCGTGGATCCACTGGTCGAGGTTCACCTTCTGCACGACGTCCGGCAGCGAGACCTTCAGATGATCGACGAAGATCGGCGTGGTCATCGGCTGGAAGGCGAACTTGTCGAAGTACGCGCGCAGGAACTTGTCCCACCGCTCCCGTCCCGCGGTCTCTTCGAGCAGGCGCAGGAAGAGCGCGCCTTTTTCGTAGACGAGGGTCGGCGCCTCGTCCGGATCGCGGCCGGCGAGGTCGACGTACAGATGCTGGTCCGCCGCCGGCAGCGTCTTCAGCTCGTCCTGCACTTCGGTCACGCCGAGGAGCCAGAGCATCTCGGAGTACTCACGGCCGTACAGCTTCTCCGTGATGCGATGCTCGAAGTACGTCGTGAAGCCTTCGTTGAGCCAGAAGTCGTTCCACGTCGCGTTGGTGACGAGGTTGCCCGACCACGAATGCGCGAGCTCGTGCGCGATGAGGGAAACGAGCGAGCGGTCGCCGGCCAGCACGGTCGGCGTGAGGAAGGTCAGCCGCGGGTTCTCCATCCCGCCGTACGGGAAGCTCGGCGGCAGCACGAGCAGGTCGTACCTGCCCCACCGGTACGGCCCGTACAGTTCCTCGGCCGCGGCGATCATGTCGGGCGTGTCGGTGAACTCGTCCGCCGCCGCCTCGATGACCGACGGCTCGGCGTAGACGCCGCTGCGCGTGTCGAACGGGCGGAACTCGAGATCGCCCACCGCGATGGCCAGCAGATACGACGGCACCGGATGCGGCATGCGGAACTGGTAGACGCCCTGTTCGTTGCGCGCCTGCGGGTTCTCCGCGCTCATCACGGCGAGCAGCGTCGTCGGGACGCGGATCGTCGCGTCGTACGTGAAGCGCACGCCCGGCGTGTCCTGACACGGCACCCACGACCGCGCCAGGATGGCCTGCGACTGCGAGAGGAGGAACGGATGCTTCTTCCCCGCGGTCATGGCCGGCTCGAGCCACTGCAGCGCGCGCGCGCCGGGGCTGGTCACGTACTCGATGGCCACCGACTGAGTGTCGGCCTTGATCGGGATCTCCAGCTTGCTGCCGAAGATCGGATCGGCCGGCGCGAGCTTGAACTGCGCCGCGGCGTTGCCGGGCTGCGTCGTCACCTTTTTGATGGTCAATCCGTGGGTGTCGAGGATGAGCGTGGTCGCGTTGGCCTCGTTGCGCAGCCGCAGCGTGGCCGTGCCGGCGAGCTGCTTCTGCGCGAAGTTCACGCCGAGGTCGAGCGCGATGTGCTCGACCCGCACCTGATCGGGATTCGAGTACGAGTGCGGATCGCGCTGGGCGGCGGACGTCGACGGCTGCGACGGCGGCGCCTGCGTGGCGGTGGAGGGCTGTTCGTTCCGGCACGCGGCGGCCGCGAGGACGAGAATCAGTGTCAGTCGCTTCATGTGCGTAGAGTCTATCCCGCGGGCAGACGGGATCTCGGGCTCACCTGCGCCCTTCGTGCCGCCACACGTTCGTTGCGGAGGCCCGGAGATGCCGCGTCTGCGCGCGGGATAAACTAAAAGAGCAGGCCAACCACATGTCATTACCGCCAGGCACACGCCTCGGCCCCTACGAGATCGTCGAGGCGATCGGCTCGGGTGGGATGGGCGACGTCTATCGCGCCCGCGACACGCGCCTCGACCGCGACGTGGCGGTGAAGGTGCTGCCCGAGCGCGTGGCCCGCGACGCGGAGGCGCGCATGCGCTTCGAGCGCGAGGCGAAGGCGGTCGCGGCGCTGACGCATCCGAACATCCTGGCCATCCACGACTACGGCTCCGAGAACGGCGCGGCGTACAGCGTCACGGAGCTGCTGGAAGGGGAAACGCTGCGCAGGCGCATCAACGCCGGACCGCTGCCGTGGCGCAAGGCGGCGGAGATCGGCGCGGCGATGGCGGACGGCCTCGCCGCCGCGCACGCGAAAGGAATCATCCACCGCGACCTCAAGCCGGAGAACATCTTCCTCACCAGCGACGGGCGCGTGAAGATCCTCGACTTCGGCATCGCCCAGCTCGTGCGCAGCGAGCCGCCTCCGGCCGAGGACGTCGACACGAGCTCGCTCCCCACGGCGCCGATGAAGACCGAGCCCGGCTCGGTGATCGGCACCGCCGGCTACATGGCTCCCGAACAGCTCCGCGGCGAGCCGGTCGACGCGCGCACGGACATCTTCTCCCTCGGCGCGTTGCTCTACGAGATGACCACCGGCAAGCCGGCCTTCATCCGCGGCACGGTCATCGACTCGCTCTCCGCGATCCTCACGGAGAACCCGGACGTCTTCACGGTCTCGGAGAAGCTGATCCCGTACGAGCTGGCGCGCGTGATCCAGCGCTGCCTGGAGAAGAAGCGCGAGGAGCGGTTCCAGTCAGCGCGCGACCTCTCGTTCGCGCTGCGGGCCATCGGCACGTCGTCGATCACGTTCGAGGCGCCGGCGGAGCGGAAGCGGCGGATGATGCTCTGGGGCGGGATCGCGCTGGCCGCGATCGCACTCCTGGCCGCGTACATGGCACTGCGCGACGGCTTCGTCGGCGACTTCACGCTCGTGCGCGCCGAACGCCTGCAGCCGCGCGCGTTTCAGTCGATCGCCATTCTCCCCTTCGTCAACGCCACCGGCGACCGCGAGGCGGAGTACCTCTCCGACGGCATCACGGAGACGCTCATCAACTCACTGGCCCGCGTGCCCGGGCTGCGCGTGATGTCGCGCACCTCGGTGTTCCACTACAAGGGCAAGCCGGCCAATCCGGTCAGCGTCGGCAAGGAGCTGCGCGTGAGCGCGGTGGTGGTCGGGCGCATCGAGAGCGTGGGCGACAAGCTGGTCGTCTCCGCGGAGCTGGTCGACACGCGCGACAACGCGCTGATCTGGGGCAACCGCTATCAGACCGCGCGCACGGACCTCTTCTCCGTGCAGGACTCGCTGGCCTCGGAGATCGCGCACATGCTGCGCGTGCAGCTCGGCGGCCGCGAGCAGCAGCTCCTCACGAAGCGCCACACCGCCGACCCGCGCGCGTACGAGCTCTATCTCAAAGGGCGCTTCCAGTGGAACAAGCGCAACGCGGAAGGGCTCTACAACGCGATCGAGCTCTTCAACCGGGCCATCGAGATCGACCCGCAGTACGCGCTCGCATATGCCGGCATCGCCGACTGCTACAACCTCCTCGACATCTGGGCCAACCTGCCGACGAGCGAGACCTTCCCGCGGGCGAAGGCCGCGGCGCAGAAGGCGCTGTCGATCGACGACCAGCTCGCCGAGGCGCACACGTCGCTCGCGTATGCGATCCATACGTACGAGTGGGACTGGAAGGCGGCGGAGCACGAGTACCGCCGCGCGCTCGAGCTGAACCCGAACTACGCCACGGCGCGGCAGTGGTACGCGGAGTTCCTCACCGCGGTGGGGCGCTTCGACGAGGCGGAGGTGCAGGGACGCAAGGCGCTGGACCTCGATCCGATGTCGCCGATCATCAACGCCGTCGTGGCGTGGAACCTGACCATGGCCCGCCGCTACGACGCCGCGATCCAGCAGGGGACGCGCACCACGCAGCTCTTCCCCGACTTCATGCCCGGCCACGCCTACCTCGGTCTGGCGCTCCTCGAATCCGGCCGCGCGCGGGAAGCTCTCGGACCGCTGGAGACCGCGCGCAAGCAGCTCGACATCGTGGTCGTGCGCACGTGGCTCGCGCGCGCGCATCACGCTTCCGGCGACGCCGCCACCGCGGCGCGCATGCTCCGCGAGATCGAGCAGGGCCGCGACTACCGCCCGCCCTACTACATGGCCGCGCTCTACGCACAGCTCGGCGATCTCGCGAAAGCGCGGCGTGAGATCGAGCGCGCCCGGCGCGAGCGCACGGGCGCGTGGGTCTGGTTCAACGTCGATCCGGCCATGGACCGGCTGCGAAAACCTGCCGGCTGACGGAACCGCGCACCGCTCGCTGATCGGGCGGACCCGCCCGAGGTGCGGGCGGGATTTTTCGCGCGTGCGTCACTCCCACCGGTTGCGCTTCGACGACCGGAGGGATGGATGGCCGATCACCAGACGGGTGACGATCGACTGAGGACCACAGGCGAGCTCGCCGCCATCGGCATCGTGCTGCTCGCCCTCGGCGCGGCGTTTGCGGCGTCGATGAAAGACTCGCATTCGCTGCTGCCCGTGGTGGTCTTTCTCATCATCGTCGGCGCGGCCGCGCTGCTGCTGCCGCTGATCCGGCAGTGGTACGAGCGCGAGCAGACACGCGACGAGCAGCAGCCGTTCAGCTGGACGATTCCCATCGCGATCCTCGCCGGGCTCGTGATCCTGCTCGCCTACGGCGACTGGAGCGAGAGGGTGGTCACGCTTCTGCTGATCGCCGGTGCGTCGGCGTTCGTCGGTGTGCTGATAGGGTTCCTGTTCGGAATCCCGCGCGTCGTCGCCAGGCCGAAGCCGGACGCCGGCACGGATTCAGTGAGTCCGGCATTCGAAACGAACACGAACCTCGAGCAGATCTCCGACTGGCTGACCAAGATCATCGTCGGCGTCGGACTGGTTCAGGCGGACGAGATCGTCGAACGGTTCGACCGCATGCTCCGCGAGCTGCATTCCATGAGCTATCCGATGGCGCTCATGGGCAGCGTCATCCTGTTCTTCCTCGTTGCCGGATTCCTGAACGGGTATCTGTGGACGCGGCTCATTCTCACGCGCTACTTCTTCGTGAACGAGTCCTCGATGCGGGAGAACGCGGAGCTGTACGAGGGCCTGATGAGCGCGTATCTCTACCAGCCGAAACCCGAAGGGTTCAAGAAAGCAATCGACGCCTTCGAGCAGTACCGGAAACGTTTCGGCGCGCCGCGTCACTGGCGCATCTGGGTGTACATCGCATGCGCGTACGGGCAGATGTACGAGTGGATGAAGAAATCCGAGGGCAGGAAACCGGAGGAGCTGCAGGACGTCGTGGACAAAGCGGTGAAGATGATTCAGGCCGCCGGACGCGCCAACAACACGGAGGCGCTCGACGTTCTGTATGGCACCACGCGAGGCGGCGCGGACAACGACCTGACCGAGATCTACAAGGACAGCGACGACGTCAAGGCTGCGCTCGAACCGGCGAGAAAGAGGGCGGAGGGTAAGTCCTCCGCCCCCGGCTCGACTATCGAATGAACGCGTAGCTGACCTTGAAGAACAGCGACCGGTTCGACGGCGCGATGCGGTCTTCCTCGTCGATCAGCAGCCGCTCGTCGCCGTAGCCGACGAAGAGCACGGTCTGCCAGTTCAGCTTGTAGCTGTAGAGCACCGAGCCGAGGAAGGCGCCGTCTTCTTCCGGCACGTTGAAGAGGTAGAGCGACGGGTTGTAGTCGGTGTGCACGTACTGCGCGATCACGCGCAGGAGCGACTTCGACGAGAAGCTGTACTGCGCGCGCAGGCGCTCGAACATGGCGGCGAAGAGCTGGCCGCCGTCGACGTCGAGCGTGTCGCGGCCGACGTTGAACTGCAGGTCGAGGCGGTCGTGCGGGCGCGCGTTCGCGCCGATGGTGAGCGACAGGCCGTCGCCTTCGCGTCCGTTGTCGAAGTCGATCTGCTCGCCGACGCGCAGACCGAGGGTGATGCGCGGGATGCGGCGGTGCGGGTCGAACTGATAGTTGACCTGCAGGTAGTTCTGCTCGAGCAGCTCTTCGCCGACGCGGACCTTCTCGCCGATGCGTGCCAGCACGCCGAAGTTCGTGTTCTTCGCGCCGAAGCCGCCCACGCCGAGGGAGAGCGTCTCGAAGATCACTTCTCCGTTGCGGTCTTCCTGATAGTCGACCAGCACGCTCGGGCGGACGAAGCGCACCAGGCGGTTCTCCGGATAGAAGCTGTGGCCGAGGTAGCCGATGCCCTGGCGATAGCCGGCCTGCGGGACGAAGCCGAGGTCGGCGCGGAACTCGTTGCCGACGTCGTAGTACTGGAGACCGTAGTCCCATTTGCGATCGCGGTGCGCCCACTCCGCGCTGAACGCGTGGGAGGAGGCCTGCTCGCCGTTCCAGGCCGGACTCTCGTCGGGGCGAAGCGGATTCTTCGTGTCGCTGTAGAGCAACTGCGCCTCGAACGTGTTCGACGGAAAGCGCCACTGGAAGTCGGGACCGATGACGCGATTGTGACCGCCGCCGACGATCTCGCGGTCGGTGAGCACGGCGCCGACGAAGCCGCGCTCGCCGAGGTCGTGGCGCACGCGGGCGATGGTCGAGTACGAGCTCGCGTCGAGGAAGGCGAAGCCGGAGCGCGTCGGGCCGGGGATGATCGTGCCGCCGCCTCCTTCGTCTTTCGTGGTCAGGAAGGTGTACGCGGTATCGCCGATCTTCCCGGTGGCGCGCACGCCCGCCTGCGGATCGGTGATGGTGCGCGTGTAGGCCACCTGCATCGGCGTGTCGTAGAGGTCGAAGCCTTCCAGGAAGAACGGCCGCTTCTCAGGGAAGAAGACCGCGAAGCGCTGATTGACGAGGATCTGCGGGATGTCGGCCTCGATCTGCGAGAAGTCAGGATTGAGGGTGAGGTCGAGGGCGTGGTTGGCGGTCGGGTTCCACTTCACGTCGACGCCGGCGTCGAAGTCGCCGTCGCCCGACTCGAGATCGTTGCCGATGATGCCGAGCTCCGGCTGCGACGACTGCTGCGCGGTGACGTACGGCGCGGCCACCATGTGCGCGGCGTCCGGCAGTCCGGTCAGGCCGGTCAGCGGATGCGTGAAGCAGATCACGCAGTTCGAGCCGCGCGGCATCGGCGCGCTGTGGAACGCGTAACGGAAGTCGCGCGGGTAGTTGCGCCAGACCAGGATGTTCCACGTCTGCGGATCGCCGGCGTCGTAGCGCAGCGAGGAGAAGGGGATGCGGAACTCCGCCGTCCAGCCGGTGCTGGTGATCTGCGCGGCGGTGTCGTAGTAGAAGTCGGGCGAGAAGTCTTCGTTGCTGTTGGCGTCGTTGAAGATGCCGTCGGCCTGGATGCCGCGCGGGTTCACCCGCAGCTCGATGGCCGAGCGCTTGTCGTTGCGCGTGTCGAGGAAGATGGCGATGTTGTCGTCGGTCCCGATGACGCCGTCGCGGTCGACGAACGGCGCGCGGATCTTCGACGGGTCCGGATCGTCGGCCTTGATGCCGATGTAGAAGTACTTCGCGTCGTAGGTGACGTACGCGGTGGTGGCGATCTTCGCGGGGATGTTGTCGCCGGGCGAGGTCTCGTAGAACTTGTCGATGACCGCCGCCGTCTGCCAGGCCGCGTCATCCAGTGCGCCATCCATGTTCACCGGTGCCTCGGTGCGCGGAATGTTCAGGGGCGGCGGCGGGGGCGGGGCATTCGCGGGTGTCTGATTCTGGGCGAAGGCGGCGGAGGCAAGACAGAGCAGCAGCAGAGCGGCGAAGGCCCGTTTATGCATACGAAACATTACGTAGCGAGCCGGAAAAAGTTTGCGGTCACAGGTCGAGGATCATGATGCCCGCCGCTTCGGCCGCGACAAGAACGTCATGCCAGCCATCGCCCGGAGGGTAGAGCGCTCGCGGCGGCGCGGCGACGATGAGGTCTTCGCGCTGCACGCGCGTGCCGAACAACACGATGGCTTCGGACATGTCGTGCTGCCGTGACATCCAGATCAAGCCGTCGGCCTCGGGATACGCGGCGTAGAGCGCGGCGGCCCAGGCGCGCGTCAGTGGATACTGGTCCGCTTCCGTGTCGATGATCTCCACGCGCGCGAGCTGCAGTTTGCGAAGGCCGCTCCCTCGCAGTTGCACGAGTTGCAGCGGCCGCACCGGCATCAACGTGCAAGAAACGATCGGCATGAGGCTCCACTGAGTGATGTATCTGTGGGGCGCCGTCACCGGCACGGAACGAAAGATCGTTTCGGACACTGCAGCGTCGAAAGTACCGGAGCCGTAAAGCGTCGGAACCGGCGTGCCGCGAGCGACGAGCGGATGAAAGCGCCCTTCGCCTTTTCCGGGATTGAACTCCGTCGCTCCGAACGACGAGTCGTGCACGCGGATGATCGGCTTGTCCGCCGGCCACATCTCGAAGTTGCACTCCAGATCGAACGGATCGGGAGGCAGTCGCAGTCTAGAAGACAACCCCTTCGGCCTCTCGCTCGGCTGCGAAGATCACGCGTGCCGGCTCGCTCGTCAGCAGTTCCACCGCGCGCCGGCCGCCGAGATATCCGTCGTTCCGCGTGAACCAGCCCGCAAGCTCCCACGGCGAGAGCTCGTGGAGAATGCGGATGACATCGGCGATCACCGGAAGCGGCTGCCCCTCGGCATCGAACTGAAATCCGAGGAAGTAATTCGTCCCCTGATGCGGTACCGAGAAGATGCGTCGTTCGCTTTTCCACTTGTGTGCGAGCGCCGCACGATTGGGCGACTTCGAGCCGGCCCACTCCCCCACCTGCGCGCTCGTGAGCGCGCCGAATTCGCGCAATACGTTCGCGCGGAATTCCGCGTTGCGGCGTGCCTGCAGCGCCTCCACCGGCAGCGGCACCGGCGTGAGCGGCATCATCGCCTCGACCATCCGCGACATCTGCTCAAAGTATTCGCGGCGCCGGAGGACGTACTGCAGTACGACGGTCAGCCGGAGTTGCAGGAGCCTGCGCTCCCACTCCTCGTTGGGCCTGAACGTCACGGCGACCAGAACGGGCCGGCTGGAGCTTTCCTCGACAGCGAGTGCGCTGGCGCTCATATTGATCGCATTGATGCTACTGCGATCCCTATGCCCGGATCAACTCACCACCGACCTGAAGTACTCGATCGTCCGCCCGATCCCCTCTTCCAGCGGCACCTGCGGCTCCCAGTTCAGGAGCGTCCGCGCCTTGGTGATGTCCGGGCGGCGGATCTTGGGGTCGTCCTCGGGCAGCGGGCGGAACTCGATCGGCGCGCTCGTGCCGGTGAGCTTCTGGATCACCTGCGCGAACTGCAGCACGGTCATCTCGGCGGGGTTGCCGATGTTCGTCGGCTGCACTTCGTCCGACATGAGCAGGCGGTAGATCCCTTCGATCAGATCCGAGACGTAGCAGAACGAGCGCGTCTGCGAGCCGTCCCCGAAGACGGTGAGCGGCTCGTTGCGCAGCGCCTGGGAGATGAACGCCGGCACCACACGCCCGTCGTTGACGCGCATCCGCTCGCCGTAGGTATTGAAGATGCGCACGATGCGCGTCTGCACGCCGTGGAAGCGGTGGTAGGCCATGGTCATCGACTCGGCGAAGCGCTTGGCCTCGTCGTACACGCCGCGCGGGCCGACCGGGTTGACGTTGCCCCAGTACTCCTCGCGCTGCGGGTGCACGAGCGGATCGCCGTACACCTCGGAGGTCGAGGCGATGATGTAGCGCGCCCCCTTGTCCTTGGCCACGCCGAGGGTCTTGTGCGTGCCGAGCGAGCCGACCTTCAGCGTCTGGATCGGCTTCTCCAGGTAGTCGATCGGGCTGGCCGGCGAGGCGAAGTGCAGCACGTAGTCGAGCGGCCCGTCGATGTGGATGTACTGCGTGACGTCCTGCTTGATGAACGTGAAGCCGTCACGCCCGAAAAGATGTTTGATGTTGTTCGGCGAGCCGGTCAGGAAGTTGTCCATGCAGACCACTTCGTGCCCGCGCGCGAGGAAGAGATCGCACAGATGCGATCCGAGGAATCCGGCACCGCCGGTGATCAGCGCACGACCCATCAGCGAGGCTTCTTTCTCCGATCGTCCACGCGCCCCACGGACGAGTACCTGAACCCGTGCGCGGCCATGCGGGCCGGGTCGTACACGTTGCGCAAGTCGATGAGCACCGGCTGCCGGAGGGCCTTGTTCACGCGCTCGAAGTTGAGCGCGCGGAACTCGTTCCACTCCGTGGCCAGCACCAGCGCGTCCGCTCCCTCGGCCGTCGTGTACGCGTCATCGCAGTACACCACGTCGTTGAAGATGGACTTCGCGTTCTCCATCGCCTGCGGGTCGTAGGCGCGGATGGTTGCGCCGCGCTGCTGCAGCCCTTTGATGATGGGAATCGTCGGAGAGTCGCGCATGTCGTCGGTCTCTGGTTTGAAGGCGAGGCCGAGCATCGCAATGGTCTTGCCACTCACGTCGCCGCCGAGGGCGGCCACGACCTTGTCGATCATGCGCAGCTTCACCGCCTCGTTCACGCGGAGCACCGCTTCGATGATCTGGAAGTCGTAGCCGTGGCGGCGGGAGATGTCGGCCATGGCAGAGGTGTCCTTCGGGAAGCAGGAGCCGCCGTAGCCGGGGCCGGCCTGCAGGAACTTCGGCCCGATGCGCGTGTCGAGGCCCATGCCGATGGCCACGTCCTGCACGTTCGCGCCGACCTTCTCGCAGATTTGGGCGATCTCGTTGATGAAGGTGATCTTCACCGCCAGGAAGCCGTTGGCCGCGTACTTGATCAGCTCCGACGACTCGACGTTGGTGACGACGAACGGGATCTCCAGCGAGTGCAGCGGCGCGTAGATCTCCTTCATCATCTCCGCGGCTTCGGGCTCGGAGGCGCCGATGACCACGCGGTCGGGCTTCATGAAGTCTTCGATGGCGGAGCCTTCGCGGAGGAACTCGGGGTTGGAGACGATCGACGCCTTGTGCCCCGTGTTGTGCGACTGGATGATCTGCTCGATCATGTGTCCCGTGCCGATGGGCACGGTCGACTTGGTGATGACCAGCTTGGGGCCGTTCATGTACTCGGCGATCGAGTGCGCGACTTCCTCGACGTAGCGAAGGTCGGCCGAGCCGTCCGGCTTCGGCGGCGTGCCGACGGCGATGAAGATGGCGCGCGCGGAGCGGATGGCGTCCGCGAGATCGGTGGTGAAGCGGAGACGCCCTTCGCTGACGTTCTTGCTGACGAGGTTGTCCAGCCCCGGCTCGTAGATGGGGATGACGCCGTTCTTCAGCGCGTCGATTTTTCTGACGTCGACGTCGACGCAGATCACGTCATTGCCGAAGTCCGCCAGACCGGCACCGGTGACGAGACCGACGTACCCGGTACCAATGACAGCGATGTCCAATGAGAGCCTCCGAGGAGAGATTGAAATGTGCTGCGCCCGGCGAATCGCGGGGCGCATCGTATACCACGGAAGCGTGTCATCCCGAGCCGCGTAGACGGCGGAGGACCCCCTGCATCGGGCGCGGCCGGTGCGTTTGCGCAGGAGGTCCTTCGCCCTCTACGGGGCTCAGGATGACAGGGGACTTCAGGTGTTCGTCGGGGGCGGCGTCTCCGGCTCGGGTTCTGGCACGACCTGCGGCACGACCGACGACGGCACGTCCGGCGCCTTCGGCTCCACCGGCGCGGGCGTGGTCGTGGGCGTCTTCTCCCGCTCCTCGACACGCTTCTCGATGCCCGACTGCTGGCGGTTGCGGATCAGCCAGCGGAGGAGCTTCGACTCGTTGATGCCGATGAGGATGTCGTTGATCGACTCGTAGAGCGACGGGTCGGCGATGATCTTGCCGGCCGTTCCCTCGGCGTTGTTGATCTTGGCCACGGTCACGTTGAGTTGCTGCACGAGCGTGGTGAACTCGCCCAGCGCCTGGTCGGCGTACACCTTGTCGTTGAGCAGGCGCGGCACGAGTCCCTGGCCGGTCTGCACCGAGGAGCTCAGCGCGGCCAGGTTGGCGGAGGTGAGGCGCAGGTTCTCCACCACCTCGTACACGCGCGTCTTCGCCGCCGGATCGTTCAGCAGCGCCGGCACGAGTCCGTCGTTGCCTTCGAAGCCTTTCTGCACGTTGGCGGTGATCGACTGCAGCGACACCGCCGCGTTGGCCAGAGAGCCGGTGAGCTGCTCCGCGTACGCGTCGTCGTAGACGAGCTTGCCCACCACGCCCTTGCCGCTTTCGACGTGGCCGAGGATGGCGTTGGTCTTGTTCAGCGTGGTCAGGAACGTGTCCGTGATGCGCTGCTTGGTCTCCGGTGCGGTGGTGAGCTCGCCGATGAGTCCTTCGCCGCGGTCGATGCGCTGGAGGATGTTCTTCAGCGAATACGAGATCTGCACGAAGTTGTCGACGAGGTCCTCGCCCGAGGTGATGAGCGCCTCGACGTCGGTCTGCCGCTGCGACAGGATCAGCGAGCCCGGCTCCAGCGCGGGGAAGCGCGGCGTCCCCGGCGTGACCTCGATGTAGCTGTCGCCGGTGAGCAGTCCGAGCTTCTTGAGGCGCACGCGCGAGTCGCCGCGGATGCGCTCGGCGAACTTGCGGTCGATCATCAGCAGGATCTCGACCTGTTTCTGCTTCGGGTCGTACGGCAGCTTGATGTCGCGGATGACGCCGATGGTCACGCCGGACATGCGCACGGGGTTTCCCTCGGCCAGTCCGGTCACGTTCTCCAGCCGCACCTCGTACTCGTTCTTGCGCGCGAAGATCTTCTGTTCCGACCCGATGAAGAAGAGGAACACCATCAGGATGAAGAGCGCGACGGTGACGAGCAGGCCGACGCGGATCGATTTTTCTTTCTGAGTTTTGGCCATGTTGTTCAGGTATGAGGAATGAGGCATGAGGCATGAGGTGCCGCACGATGGCTACTCATCCCTCATCCCTCGTTCCTCGTTGCTGTCTTCGTCGGTTGCGCGGCCACGACCGCGCTCGCCTTCAGGAAATCGCGGAGACGCGGGTGGTCGGAGTCCCGCGCCTCGTCCATGGAGCCCACCCATTCGAATACGCCCTGGTGCAGGAACGCGATGCGGTCGCCGACCGAGAACGCGGAGTGGATGTCGTGCGTGACGACGACCGAGGTCACGCTCAGTTTGGCCTGCAGATCGACGATCAGCTCGTTGATGGTCTGCGCGGTGATGGGATCGAGTCCGGTCGTCGGCTCGTCGTAGAGAATCACTTTCGGGTCGAGCACGATCGAGCGCGCCAGGCCGACGCGCTTGCGCATGCCGCCGGAGAGATCGACCGGCATGAGGTGCTCGGTGTTGGGGAGGTTGACCAGTTCCAGCTTCTCGCGCACGGCGCGCGTGATCTCTTCCTCGCTCATCTCCGTGTGCTCTCGCAGCGGAAAGGCCACGTTCTCGAACACGGTCATGGAGTCGAAGAGCGCGCCGCTCTGGAAGAGCATCCCGAACTTCTTGCGCACGCGGTACAGCTCTTCCTCGGGCAGCTCGGTGATGTCTTCCTCCTCGACGATGACCCGTCCCGAGTCGGGCGCCTCGAGGCCGAGCATGTGCCGCAGGGTGACCGACTTGCCGGTGCCCGAGCCGCCGAGGATGACCAGCACCTCGCCGCGGTAGACCTTGAGGGTCGCGCCGCGCAGGACGTGCTTCGGGCCATAGGCCTTGTGCAGGTCCTGGAACTCGACGAACGGCTCGCGCGGGTGACGCCGGCGGTCGGCCGTTCCCCGTTGGTCCGCGCGGCGGTCGGTGACGTACGTATCGGTCATCAGAAGAGGAAGAGGAACAGCTTAGTGAGAAAGAAGTCCATGATCAAAACGGTGATCGCGCCGGTGACGACGGTGGTGGTCGTGGCGCGGCCGACGCCGTCCGCGCCGCCGCTCGTGCGCAGGCCGTTGTAGCAGGCGATGAGTGCCAGCGAGAAGCCGAAGAAGAACGTCTTGCTGATGCCCGAGGCGAGGTCGTTGTACTTGACCGACTCGATCACGCTGCGCAGGTAGTAGTTCGCGCTGACGTTCAGGTTGAAGACGGCGATGATCATGCCGCCCAGGATGCCCAGGCAGATCGAGATCACGGTCAGCAGCGGGAACATGACGGTCGTGGCGATGACGCGCGGCACGACCAGCTTGCGCACCGGATTGGTGGCCAGCGCGCGCATGGCGTCGATCTGCTCGGTGACCTTCATCGTCCCGAGCTCCGCGGTCATGCCCGCGCCGACACGCCCGCCGACCATCAGCGACATCAGCACCGGCGCCAGCTCGCGCACCAGCGAGAGCGAGACGATCATGCCGACGAACATCTTGCCGCCGAAGTCCTGCAGCGCGTACGCGGTCTGCAGCGCCAGCACCATGCCGATGAAGGCGGAGGTGATGATGACGATGGAGAGCGAGCGCACGCCGATCTGGTCGAACTGCGCCAGGATCAGCGACCGCTCCAGCGGCCCGCGCCGGACCTGCTGGAGGACCTGGATGGCCAGATCGGCGATCCCGCCGACGTACAGGAACATCCCGTCCGCGCGCGTGCGGATGCGCTCGAGAAAGCCGGGCGGATCGGGATGTTCGAGGGTTTCGGTGGTCATGGGCGTTCAGAGTTTATTCGCAATTAGTGTCGAGGCCTGAGTGAGTTCTGAGTCCTGAGTCCGCGGGCGGAACTCAGCACGCAGCACTCAGCACTGCTTCTATCCGCCTCCAAAAATGCGCCGCAGGAGGCGCTTGACCGAGTTCTCCCGCTGCGCCGCTTTCCTCCGCGCGTCTTCGGCGCGGCGCTGCGCGTCGGCGTCGGCGGGGAACGGGGCCGCCTCGTCGGAGCGGCGCTCGGTCTCGTACACCGGCGACTCGGGCCAGAAGGGGCTCGGCTCGCCGCTGCCGGCGTGCAGCGGGCAGACGGCGTCCGGCTCGGTGCCGGCGACGTACACCTCCCCGCGCGTGCGCGGGCAGTACGGCGTGGCCAGCATGCCGGAGGCGGGATCGATCTCGCGCTCGCTGACGTCGTCGGGGCGTTTCCAGTCGACGTCCGGAATCAGGCCGTCGATGCGGTTCATGTGTCGCGTCCAGACGGGGATGCAGGCGTCGCCGCCGGCCAGGCGCGTGGAGTGTCCGTCGTCGAAGCCGACCCACACCAGCGAGAGGATGCGCGGCGAGTAGCCGATGAACCACGCATCGCGATAGTTGTTGGTCGTGCCGGTCTTGCCGGCGTACGCGTGCTCGAAGCCGAGCGAGCGGGCGCGCGCCGCGGTGCCGTAGTTGAAGACGTCCTTGAGCACGTCGTTCATCACGTAGCAGACCGATGACGGCGCGACGCGCTTCATCTTCACCTCGCGCGTCTCGCGGATGACGCCATCCCGCTGCACGACCGCCAGGATCGTGACCGGTTCCGCCTTCACGCCGAGGTTCGCGAAGACCGAGTAGGCGTACGCGATCTCCAGCGGCGTCACCTCGAACGAGCCGAGCGACACGGACGGATACGGCTGCAGCTTGCTCTCCACGCCGATGTTCGACGCCGTCTTGATGACGTTCGGCACGCCGGCGTCGATGGCCGCGCGCACGGCGGGGATGTTGTACGAGTGCGCCAGCGCCTCGCGCACGGTCACGCGTCCGTGGAAACGGTTGTCGTAGTTCTGCGGACGCCACACCGCGGCGCCGGCCTGCACGGAGATCGGCGAGTCGTCGAGCACCGTCGACGCGGTCAGCACGTCGCGCCCGCGCGCGGGATCCATCCCGGTCACGTAGACGAACGGCTTGAAGAGCGAGCCCGGCTGGCGGCGCGCCTGGATGGCGCGGTTGAACTGCGTCTTCGAGTAATTGCGCCCGCCCACCAGCGCCTTCACGTAGCCGGTGCCGGGCTGGATGGTCAGCACGACCCCTTCCAGCGGCGTCTGCGAGTTGCGGATGTGCTTGTACTTCTTCGACAGGTTGGCGATGCCGTTGTCGAGCGCCTCTTCGGCCGATCGCTGCATGATCGTGTCGAGCGTGGTGAAGATGCGCAGGCCGTCGGTCTTGAGCTGCGTGTCCGGATAGGTCTCGCGCAGCTGCTTGAGCACGAGGTCGACGAAGAACGGCGCGCTGCGCGACACCTTCGGGAAGCGCGTCGTGGCGATGGGCGAGGCGATCGCTTCCTGGTATTCGCGCTCGCTGATCTTGCCGAGGTCGCGCATGCCGGCCAGCACCACGTTGCGGCGATCCTTCGCCCGCTGCGGGTACTTGAGCGGCGAGAGGACGTTCGGCGAACGGATCATCCCCGCCAGCGTGGCCGCCTGCGGGAGCGTGAGGTAGGTGACCTTCTTCCCGAAGTAGACCTGAGCGGCCTGCTCGACGCCGACGATCTGCACGCTGCCGTTCTGCCCGAGGTAGATCTCGTTGAGGTAGGTCTCGAGGATCTCTTCCTTGTCGTAGCGCAGCTCGAGCAGCACCGCCATCAGCGCTTCCTGCGCCTTGCGCGTGAAGGTGCGCTCGGCGGTGAGGAAGAGGTTCTTGACGAGCTGCTGGGTGAGCGTCGAGCCGCCGGCGATGAGCGACTTGGTGCGGATGTCAGTCCAGAGCGCGCGCAGCGTGCCGCGGATGGAGATCCCTTCGTGCGAGTAGAAGCTGCGGTCCTCGGTGGCGATGATGGCGTCGATCAGGACCTTGGGCGCGGCGCCGAGCGAGACCGGGACGCGGTCCTCCATCTCGTTGTCGTAGATCGAGGTGATCAGCTCCGGCTCGATGCGCGCGCCGCGCAGGGTGATGTTGTCGGTGAGGCGCTTGACCGCGCGCACGCGCGCGCCGTCCATCTCCACGAGCACCGGCATGGCGTGGAACTCCATGTCCGGATACTCGAAGTTGTTGAGGAAGATCTCCAGGTCGTCGCCGACGTAGCGGTACTCGCCCGGATTCTCGACGCGCCCTTTGACCTCGTGATAGCCGACGTGGTTCAGCTTCGGCTCGAGCAGCGAGCGCGGATAGCCGATGCCCGGCACGATCTGCGTGGCGTCGGAGTAGACGCGGCTCGGCAGATCCCACTTCCGCGCCGCGTCGAATTTCTTCGTGATGGTGACGTAGGTGTAGCCGACGTAGCCGAGGAAGGCCACGAAGACGACCATCACGAAGAACGCGAGGCCGGCGGAGTGCCGCCAGAGGAAGTCTTTGATGCGCGAGCGTTTGGGCATCGGGGTTTATGGTACATGGGCGGGCCGAAGCCCGCCCGCCACCGTACTGAACCCTTACAACTGCGGCGTAATGCCCATCTCGCGCAGGAGGTGGTCCGCGTCGTCCACCGCGTCCATGACCCACAGCATGTAGCGCGAGTCGACGTGGATGGTGCGGGTGATGCTCTCTGCGACGAAGAAGTCGGAGCCGACCCCTTCCCAGTTCGAGTCGAAGGCCAGGCCGCACAGCTCACCCCACGCGTTCAGCGTGGCCGAGCCGGAGCTGCCGTTGGTGACGACGTTCGTGGAGATGAACGCGACCGGCAGGCGGCGCAGCTTCGCGTCGATGTACGGGCCGAACTCTTCCTTCCGCGCGCGCTCGAGCAGGCGCGCCGGGCTGGCGAACGGCTCCTCCCCCGTCTCCTTCTCCAGGATGCCGCGGATGTCGGTCTGCGCGTCGTACCAGACCGCGTTGCGCGGCGCGTAGCCCTTCACCTGTCCGAAGCCGACGCGCAGCGTGCCGTTCGCATCGGGATAGAGCCGTCCGCCGCGCGCGGCGCGGAGCGCGTCGAGCATGACCGGACGGAGGCGCGACATCGCGCCGGCGCGCGCGGCCTTGGCCTCGTCGAGCTGAGACGCGAAGGGACGCAGCGACGCCGCGAAGGCGACCATCGAGTCGTTGCGCGCGGTGAGCTGCGCGGTCGTCTCACCGAACATCTGCTCCTCGGCCGTGGCATCGCCGATCTTCGTCGAGGCGTAAATCCTGTCGAGCAGCGCGTCGACCTGCGCCTCCGGCGTCGGCTTGCCGGTGGCCGTCAGCGCGGCGTCGATCGGCGCGATGCGCTGTCCGGCGGGAAGCTTCGTCGCCTCGAGCAGGAAGAGGCGCAGTCCGGCGCGGTCGCTGCCCGGCTCGATGTTGCGGCGGTTGCGCGTCAGCGTCTGCTGCAGCTTCTTGCGATTCCGCTCCGTGTAGTCCTCGGCGCGGTCGAGATCGTCCTTCGTCTTCTCCACGCTGAGGCGATAGAGATGGTTCGCCTGCGTCAACATCGGCGACGACGTGTAGAGCCAGCCGAAGAGCGCGTCGCGCTCGCGCGTGGCGCGCTGCGTCTCCAGGATCTTCGCCAGCTCCTCGCTGGCGGTGTCGTACGACGCGGCGAGCTTCTCGTCGAGCGCGCGGCGGTCGCGGCGCTCGAGGGTCTGCCGCTCGTTCAGGATGTCGTCGCGCTTGAACGCTTCCAGCGTGCCGGTGTGCTTCTTCAGGTAGTTCTCGAAGCCGGCGATGCGGCTGGCGTTCTTCAGCGCGATCTCGCGGCTGGTCTTGCCGCGCTCGTTCAGCGCGTCGCGCAGCATGGTGCGGTAGCGGACGGAGGTCGGCAGGTCGAACTCCAGCGCGTCCTGGAACTCCGAGGCCACGGCGTGCCGGTTGGTGACGCCGGGCGTGCCGGCGACGAGCACGAGATCGTCCTCATTCAGGTCGCGCGTGGAGATCTTCAGGAAGTGCTTCGGCTTGTACGGAACGTTCTCCTTCGAGAAGTCGGCCGGCTTGCCGTCCTTGCCGACGTACGCGCGGTAGAAGCCGAAGTCGCCCGTGTGGCGCGGCCACATCCAGTTGTCGATCTCGTCGCCGTAGTTGCCGACGCCGAGGGCCGGCGCGTAGACGAGACGGACGTCGCGGATCTCCATCTGCGTCAGGCGCAGGTACTGCCCGCCCTCGAAGAACGACGAGACGAGACAGCGCTTGCCGCCACCCTGCTCGCACGCGTTGATCATCTCGCGGCGACGGCGGGTGATGAGGCGGTCGCGCTCGGCGTCGCTCGCGTTCGCGGGGATCGCGCCGAGAACCTGGCTGGTCACGTCTTCGATGCTCGTCGTGACGTAGACGCGCGCGTCAGGCAGCGCCTGGATCTCCTCGCTCTTCGTCTTCGCCAGGAAGCCGTTCTTGACGAGGTCGTTCTGCGCGGTGGAGTTGTACTGCAGCGCGCCGTAGACGCAGTGATGGTTGGTCGCCACCAGCCCGTCGGGCGAAACGAACGAGGCGCTGCAGCCGCCGAGGCTGACGATGGCGCCCATCGGAAAGCCGGTGAGATCGGCGAGCTGCTTCGGGTCCATCTTCAGGCCGAGCTTCTTCAGCTCGTCACCGAGGGCGGGGATCTGCTGCGGCATCCACATGCCGTCGTCGGCCAGGGCGGCCGTCGCCGACAGAGCGAGCGCGGCAAAGCCAGTCAACATCTTTCGAAACATTCGATCTCCTTGTGTCCATCGGCGGGCTGAAGCCCGCCCTACATTTGCGGGGCGCATGGTATGACTGCGGCGCCATGAAACGCATCCTGCTGTTCGCAGTTCTACTGACCGCCGCGTGTGCACATCGGACGCCCGTTGCCCTGGATCAGCACGCCAGAGACTACGTCCGACTGAACCTCGCCCTCGGACAGCACGACGCCGATTGGGTCGATGCCTACTACGGTCCGCCGGAGTGGCGGGAGCAGGCGAAGACCGAGAACAAGCCCGTCGCCGCGATTCATGCGGAGGCGAGCGCGCTTCGCGAAACGATTCGGCGAACACCGGTCCCCGCGGATCGCATGCTCGCGCTGCGGCGCAACTACCTCATCGAACAGCTCGGCGCGCTGGTCACGAAAGCGGAGATGCTGCAGGGGAAGAAGTTCCCCTTCGAGGAGGAAGCGCGGCTGTTGTACGGCGTGACGCCGGAGCGCCGTCCCGACTCGTATTTTGCCGAGGCCGTGGCGTCGCTGGAGAAGGAACTGCCGGGCAGCGGACCGCTGACGGAGCGCATCGCGGCGTATCGCAAGCAGTTCGAGATCGCGCCGGAGCGCGTCGACGCGGTGATGCGCGCGGCGCTGCAGGAATGCCGCGCGCGCACGCTGAAGAACATCACCCTGCCGGCGGAAGAGAAGTTCACGCTCGAGTACGTGAAGAACCAGCCGTGGGCCGGCTACAACTGGTACAAGGGCAACTACACGAGCCTCATCCAGGTGAACACCGATCTGCCGGTGAGCATCGGCCGCGCCCTCGACCTGGCCTGCCACGAGGGCTATCCGGGACACCACACGTACAACGTGCTGCTGGAGAAGAATCTCGTGCGCGACCGCGGCTGGGTGGAGTTCTCGATCTATCCGCTGAACAGCCCGCAGTCACTCATCGCCGAAGGGACGGGCAACTACGGCCTGCACGTGGCGTTCACGGAAGCGGAGAAGGACGCGTTCGAGCGCGACGTGCTCTTCCCGCTGGCCGGCCTCGATCCGAAGGAGGCCGCGCGCTTCCACCGCATCAGCCGCGCGACCAACGCGCTCGGCTACGCCACGAGCGAGATCGCGCGCCGCTGGCTCGACGGCGAGATCACGCGCGAGCAGGCGAAGGCGTGGCTGCAGCAGTACGGCCTCCAGACTCCCGAGCGCGCGGAGCAGCAGCTCAAGTTCGCCGAGCGCTATCGCTCCTACGTCATCAACTACAACCTCGGCCAGGACCTCGTGCGCGCACACGTGGAGAAGAGCAGCGACCGCTGGTCGGCGTTCAAGGAAATGATCTCCACGCCGACGCTGCCGAGCCAGTTGCGGCGGTGAGCGCGCACAGTCGCGCATCGATTCGTCACCGCCCCGCCTCCATCCGCAACAGCCGGCATCCGCTCGTCACAAGGTGTCTTGTCTGTCTCTCCGCGCGCTCTGACGATGGCCGCGGGAGACACCAACATGAACATCGATCATCGGCATTACCCGCGGACGCTGTCCGCAATCCTGTTCTGCATCTGGCTCGTGCTCGCGCGCTCGCCCGCATCCGCACAATGCGCCGATCCGGGCTGCGACGTGCCGGACACCGCCGGGCCGTCCATCGTCATCAATCCCACCGGGGAGACGTATCTCTTCGACGAAGGGACGACGCACAGCGTGACGTACACGGCCACGCTGTTCGACCGCAGTGGCCTCGACGACTCGTCCTACAACTTCTTCACCGACGGAGCGGAGCTGGGCAACTCCACGCGCGAGTCGTTCGCGGACGGCACACACTGGACGGTGACGGGCCAGATCCATCTGCGCCGCCTTGGTGACAACGTCCTCACCATCCGCGCCCGCGACGTTCACGGCAACGAGAGGACGGCCACGGCCACGTTCCGCGTGGCGTTCACCGATCCGGGCCTGCCGCTCGTGTATACCGACGCGCATCACGACCAGTACCGCGACACGAATGCGTCGCAATTGACGCTGGCCTACACGACGCCGGCGTACGTGAGCCTGGACACGCCACGCAGCGTCTCGCTGGTCTACAGGAGCGAGCTGGCCAGCCCGAATGCGTACGTGCAGGTGGACGCGAAACCCGACCCGCGCACCGCCGCGAACGTGAAGGCGATGTCGCTGCAGGTGATCGGGAGCGACGGCCGAGTGGTGGGCCGCGAATATTTCTGGGCGAAACAGCCGGCCGGGGAAAAGCAGCGCATGGCCGTGTTCTGGTCGATGCGCGCCCGCGCGACCGGCGCGTACAACTACACCGTCGCCGTGCGCTCGTACTTCAATGACGGGACGTTCAAGGAGAAACGCGTCACGGCGCGCGTATTGATCGTCAACGAGTCGGCCAGCCGTTATGGCGCAGGGTGGACCATCGGCGGCATTCCGCGCATCTACGGCGCGACCGGTGGCGTCATCCTGCACGAAGGGGACGGGCGCCTGCGCTGGTACGGCAGCATCCCCTGCACGCCGAGCTTCTGCACGTTCGAGCGTCCGGAGGGCGATTTCACGGAGCTCACTTACGACCGCAACGCCGGCGTCTGGACGCGCATCCATCCCGACAACTCGGTGACGAAATTCGACAGCCGCGGCCTGATCACCACGTCGACCGATCCGCACGGCCGCTCGACCGCCTTCGCCTGGCAGAACACCGCCGACGCCGCGGCGGTGCCGGTCCTCGCATCGATCAGCGATCCGGTGCAGAAGACGACCACCTTCACTTACACGGCCGCCGGGTTCCTCCAGAAGGTCACCGACCCCGCGGGCCGCGAGCTCTCACTGACCATCAATGCGTCGGGAGATCTCGTCGCGCTGTCCGGGCAGACGGCCATGCAGGTCGCCTACACCACCACGCACCTGCCGACGTCGTTCACCGACGAGAACGGCACGTGGGACACCTTCTTCTATCGCGGTACGTTCTCCGCGATGTACGCGCCGACCATTACGGCCGAGGGGCGGCAGTTGCGCCCCTGGACGAAGTACCAGCGCGCCGAATGGAAGACGACGCTGCTGGCGACGCAGGGCACCGGACTCGAGCAGCTCGCGCCCGCGGTCGAGCCGTCGAAAGCGTCCGAGGAGATCGTCGATGCCCGCGATCACAAGGTGTCGGTCACGAGGAATCGCTACGGGCAGCCGCTGGCGATCAGCGATCTCACCGAAGGGGTGAGCAGCTTCACGTATACGACCAACGGGCTGCGCACGGCGGAGATCGATCCCGACGGCATGAAGACGGAGTACGACTGGAACGGCCGCGGCCAGCTCATCGCGCGCCGCGTGCACGGCTTCCCCGACTATCAGGCGGTCTACGAATCGCGCACCGATCATCCCGATTACATCGTCACGGCCGGCAGAACGCAGTGGTATTCGTGGGGCAGCCGCGGCCAGCTCGTGCACTCCTGGTACGGCGAGCGGGCGGATTACGAGCGCAATGGCACGACCTACGAGTACGACGCGCTCTATCGCCGCACCGGCCTGACCGGGCCGAAAGGCGAGCGCCGCGAATGGACGTACGGCGACTGGGGGAATGTCGCATCGGTGCGCGAGATCCTGGCGGACGGCACGTCGAGCACCACGTCGTTTACGTACGACAGCGCGGGACGGCAGCACACCACCACGAATCCCCTCTCGCAACAGACCATTACGGTCTACGACTCGCGCAATCGCGTGCGCGAAATCACTGACGCGCTCAGTCGCGTCACGAAAATCGATTACAGCGGCGAGCGCGTGTCGCGCGTGACCGATCCGGCCGGCAAGGTCTTCGGCTTCACGTACAACGCCCTCGGCTGGCTCGAATCGGAAACGTTCCCCGACGGCGTACAGCCGCGCACGTACACCTACGACGCGGACGGCCTGTTGCTATCGAAGAAAGACCGGCGTGAGGCCCCGGTCCTCTATACGTACGACAGCGCGCATCGCACGCTCACACGCACGGCCGACAATGCCGTGACCACGTACAGCTATCCCGACCGCAATACCTTCGTGGCCACGAATGCCGAGGGTACGTATACGAAGAAAATGAGCCCCTCGTTCGGTCAGCTCGAGTCGCTCAGGACGACGCTGGCCGGGCTGCCGGGCCGCGCCTGGGAGCTGAAGCTGGCGCTCGACCCCGAAGACCCTCTGAACCCGGTCGGCAACGATCTCAATTTCTATCTGAACGACGTGCTGCAGCGCACGGCGACATTTCGCTATCAATCGATCCCGCAGCCGGAGGGAAGCGAGCTGCTGCTCACCGACCCGTACGGCGGCACCACCAGCCTGACGTACGACGGCTCGGGAAATCACGTGCGCACCGTGTATCCGAACGGCGCCGTGCACAATCACTTCATTGCTTCCGACGGCCGCCACAACAGTTCGTCGTTCAGCAATTCGTCATTGAACCAGGCCCTCGGCGTCGCGTACGCGTACGACCGCATCGATCGGGTGAAAGAGCGCACGAACAGCCTGGGTAACATCAAGTGGGGCTACAAATACACGTTCGCCGGAGCGCTGGAGTCGTACCTGCACTCCGCGGCGCTGCCGCCGGTGGGCTGCAATCCGCGCATCCAGACGTGCAATCCGACGTGGAGCACGCTCCGCTCCGCCGCATACACATACGACGACGCCGGGAACCGCACCGATTCCGGCAGCGTCGTCGCGGCGAACAGCAACCGCTATACGTCGTTTGCGGGCTACACGCTCGAATACGACCTCGAAGGGAATCTCACCCGCAAGTCGAAGGCGGGCTTCGACCAGCAGCTGGCCTGGAACAGCCTCGGCCAGCTCGCCAGCGTCACCACGAACGGCGATGTCCTCACGTTCGGCTATGACGCCATGGGGCGGCGCGTGCGCCGCACCGCGGGCGGAACGTCGCGCTATTACGTGTACGAGGACGAGGACCTGCTGCTCGAGCTCGGAGCGGACGGCGCGCCGATCCGCGAATACGTCCACCTGCCCGGGACCGATCAGCCGTTGAGCGTGCGCGAGAACATCCCCGGCGGACAGCTCGTGCATTACTACGTCCTCGAGCGCCCCGGGCACGTGCGTGCGATCCTGGATCAGAACGGCGCGGTGGCGGGTGAATACGCATACACGCCGTTCGGTGAAGCCATCGCCACCGGGAAGGGCGACGGGACCGCGCAGCCGCTGCGTTTCATGGCACGCGAGCTCGACGCCGGCATCCGTCTGTATTACGTGCGCAACCGCTGGTACGACCCGGAGCTCGGCCGCTTCATCAGCGAGGATCCGATCGGCCTGAGCGGCGGATTGAATACGTACGCGTACCGGAACAATGAGCCGATCAATGGACGCGATCCGAGCGGACTGAGTCCTTACAGCGATCCCGATCCGATCTACCGCCTGGACGAGTTGGTGGTGGTGGCCTGCCGCTTCGGCCTCTGCAACTGGTGGGAGGACGAAATCTTCGAGCGGTGGCGCATGGAGCGGATGGCGCAGGATGCGTACGATCCGGGCAATCCGCGCATCGTGCCCTGTACGGTTTCCACCTGTCCCCCGTCGGCACCGCTGATCCAGCGCCCGAGCGAGGCGGAGAACCGCGCCGCCGCTCGTGCGCGCAACGAGGCTTACCGGCAGTGCGCCGCGTCCGCAAATTCCAGCAGCTGGGCACAAGATGTGTGGCACGAAACGAAAATGGGCGTGTCCTTTATCCCGATCTCGGTGGGCATCGGTGCGCTCGTCGGAAACGCCGTGCCGGTTGTCGGCACCGCGGCCGGCGCAGCCGGAGGTCTGGTCGTCGGTACCGTGAAGGTAGGCGCGCAGGCGGTCTGGAATGCGACGATCAACCGTGCCGGCAATCGAAACAACCAGTGCGGCGGTTATTTCTCTTCAGGCTTCTGACGCTCGAGGCCCGGCCGCATTGCGGCCGGGCCTCTGCAAACCCTTGGTGTCCTTTCTTTACTGAGGGAAAAAAGTGTGCTGCTCTAGCGGCGTGATTCGCGGGTTGTCGTGGGCCGAGGTGTGGCGTCGCGTGGCGGAGGTCGGCGCGTACTGGCTCACGTTCATGGCCTTCCTGGTCACCCAGCAGTACTCGGTGCTGAACGCGAACGGCCAGTGGCGGTCGTGGGGCGAAGACGGCACCGCGATCGTCCTCTGGTTCGTGCCGTGGATCCCGCTCTCCGTCTTCATCCTCTTCGCCGCGGTGCGGCTTCGCCTCTCCGAGTACCGGCCCGGCCGGAACGTGGCGCTGCTCGTCTCCGTGGCCGCGGTGGCGGGGTTCGTCCGGCTGGGCGTGCACGTGGCGCTGAACGCGCTCGGACTCACGGCCACTCCGCCGGTGCAGCTGAGCTGGAGCGTGGTCGGCACGTTCGTGGCGAGCGCGGCGCACCGCGAATTCCTCAACGCCTTTCTCGTCACCGCGTGCTTCGCCGCGCACGAGACCTATCGCGCCGCCGTGGAGCGGTCCCGCAGCTCCGCGATCCTGCAGGCGCGGCTTTCGGAGGCGGAGCTGCGGCATCTCCGCGCGCAACTGCATCCGCACTTTCTCTTCAACGCGCTGAATGCCGTCACCACCCTGATCCGCAAGGACCCGGTTGCGGCGGAAACGACGATGGGCAACCTCAGCGAGCTGCTGCGCCGCGCGCTCGACGACGGCGAGGGACAGATGGTCACCGTCGCGCGCGAGCTGGAGTTTCTCGAGCGCTATCTCGCCATCCAGAACGTGCGGTTCGGCGACCGGCTGCGCACGCGCATCGATGCGCCGGCCGACGTCCGCGACGCGCGCATCCCGAGCATGATCCTGCAGCCGCTCGTCGAAAACGCCGTGCGGCATTCGATCGCGCGCAGGGAGGGAGGCTCCATCGCGGTCATCGTCGAGAGCAGGAACGCGGACATGCTGCTCAGCGTCACCGATGACGGCAAAGGGATGCGCGGCGAAGAGACCGGCGCCGGCGCCGGCGTCGGCATCGCCAACGTCCGCAGCCGCATCGAGCATCTTTTCGGCGGGCGCGCCGAGATCCGGATCCTGAACGTGCCGGGCGCATTCACCGTCGAGCTCCGCCTGCCGCGGGAAGCCTCATGATCAACGCCCTGATCGTCGACGACGAGCCGCTCGCACGCGAACGGCTGATCATGCTGCTCGCACCGCACGGCGACGTCCGGATCGCGGGCGAATGCGAGGATGGGGAGAGTGCCATCGAGCGGCTGTCGGGCGGCGGGATCGATCTGCTGTTCCTCGACGTGCAGATGCCGGGCATCGACGGACTCTCGGTGGCCGAGCTGGCGCCCGCCTCGCCGCTGCCGGTGATCATCTTCGTCACGGCCCACGACGTCTACGCGCTGCGTGCGTTCCGCGCGCACGCTCTCGACTACCTGCTCAAGCCGGTCCTGACCGAGCAGTTCGAGCGCACGCTGGAAAAGGCGCGGACGTACCTGCGCGGCCGCGGCCAGGAAGAGCAGCTCGTCAGCCTGCGCCGCGAGTTGCGGGGCGGACCGTACCGCCGCCGGCTCGCGGTGCGGAACCGCGGACGGATTCAGATCATCCGCGTGGAAGAGGTGATCTGGGTCGAGTCGCAGGGAAACTACGTGCGCGTGCACACGGAGACCGGCGCCTGTCTCACGCGCGAGGCGTTGTATCAGTTCCTGTCGAGCGTCGATCCCGAGCAGTTCCTGCGCGTCGGCCGCTCGTCGGTGGTGAACGTCGACCACGTGCACGAACTGCGGGTCGATCGCGCCGGACGTCTGCACGTCTGGTTGAACGAGTCGACCCGCCTCCCCGTCGGCGCCGCGTACCGTGCAGCGGTGGAGGAGGTCTTCGGCGTCGCGCGCTGAGCGGACAGTTATTATGCGCACATGCTCCAACGCCGGCTCGCCCTTTCCCTCTGCGCGGTTCTGTTCCTCTTCGCCGCGCGGCAGCGGGCGGTGCATCACCCGGAGCGGCTGCCGTCGGTCGCGCCGCGCGACGCATTCTCGTCCGCCAACGTGCGCGACGTCACCACGCGCCACCTCGCCCTCGACCTGTCCGTCGACTTCGAGGCGCGCCTCCTCTCCGGAACCGCCACGCTGACGCTCGAGAACCTCACCGGCGCGACGCAGCTCATCCTCGATACGTACCGGCTGGACATCCAGTCCGTCACACTCGACGGTGCGACCCCCGCGGTCTGGTCCCTCGGCACCGCCGACGGCTGGGGACGTCCGCTCACCATCGCCATTCAGCCGGCCACGCGCACGGTCACGATTCGCTACGTCACCATGCAGGACGCGGCGGGCCTGTACTGGAACACCGCCGAGCAGACCCTCGGCCGCAAGGAGCCGTACCTCTACTCGATCAACGAGTCGGCGTTCGCCCGCACGTGGATTCCCATCCAGGACACGCCGTCGATGCGCATGACGTGGGAGGCGGTGCTGCGCGTGCCGCCGCCACTCCTCGCCCTGATGAGCGCGGAGAACAATCCGACGTCGGTGAATCCCGGCGGCGTCTACACCTTCACGATGTCGAAGACGATGCCGGCCTACCTCATCGCGCTGGCGGTGGGACGTCTCGAGTTCCACCCCTTCGACGAGCGCACCGGCGTCTATGCCGAGCCGGAGCTGATGCGCGACGCCGCGCGCGAGCTGGCGTACATGCCGGACATGGTCGACGCCGCGGAGCGCGTGATCGCCCCGTATCCGTTCCACCGCTACGACATCCTGCTCATGCCGCCGACGTACGTCCTCGGCGGCATGGAGCACCCGATGCTGAACTTCCTCCATCCGTTCGGCGTCGTGTCGACGAACGAGCCGGCGCAGGCGGAAGTGCGCAACCTCCTCGCGCACGAGCTCGCGCATTCGTGGGCGGGCGACCTGGTCACGCTGGCGAACTGGAACGACGTGTGGCTCAACGAAGGCATCACGTCGTACCTCACGCTGCGCATCATCGAGGAGATGGTCGGGCCCGAGCGTGCGGAGCTGCAGTACTACCTCGACCGCGAGCGGTACGCGCGATATGCCGTGCAGCCGACCACGCGCATTGCCTCGATCATGCATCGCCAGGTGGGATCGCCCGACGAGGGTTTCGGCTCGACGAGCTACGTCAAGGGAGAGCTGTTCATGCGCACGCTCGAAGATCTCCTCGGCCGTCCGGCGCTCGACGCGTTCCTCGACGTCTACTTCTCCCGCTTCGCCTGGCGCTGGGTCGACGACGTGTCGTTCCTGGCCACGCTCGCGCCTTTCGTTCCGCCGAACGCGGACCTGCGTCTGCAGGAGTGGCTGTATGAACCCGGATTGCCGTCGAACGTGACCGCGGCGACGTCGTCCGCCATCCACACCCGCATGCAGCAGCGGTCGGAAGCATTCAACGCCGGGACGAACATCGCGCAACTGTCGCCGGAGACGTGGACGGACATCGAGCTCGATCTCTTCTTCCAGTCCGTCAACGTGCAGACGCTGCGCATGCGTATGGCGGAGGTGGACGCCGCGCTGCACCTGTCCGCGCGGCCCGCGCCGCCGGTGCGCTGGCTCACCCACGGCCTGAACGCGAATTACGCCCCGGTCCAGGCCGGCGTGGAGCGCACCCTCATGCGCGGCGGCCCGAACGACGCAATCGTGTCGATCTACAACGCACTGCGCACCACGCCGGAGAATCGCGCCTACGCCCGGGCCATGTTCGCGCTGCTGCGAAAACGCTATCACCGCGACGTGGAGGAAGCGGTCGAGTCGATGCTGAACAGCGCCCCCAATCCGCTGCGCGAGGCCGCGTGAGCGCGGCGACTCACGATAGCCGAACCGGCCGCGTCCTGCGCGATGAAGGCGTCGACTTCGACGTGCGACACGCGGTGCACCATTCCCCGTAATCCCTTCCCCTCGGCGGAAGACGTCCCGAGTTGGATGTACTGAAGCTCTTCGGGCATGCGCCTCATCGTGACGCGTGGCATCCTTGCGTCATGCAGCGGCGCCTCGAGATCACGTCGGTCGATCAAGCACCGGAGGATCTCTCCGCCCATGTGCCGTTCACGGCCACGCTCCTGCGCCAGTTGCCCGGCGACGACCGGCCGGACTACTGGCTGGCCAGCGTGGAACCGCCGCTCCGGTGGCAGAGCTCGACCATCACGCACGTCGTGCTGGCCGCGCGTCTGGTCGGCACGAGCCTCGAGGCGCGCGTGCGCGACCTTTCCGTCAACATCGCGCTCGTCACCGATGCTTCATTGCTCGACGAGCCGCGGCTCTCCTTCTCCAAATGCACCTACGTCGCGATCGGTACGGCGCGCGAGCTCCCGCGGCGGAACCGCGTGATGGTCTTCGTTCTGGCGTACCTCGCGGTGACAGTGAGCCTGTTGCCGTTCGCGTTGCCGCCGCTGCCGCGATCCGCTCGCGGCGTCGTCGCAGCGGTGCTGGTGCTGCCTCCGCTGTATCTGCTCGGCGAATGGCTGGCGGAAAAAGCGGATCGCATCCCCGAGCGCACGCTGGCGTGGAAGTTCTTCAAGGCCTCGCTCTACATCGCGGTGGCGCTGGTGGTGATCGTGTTCAGCGCGTTGTGCTCGGGGACGCGTTAGTCAGCCACCGCACGAGCTCTTCGTCGCCGCTTTCCTGCGCCACCTGCAGCGGCGTCTTGCGGTCGTGGCCGACCCAGTGGAGATCCGCGCCGCGCTCGAGCAGGAATTGCGCCGTCTCGCGCCGGCCGCCACGACAGGCGTGCCACAATGCATTCGTGATTTCGTCTGGCGACGCCGAGGAATGCTCGCGAACGCGATCGAGCAGACCGAGCGCCGCGCTTTGCCAGATCGTCGTCTGCGCGCCTCGCCCGAGGAGGCGGCGCGCCGCGTTCCATTGTGCAAACACCACGGCATCGGACATCGGCGTGCCGCCGGTGAAGACCGCGCCGGGCGCTTCGAGGTCGGCGCCGCCGTCCAGGAGCGCATCGATCGCCTCGACGTCGTCGCTGCTGGCGGCCCAGTGCAGCGGAGTCTCGGGCATCCCCACGTTCGGATCGGCGCCCGCCGCAATCAACACGGCGATGGTCTCGGCGACGTTCGGCAAGTGACCGGGCCAGTCACATGCGATGTGCAACAGCGTTCGCTGCGCGCCGCCCTTGTCGACGACTACCGCTCGCGCGAGAGCGGGGTTCGCGGACAGGAGATCGCGGAGCGCGCCGGCGTCTCCCGACCGGATGGCCGACTGCGCGGCGATGGCGAGCGGGTCGTCCGCGGCGAGCAGCGTGCTCATGGCTGACCGCAGAGTAGCAGGCACGTCCCCTATCATCGTGGCCGATGAAACACATCGGCATCGTCGCCTGCTCGGCCGAAGGGGCGGCTCTCTGCTACCGCACGATCTGCATGGAGGGTGGACGCGATCACCCCGAGGTCTCGATGCACACGCCGCCGTTCGGCGAGTACGTGCGGCTCATCGATCGCGGCGACTGGCGCGGCGTCGGCGAGTTGATGCTCGCCTCGGCGCACAAGCTCGCCGCGAACGGCGCGGACTTCCTGATCTGTCCCGACAACACCATCCATCAGGCGCTGCCGTTCATCGAGGAACGCTCGCCGCTGCCGTGGCTGCACATCGCGCGCGTCGTGGCGGCGGAAGCCTCCGCGCGCGGCTACCGGCGCATCGGCCTCACCGGCACGCGCTGGCTCGTGCTGAGCGACGTCTATCCCGCGGAGTACGTCCGTCCGCGCGACGACGAGCGCGAGGAGACCAGCCGCATCATCATGGACGAGCTGGTGAACGGCATCTTCCGTCCCGAGGGTGTGGCGTACTTTCAGCAGGTGATCGCGCGATTCAAAGAGGAGGAGAAGTGCGACGCGGTGGTCCTCGGCTGCACGGAGATCCCGCTGATCATCAGCGACGCGAACTCGCCGCTGCCCGTGCTCGACTCGACGCGGCTGCTGGCGCGGGCGGCGCTGCGCTCGGCAGCTTGACCAGGAGACCGACCGGAGGCCCCTCGTCGGTCCTCGGTCATCGCGCGTGCCCGCTCATGACCGAGGATGCAAGCGAATCGCGGATCGCAGATACTTCCCCGCCATGCACCACCCGTATCTACAGAATCAGCAGAATCCGCATCTCGATGTCGCCGTGAAGCTCGCCTCGGGCGTCGTGGCCGAGAACGCCGCGACGATCGACGAATCCGCGCAGTTCCCGCGAGAGAGCGTGCAGGCCCTCGCCGCGGCGGGCCTCTTCGGCCTCTGCGTGCCGAAAGAGCTCGGCGGCGCGGGTGAGTCGATGCGCAGCTTCGCCGCCGTCGTCGAAGAGCTGGCCACCGCCTGTCCGTCGACGGCGATGATCTACGTCATGCACGTCACCGCGGCGCAGGCCATCGCCTCCTCGACGTCGCTCGAAGGACGCGAGGACATCCTGCGCGAGATCGCCGCGGGCCGCCACCTCACCACGCTCGCCTTCTCCGAGACCGGCTCGCGCTCGCAGTTCTGGGCGCCCGTCTCGCGTCTCGAGTCCGACGGCAACGGCGGCTTCACCACCTCCGCGTCGAAGTCGTGGGTCACCTCGGCCGACCACGCGCAGTCGTACGTCTCCAGCGCGCAGCGTCCCGGCGCCGAGTCGCCGCTCGAGTCGACCGTCTACCTCGTCCTCCGCGGCGCCGAAGGGGTGCGCACCGCCGGCACCTTCCACGGCCTCGGCCTGCGCGGCAATGACTCCTCGCCGGTGGCGCTCGAGAAGCACCATGTCGCCGCCGGCGCGCTCATCAGCGCGCAGGGCGAAGGAGCGAACACGATGCTGCAGGTCGTGCTCCCCTGGTTCTCGATCGGCACCGCGGCGATGGCGAACGGCATCTGCCGCGCCGCGGTCGACCGCACCGCGCAGCACATGCAGAACACCGGCTTCTCGCACACCGGCAGCGCGCTGCGCGACCTGCCGACGCTCCGCGCGCGCCTCGCCGACATGAGCGTGCGCGTCGCGCAGTCGCGCGCGCTCCTCGGCTACACGCTGAGCGTCATCGAGAGCGGCTCGGAGACCGCGCCGCTCTTCGTCCTGCAGTCGCGCCTCTCCGCCATCGAAGCGGCCACCGACGTCACCGACCTGGCCATGAAGGCGTGCGGCGGCGCGGCGTTCTCGAAGCAGGTCGGCGTGGAGCGCTTCTTCCGCGACGCGCGCGCCGGCTGGGTCATGGCCCCGACCGCCGATCACCTGCGCGAGTTCGTCGGCCGCGCGCTCACCGGCCTGCCGCTCTTCTGAGGTCCTTCATGAACGACACGATTCTCCTCGGCGCCGTCGCCTACGACCCGAAAGTAGTCACCATCTGGGAAGGCATCCGCGACTACTTCAATGAGTCGGGCACACCGTTCGACTTCGCGCTCTTCTCGAACTACGAGCGGCAGGTGGAGTCGCTCCTCGCCGGCCACGTCGACATCGCCTGGAACACGCCGCTGGCGCACGTGCGCGTGAAGCAGCGCACCAACGGCGCGAGCCTCTCCCTCGGCATGCGCGACTCCGACCGCGATTTCCACGCGAAGATCATCGTGCGCAAAGACGCGGGCATCGCGTCGCTCGACGACCTGCACGGCAAGCGCCTCGCCGTCGGCAGCCGCGACTCCACGCAGGCGCGCATCCTCCCGCTCTACTTTCTGAAGCAGGAAGGGGTCGACCTCGACCGCGTGCAGGTCATGCCGTTCGACACGGACCTCGGCAAGCACGGCGACACCGGCACGAGCGAGCTGGACGTGCTCCGCGCGCTCGCCGAGGGACGCGCGGACGCGGGCGCGGTGGGCGACCTGATCTGGGTGCTGGAGCAGGCCGCGGGTCATGTCGATCCGGCGAAAGTCGAAGTGCTCTACACGACGCCGGGCTTCGACCACTGCATGTTCGACGCGCTGCCGACGCTCTCCGCGGCGAAGCGCGACAACTTCACGCGCTCGCTCTTCGCCATGCGCTGGGACAACCCCACTCACCGCCGCCTCCTCGAGCTCGAAGGTCTGCGCGAGTGGATGCCGCCGCGCGAAGACGGCTACGAGAGCCTGTACGCGGCCTTGAAATGACGCACGCCGCGATTGCAGTCGACGGCGGCGACCTCTCCCTCGGCGGCGGCCTGCTGTCGCTCGTCCGTCCGGCGGTGACGCTGCTCGAGCCGGACGGCGTGCTGGCCATCCTCTCGCGCAGCGGATCGGTGTCCGAGGACCTGCAGTCGTGGTGCCGCGCCGAGCGGCACGAGTACCTCGGCGCGGAAGCGGTGGACGACGTCACGACGCGGCACCTCGTGCGGCGCGGACGCTTCGGCGTGCATCGCACTTCGATCGATGACGCGCTGCCGTCGCATGCGGATGCATCGACAGGCTTCGCGCCGCACGGCTCGGTCGTCGAGACCGGCGGTCCGCGCTATCCGTTCGACCTGCTGGAGCGCGACCGCGTGGCGCCTCCGGAAGTGACGGAGCTGTACGAGCAGGCCGTGACCGCGCAATGGAGCGCGGCGCGCGACATTCCATGGAGCACGATTCCGCGGCACGAGCCGGCGCTGGAGCTGGCGGTGCGGCAGGTGATGACGTTCCTCGCGGAGAACGAGCTCTCCGCGCTGTACGTGCCGTCGCGATTCGTGTCGCGATTGCATCCGGCCTACGTCGGCGTGGCGATGTTCCTGGCCACACAGATGCAGGACGAGTCGCGGCACATCGACGTCTTCCTGCGACGTGCACACATCACCGCCTCCCCTCCCGCGATCTCCTCCGCCACGACGTCGCGATCGCTGCATTCGCTGCTCGAGATCGAAGACTTCACCGAGGCGTCGTTCCTGTTGTCGGTGCTGGGCGAGGGGACGTTCCTCGACCTGCTCGCGTACGTCGAGCGCTTCGCGCCCGACGAGGCGACGGCGGAGCTGTCGCGCCGCGCGCGCATCGACGAAGCGCGGCACGTGCACTTCGGCATGGCCCACGTGCGTCACGCGCTCGCGCACGACGACTCGCTCTACCCGCGGCTCGAAGCCGCCGTGCGCCGCCGCGCGGCGACGCTCGCGGGAACGGGCAGCGTCCCCGCGCCCGTGCAGGACGCGCTGACGATCTACGCCGCCGGCGCGAGCGAGCCGCACCGCGTCGCGCGCGGACACGACGCGTTCCGCGAGTTGCTGGTCACCATGCACGAGGGACGCATCCGCCGTCTGCGCAGCGCGGGGTTCACGCCGGAACAGGCGCAGACGATCTCCGACCTGCACACGCCCAACTTCATGTAGCGGAGCGCCGCCGTCCCGGCGGCTGCCGTGGCGGCGTCCCGCCGCCACGCGCAGGCGAGACGCCTGCGCGGCAGCCGGCGTGGACGCCGGCGCTCCGCTACCTTTTCGCGACGCGTTCCGCGTTTCTTTCGTACACGGCGAGGTTGGGATCGTTCGTCGTCTTTCCGATGGCGGCGGCGCGGCGATAGCTGGCCAGTGCGTCGTCGAGCGCGCCCGCGCGCTCGAGCGCCTCGCCGAGGCTGTCGTAGACGTTCGCGGACTCCGGCCAGGCGGCGGCGTTCGCGCGGAACACCTCGATCGCCTCCGTGACGTGTCCCGCCTGCAGCAGGCGATAGCCGATGGCGTTCGTGGTCTGCTCCGGAATCGGCATCGCGAAGCCGGCGCGCGCGGATGCCTTCGCGTAATGGTCGCGCGCGCGGGCGTAGAGCTTCTTCGGGTCCTCGGTCGGAGGGCCGAGGACGAAGCGGAACGGCTCGAAGACCTTGCGCAGGCCGGCGTAGTGCGTGGGGAGCACGACCGAGCCGTGGTCTTCGTCCGGGTAGCGGATGGCCTCGAAGTCGAGCGACCTGCTCTTCTGCAGCAGCGACTTCAGCGCGTCGAACTCGCGGTCGAGCTCCGCTCCTTCGTTGCCGACCGACATCACCAGCGTCACCGGACGCTCGGGCGTCTTCTTCACCCACTCCTGCGCGCGGCGATAGACGTAGCGGTTGTCCCACGTCAGCGTCGGGCTGACGGCGATCACTCCGTTGAAGAGTCCCGGGCGCGTGAAGAACGCGTGCATGGCGAAGAGACCGCCGAACGAGTGTCCCGCGAACACGCGATACGGCTGCGTCCTGTAGTTCTTCTCGACGTACGGAATCACTTCCGTGGAGATGAAGTCGAGGAAGCGCTCGCCGCCGCCGCTCGTCGGCGTGGCGAAGTTCCCGCCGAACGTCTCGAGCTTCGTCGGCGTGAGGTCGCGCGTGCGGTCGGTGTTGCTGATCCCGACGATGATCACCTCGGGCATGCGCCCCTCGCGCGAGAGAAAGTCGACCACCGCCGCGGTGTGGCCGATCTGCCGGTCGCCGTCCGTCATGTACAGCACCGGGTACGCGCGCGTGCTCCCCGCGTACGACGCCGGCGTGCGCACGAGGATCGTGCGCGTCTCGGACATGACTCTGGATTCGAGTTGCACCGGCACCGGCTGCGCCGCCACCGAAGCAACGACCACGAACAGGAACACGCAGAGAGTTGCACGCATGCGCGCGATTCTATGGCGCGCGGTCCGCGGCGGCGGCGCGGTTCACGGTTCGGTCACGACAACGTGTTCGGGGTGATACGGGAGCGGAGGACAGGCAGGATTGCCTGTCCTCCACCAGTCCCGTTACATGGACGACATGGCGTTCAGGAACTCGCTGTTCGTGCGGGTCTTGTCGAGCTTCTCCACGAGGAGCTCCATCGACTCGACGGTGGACAGCGGCGAGAACACTTTGCGCAGAACCCAGATGCGGTTGAGCTCCTGGCGCTCGAGCAGGAGCTCTTCCTTGCGCGTGCCGGAGCGGTTGATGTCGATGGCCGGGAAGACGCGCTTGTCGGAGAGCTTGCGGTCGAGGTGCACTTCCATGTTGCCGGTGCCCTTGAACTCTTCGAAGATGACGTCGTCCATGCGCGAGCCGGTGTCGATCAGGGCCGTGGCGATGATCGTCAGCGAGCCGCCTTCTTCGACGTTACGCGCGGAGCCGAAGAAGCGCTTGGGGCGCTGCAGCGCGTTGGAGTCGACGCCGCCCGAGAGCACCTTGCCCGACGGCGGCACGACGGTGTTGTAGGCGCGCGCGAGACGGGTGATCGAGTCGAGCAGGATGACCACGTCGCGCTTGTGCTCGACGAGGCGCTTGGCCTTCTCGATGACCATCTCCGCGACCTGCACGTGGCGCGAGGCCGGCTCGTCGAACGTCGACGAGATCACTTCGCCCTTCACGCTGCGCTGCATGTCCGTGACTTCTTCCGGGCGCTCGTCGATGAGCAGCACGATGAGCGTGACCTCGGGATGATTGGTGGTGATCGAGTTCGCGATCGACTGCAGCAGCATCGTCTTGCCGGTACGCGGCGGCGCGACGATGAGACCGCGCTGCCCCTTGCCCACCGGCGCGATGAGATCGAGCACGCGCGACGACATGTGCAGCGGCGTCTCGAGCTTGATGCGGCCCTGCGGATAGAGCGGCGTGAGATTGTCGAAGAGGATCTTGTCGCGGGCGACGTCGGGGTGCTCGAAGTTCACCGCCTCGACCTTGATCAGGGCGAAGTAACGCTCCCCTTCTTTCGGCGGGCGCACCTGGCCGGAGACGGTGTCGCCGGTGCGGAGGTCGAAGCGGCGGATCTGCGACGGCGAGACGTAGATGTCGTCCGGGCCCGGCAGGTAGTTGTACTCGGGCGCGCGGAGGAAGCCGAAGCCGTCCGGCAGGCACTCCAGCACGCCCTCGGAAAAGATCAGTCCCGACTTCTCGGTCTGCGCGCCGAGGATCCCGAAGATCAGGTCCTGCTTGCGCATGCCGGAGGCGTTCTCGAGGCCGAGCTCCTTGGCGAGCCTGGTCAGATCGGGAAGCTTCATCTCCTTGAGCATGCGGATGTCGAGCGTCTCGGAGGGAGCGGGCGGCGGCTGCGGCGCGGCTTTCGGCGCCTCGGCCGGCGGAGCGGCGGCGGCGGCCGGCGCGGGTGCGGGGGGCGCTGCGGCAGGCGGCTCCTCGGCGACCGGGGCGGGAGCTTCTTCCGCGGCCGGCTCGGCGGCGGCGACGGCTTCCGCGGGCGCTTCTTCGGCAACCGCTTCCTTCTTCTTGCGCGGCGCGCGCTTCGGCTTGGCGGGGGCCTCGGCCGGCGCTTCGGCTTCCAGGACGGCGGTGCTGTCGTTGTCTTCGGTGTGTGCCATGGTTTCCTCATGTGGGACGGGCTTCAGCCCGCCCCGGACGGGCTGAAGCCCGTCCTACGTTAGTCGCGCGATCATCTCGCGCCGGATCTGGTCGATCCCTTTCTTGTTTTCGACCGATGTGGTGATGAGGTCCTCATCATCCACCTCGAGCAGCGCTGCAATCGCGCGGCGCTGCTGCGCGATCTGGTTGTTCGACAATTTGTCGCTCTTCGTCAACACGATCTTTTCGACGATGCCGGGGAGCGAGCGCGCCCAGTGGTGCATGTCGAGATCGTGGTCGCCCGGAGTGCGGCGGATGTCGAGCAGGAGAAAGATCACTTTGAGGTCCTCGGCGTGCTCGAGGTAGCTGCGCATGAGCTCACCCCAGGTGCTGACGACACTCTTCGGCACCTTCGCGTAGCCGTAGCCGGGAAGGTCGACGAGATAGAACTTTTCATTGATCAGGTAGAACTGGATAGCCTGCGTCTTTCCCGGCGTCTGAGAGACGCGGGCAATCCCTTTTCGGTTCAATACGGCATTGATCAGCGACGACTTTCCGACGTTCGACCGGCCGACCATCGCAAATTGCGGTCTGCGGTCACGCGGAAAATCGCCAGGCTGGTACGCCGCCCGAGAAAACGATACTGACCGGATGTCCAAAACAGGTTGAAGCTGATTTTGCTGGAACTGCGGCGATCCGCATATGCGGATGCCCTGATGTGAGAACTACGTGGTGTAAGGAAGAACGGCGGAGATTGTGCGGATATTCGAGGAGCGTGTCAAACGTGGTGGAGGACAGGCAATCCTGCCTGTCCTCGCACCGCTGGTCAGGCAGGATTGCCTGTCCTCCACTGAATTCAGTGCGTAATTGGTGTATCGGGTGAAATGACCTTCTCCGGCTCGGGGAGTTTTTCCTTGGCCGCCAATGGAACAATCGTGCCATCGAGCGCGAGCGTCATCACCTCATCCATCGACTCCACGAGGTTGAACTCCATGCGCTCGCGGACGTCGGTCGGGATGTCTTCGAGGTCGCGCTCGTTCTCCGCGGGGAGGATGATGCGCATGATGCCGGCGCGCGCCGCGGCCAGGATCTTGTCCTTCACGCCGCCAACCGGAAGCACCTTGCCGCGCAGCGTGATCTCGCCGGTCATGGCGATGTCGCGATGCACCGGGATCTTCGTCACCGCGGAGAGGAGCGCCGTGGCCATGGTGATGCCGGCGGACGGACCATCCTTCGGAATCGCACCCTCGGGCACGTGAATGTGCAGGTCCATGGAGGCGTGGAAGTCGGGGTCGAGGCCGAACAATTCGGCACGCGACCGGACGTACGAAAGCGCCGCTCTCGCCGACTCCTGCATCACGTCGCCGAGCTTGCCGGTGAGGGTGAGGTTGCCTTTGCCCCGCGACAGCGCGACTTCGGTCACGAGGATCTCGCCGCCCACTTCCGTCCAGGCCAGGCCGGTGGCGAGGCCGATCTCGGCCTTGTCGTTCATCTGATGCGAGCGGAACTTCGCCTTGCCGAGGAGCTCGCGGACTTTGGCGCGGTCGATCACGGTCTCGAAGTCGGGACCCGACTTCACCACCTGACGCGCGATCTTGCGCAGCACGGAGCCGACCTCGCGCTCGAGGCCGCGCACACCCGCCTCGCGCGTGTAGCTGTCGATCAGCTCTTCGAGCGCGGAGTCCTCGAACCGGACCTTCGCGTCTTCCAGTCCCTGTTCGCCCTTCTGCTTCGGGGCGAGGAACTGGCGCGCGATGGCCAGCTTCTCGAGGTGCGTGTAGCCGGAGAGCTGGATGATCTCCATGCGGTCCTTGAGAGGCGCCGGGATCGTGTGCGTGACGTTGGCCGTGGCGATGAACATGACCTTGGAGAGGTCGTACTCCACGTCCATGTAGTGATCGACGAAGGCGTTGTTCTGCTCGGGGTCGAGCACCTCGAGGAGCGCCGCGGAAGGATCTCCGCGGAAGTCCATCGACATCTTGTCGACCTCGTCGAGGAGGAAGACCGGATTGGTCGTGCCCGCCTTCTTCATGCGCTGGATGATCTGGCCGGGGAACGCGCCGATGTACGTGCGGCGGTGTCCGCGGATCTCCGCCTCGTCGCGCACGCCGCCCAGAGAGAGGCGGACGAACTTGCGGCCGGTGGCGCGGGCGATCGACTTCGCGAGCGAGGTCTTGCCGACGCCGGGAGGTCCGACGAAGCAGAGGATGGTGCCCTTGGGCTGCTTCACGAGCTGGCGCACGGCCAGGAACTCGAGGATGCGGTCCTTGATCTTCTCGAGGCCGAAGTGGTCCTCGTTGAGGATCTGCTCGGCCAGCTCGATGTCCTTGATCTCCTTGGACGACTTCTTCCAGGGAACGGAGACCAGCCACTCGATGTAGTTGCGCGAGACGGTGGCCTCGGCGGAGACGCCGGGCATGGCCTCGAGACGCTTGAGCTCCTGAAGGGCCTTTTCCTTGGTGTCCTTCGGCATCCCCGCGTCTTCGATCTTCTGCTTCAGCTCTTCGATCTCGTCCGAGCGATCGTCCTTCCGCCCCAGCTCGTGGTGGATGGCCTTGATCTTCTCGTTGAGGTAGTACTCCTTCTGCGCGCGCTCCATCTGCTTTTTGACTTTGGAGTTGATGCGCTTGTCGATGTTGATCTTTTCGATCTCGATCTCGATGAAGTCCTGCAGCTTCTGCAGGCGCTCGTACGGCGAAGGAGTCTCGAGGAGCTGCTGCTTCTCGGTGGTGGTGATGAGGAGGTGCGAGGCCAGCGTGTCGGCGAAGCGGTCGGGATCGTCGAGCTTGAGCGTCGACATCACGCCCTCGAAGGCGAGGTGATGGGACATCTTCGCGTACTGCTCGAAGATCTCCATCAGCTTCTGCATGTACTGCGAGACCTCGGGGGTGAGCGGGTACTTGGTGTCGATCTCGCGCACGGCCACGGTCACGAAACCGTTGGACTCGTGGTTGGAGACGATCTCGCCGCGGGTCAGCCCCTCGACCATCACCTTGACGTTCTGATTCGGGAGCTTGAGGTTCTGCACGACCGTGGCGATGACGCCGATCTGGTAGATCTCGGTCATCGACGGATCGTCGATCTTCGGGTCCTTCTGCGTGGCCAGGAAGATCTTCTTCTCGGTGGTGGCGAGCGTGGCCTCGAGAGCCATGATCGACGCGCGGCGTCCGACGACGAACGGGGCCATCATCGAGGGGAAGACGACCATGTCCCGGAGCGGCACGAGCGGCAGTTGCACGATGTTCGGTTCAGGATTCGACATGTTCGAGACTGTTATACGCCGATTGGGATGGAAAAACTTCCCGACGCCGGGCAACCAGCGGGAACGGACAGTGCACGCCTCTCCGGCGAAGGAGGAAACCTGCAATGTCCAAACGTGCCCTGGTGATCCTGATCGCCGTTTCGCTCTGCGCCGGAGCGGCACTGGTCATGGCGCAGGAGAAGTCGCCGGAGAGAAAAACCAGCTACTCGCCGGTGGTGACGACGGAGCCGTTCGCCGCGGTCATGGCCCGCATGAAAGGAGAGAAAGCAGCCGTCATGGCGCGCCAGCGCGCGCTGCTGGCCGAGCGCTACGATCTCGCCGACCGCCCCGCTCCGGGCGCCACGATGTTCCGCGGCAAGCCGCTGCAGGACGGCGTGCGCGTGAAGCTGCCGTCCGGCATGACCTGGGAGCGGCTGGCCTCGATGACGCCGGACCAGATCAGGAGCGGCAATCATTTCCCGAAAGGGTTCCTTCCCCTTCCCCATCCGAACCAGAAGGAAGGGGGGATGGTCTTTCCGCAGTCGCACATCGACGAGGTGAAGAAGCAGACGCGGCGCGACCTGACCCGTTTCGATCTCGACTTCGACATCCCCGAGCACTTCCTGGCCGAGTTCCCGCCGGCGGTCTTTCTCACCACCCGTCCCGACCTCGGCGACATCTCCCGCGGGCAGCTCATCACGGTCGACAACTTCTTCGAGCTGACCAACGGCATCCTCAATCCGAAAGACATCGAGGGGCTGCGCCTACTGGTGACGCCGTTCCCTCAGCAGCAGTTCAACGCCACCGACGACCGCCGCAGCGAGAAGGCGAGCGAGGGCGTGACGTGCTTCGACTGCCACGCCAACGGCCACACGAACGCGGCCACGCATCTCGTGGGCGACATCCGTCCGCAGGAGCTGCGGCGGCGCATCGACACGCCCAGCCTGCGCGGCGTGAACGTGCAGCGGCTCTTCGGCTCGCAGCGCGCGCTGAAGACGGTCGAGGACTTCACCGAATTCGAGCAGCGGGCCGCGTACTTCGACGGCGATCACGTCATCGCCAGCAAGAAGGGGCTCAACATCCTCGACCGCGGCAGCCAGGTGCATTTCATGGCCGAGGTGCAGGCGCTGATGGACTTCCCCCCGGCGCCGAAGCTCGGGATCGACGGCAAGCTCGATCCGGCCAAAGCCACCGCGGCGGAGATGCGCGGACAGACGATCTTCTTCGGCAAGGCGAACTGCGGCTCCTGCCATCCCGCGCCGAACTACACGGACCTCAACATGCACAACCTGCAGGTGCACCGCTTCTACACCGCGCAGGACGTGAACGGCCGGCTCACCGCGCCGGAGGGTCCGATCAAGACGTTCCCGCTGCGCGGCATCAAGGACTCGCCGCCGTATCTCCACGACGGGCGGCTGCTCACGCTGGAAGACACGGTGGAGTTCTTCAACCTGGTCACGGGCGTGAAGCTCACCGCGTCGGAGAAGCAGGATCTGGTGGCGTTCCTGAAGACGCTCTGACGTGCAAATGAAAAGGGCGGGCTGCAAAGCCCGCCCTTCGTTTGCCGCGCTCGGCGCGCGGTCAGCCCGCCTTCTTGTACAGCGTGATCGGCTGGCTGCGGTTCTCGACCACCTCGCGGGTGATCAGGCACTCGGTGATCGAGTGCTCGCTCGGGATCGTGTACATGATGTCGAGCATCAGCTCTTCGATGATGATCTTGAGACCGCGGGCGCCGACGTTGCGCTTGAGCGCTTCCTCGGCGATGGCCTCGAGGGCGTCGTCGGTGAACTTCAGCTCGACGTTCTCGAAGCCCATGATGGTCTGGTACTGGCGGACCAGCGAGTTCTTCGGCTCGCGGAGGATCTCGATGAGCGCGCCCTTGTCCAGCTCGCTCAGCGTGGCCACCACCGGCAGGCGTCCGACGAACTCCGGAATCAGGCCGAAGCGGATCAGATCTTCCGGATGCGACTGCGCCAGCAGCTCGCCCGTCTTCTTCTCTTTCTTCGAGGCGATCTTCGCTCCGAAGCCCATCGAGGTCTGCGACAGACGGCGCTCGATCACGCCGTCCAGTCCCACGAACGCGCCTCCGCAGATGAAGAGGATGTTCGTGGTGTCGATCTGGATGAACTCCTGGTGCGGATGCTTGCGGCCGCCCTGCGGCGGCACGTTCGCGACCGTCCCCTCGAGGATCTTGAGCAGCGCCTGCTGGACGCCCTCACCGCTCACGTCGCGCGTGATGGAGGGGTTGTCGCCCTTGCGGCAGATCTTGTCGACCTCGTCGATGTAGACGATGCCGCGCTGCGTCTTTTCCTTGTCGTTGCCGGCGGCCTGGTAGAGCTTGAGGATGATGTTCTCCACATCCTCGCCGACATAGCCGGCCTCGGTCAGGGTCGTGGCGTCGACGATCGTGAACGGAACCGACAGCATCCGGGCCAGCGTCTGCGCGAGCAGCGTCTTGCCCGTACCGGTGGGGCCGATCAGCAGGATGTTCGACTTCTGCAGCTCGACGTCCGCGCGGGTGTTGCGCTGCTGGTAATCGATGCGCTTGTAGTGGTTGTAGACGGCGACGGCCAGCTTCTTCTTGGCGCGCTCCTGGCCGATGACGTAGAGGTCGAGGAAGTCCTTGATCTCTTTCGGCTTGGGAAGGTGCCCCGCACCCTCCAGCGCACCCGGCTCGTCCTTGCGGTCTTCCGCGATGATGTCGAGACAGATGTCCACGCATTCGTCGCAGATGTAGACGGTGGGCCCGGCGATCAACTTCTTCACGTCACGCTGTGACTTGTTGCAGAAGCTGCAACGAAGGACGTCGCCGCTGTTCCCCTTCTTCGACATTTCCGATTGGGTCCTTTTTGTGAGCTCGCTCAAGATTGCTCCTGAGCGCCGTCCAAGTCAACTGAGGTCTATTCGGTCACATTCCAGCGCGCTTGCCCCGGCCAGGTCCCTCGCTGCGCCCGTGATGATGTCAAAGCGCTAATCACGCTTTGAAATCACCTGATCCACCAGCCCATACTCCTGTGCAGCCTTGGCCTCGAGGATGTAGTCGCGGTCGGTGTCGCGCTCGATCCTCTCGAGCGACTGGCCGGTGTGATCCGCGAGGATCTCGTTGAGGCGATGGCGCATGCGGAGGATGTCCTTCGCGTGGATGTCGATGTCGGAAGCCTGGCCACCGAGGCCCTGCAGCCACGGCTGATGGATGAGCACGCGGGCGTTCGGGAGCGCGTAGCGCTTCCCCTTCGTACCGGCCGCGAGCAGCACGGCCGCGAACGACGCGCACTGGCCGATGCAGATCGTGGCGATGTCGGGCTTCACGTACTTCATCGTGTCGTAGATGGCGAAGCCCGAGGTGATGGAGCCGCCCGGCGAGTTGATGTAGAGCGAGATGTCCTTCTCCGGGTTTTCCGCCTCGAGGAAAAGCATCTGCGCGATGACGAGGTTGGCGATGGTGTCATCGATCGCCTGGCCGAGAAAAATCACGTTGTCTTTGAGCAGACGGGAGTAAATGTCGTAGGCGCGCTCGCCCCGCGACGTCTGCTCGACCACCATTGGAATCAACACCATTGAGTCTCCTTCGAGCGGCATTCTATGCGCGCTCTCTGTTGCTGTGTTGCTGGTTGCTCGCGGCTTTTCGTAACACCACCGGCAACCAGCAACGAACAACCAGCCACGACGCCCGGCGTCAGCCGCGCGCCCGCGCCTCGCGCAGCACCAGCTCCAGCGCGCGGTCCTGCGCCAGCGAGGCGCGCAGCGCCTCGTAGCCGCCCTCGTGCTTGAGGTGATGCTTGACGTCGGCGAAGTCGCGGTCCTGCTCGCGCGCGGCCTGCCGGATCTCGGCGTCGACCTCGACGTCGCTGACTTCGATCGCTTCCTTCTTCGCGATGGCCTCGAGGATCAGGCTGCGCTTCACGCGCTTGATGGCCTCGGGGCGGAACTCCTCGCCGATGCGGCGCCAGTCCATCTCCGCCGTCTCCAGGTTCACGCCCTGCGACGCGAGGTAGCGCGCGTAGTTGTTGAGCGACTTCCCGAGCTCGTCCTCGACCAGCGTCTCCGGCACGTCGAACGTGTGCGCGGCCAGCAGCTTCTCGCCGATCTGGTTGCGCTTGAAGCGCTGCGCCTCGGCCGTGCGGTGCTTGCGGATGTCGGCCTCGATCGTCTCGCGCATCTGCGCGATCGACTCCCAGCCGCCCACCGCCTGCGCGAACTCGTCGTTCACGTCCGGCTTCTCCTGCACGCGGATCTCTTTCAGCGTGACGTCGTGGTGGATGGTCTTGCCGCGCCACGCTTCCTGGTTCGCGTCCTCGCCGTAGGTCTTGTCGAACGACGCCACGTCGCCGGCTCGCTTGCCGCGCAGCGCGTCGTGCAGTTCCGGCAGCGGCGTCTCCTCGCCCATCTTGAAGTGGCCGGCGTCGGTCTTCGGCTCGATCTCGTCGCTGGTGGAGACGATCTCGATCACGGCGAAGTCGCCGTCCTCGAGGCCGCGCTCGGTCTCGACGCGGTAGCTGCTGGCCTGATCGCGCAGCCGCTCGATCATCGCGTCGACGTCGGTCTCCGAGACCTCGATCTGCGGCTCCTCGATCTCCAGCCCGCGATACTCGCCGAGCTCGATCTGCGGCTTCACCTCGAAGCGCGCCTTGAACTTCATCGGCGCTCCTTCGATGAACGGATCGATGTGCTCGAGCTGCGGCTCGCCGACCGGCTCGAGACCCTTGCCGTGCACCGCCTCGCGGAAGCTTGCGCCGAGGACGCGGGTCACGACCTCTTCCTGAATCTCTTTGGCGAAGCGCGTGCGGACCACGCTCGACGGGATCTTTCCGGGACGGAAGCCGGGGACTTTGGCGTGGCGCCCGAACTCGTTCGTGACGCGGTCCGCCTCGCGCGTGAGCACCGCCGCGGGGATCTCCACTTCGACGGTTTTCTGGACGGGAGAGAGGTCTTCGAAGTTCAGTACTGTCATGGTCTCTCGTGTGAAGGTTGGTGCGAAAGGTGGGACTCGAACCCACACGGCTTTGGGCCACTGGATCCTAAGTCCAGCGCGTCTGCCAATTCCGCCACTTTCGCAAAAACACGTAGGGCGGGCTGAAGCCCGCCCTCGATTCTATTCGGTTTGGTGCCCCCACTAGGACTCGAACCTAGAACCAACGGATTAAGAGTCCGCTGCTCTACCAATTGAGCTATGGAGGCTCAGGGGCTCCGTACAACAAACGGAGGCGCACGGTATTTCCCTTTGAAAGGCTTGTCAAGGCCGCCCGCGGACGACGCGCACCACGTACCAGAACGCGAATCCGCCGGCGACCACCCACGACACCGGATCGAGCCAGCGGTCGATGGTCTTGTAGCCCGTCCCGAGCGCGTAGCCCGCGCCGGCGAGGATCGCGCACCAGACCAGCGAGCCGGCCGCCGTGCACGCGAGAAACGTGACCATCGACATCCTCCGCACACCCGCCGGAATGGAGATGAGCGAGCGCACGCCCGGCACGAGCCGGCAGACGATCACCGCCTTGGCGCCATGCCGCGCGAACCACTTCTCGGCGCGGGCGACGTCCTGCGCGGAGATGGTGGTCCAGCGCTCGTGCCGCTCCGCGGAGCGCGCGATGCGGTCGAGCCCGAGCTTCCATCCGGCGACGTACATCGGAATCGCGCCGAGCACGGAGCCGAGCGTCCCCGCCAGCACCACGCCGAGGAACTGCAGTTCTTCCCTGCGCACCATGTAGCCCGCCAGCGGCAGGATCAGCTCCGACGGGATGGGAGGAAAGACGTTCTCGATGAACGTGAGCAGCACGAGGGCGGCATAGCCGCCGCCACTCATCATCCGCATGACCCAGCTCGCCATCGATCAGGTCAGGCGGAGGCCGGCATCGCGTCGTCGCGCAGCATCAGCGCCGCGCGGCGCATGTATCCCCAGCCGGAGAAGAGCGTCATCAGCAGCGACGCGCGGAAGAGCAGTTCCGTGAACGGCCGCAGCACCGGCGCGAACGCGTTCGTGGCGATCACCGCGGCCAGCGTCACCGCCTGCAGCACCGTCGAGATCTTTCCCCACACCGTCGGCGGGAAGCGGGTGATGTGCACGCGCGTGTACATGAGGTACGCGAACGCGGCGATGAGGAAGTCGCGGATGAAGACCGTGAACGTGAGCCAGCCCGGCAGCTCGATCACCGGCAGCTTCGCCGCGAAGGTGTAGTAGAGGAAGCCGCACACCATCAGCGTCTTGTCTGCCGCCGGATCGAGCAGCGCGCCGAGGCGCGAGCGGACGTTGAGCCGCCGCGCCAGCCACCCGTCGAGGATGTCCGTCACCGCCGCGGAGACGAAGATCGTGAACGCCGTCACGTACATCCCCCGCATCGACGTCCAGAGGAACCACGGCACCAGCAGCAGCCGCGCGATGGTCAGCAGGTTGGGGATGTGTCTCACGGTTCAGTTCATCCCGAGCGCAGCGAGGGATCTCCGCCCTCGCGAGACCGAGATCCCTCGCTTTGCTCGGGATAAAGTTTGCTCACGACGCTTCTTCGCGGAACTGCTCGAGAGCCGTCTTCTTGAGATAAATCGTCTTCCCCTCCGAGATGAGGAGGTTCTGACGCATGAGGTCGTGGATGAGGCGCGACACGGTCTCGCGCGAGGTGCCGATCATGTTCGCCATGGCCTGGTGCGTCGGACGCGTCACCGCGACGTAGCCGTTGTCCAGCACTTTGCCCTGGTCGCGGGCGAGGTCGAGGAAGAAGCGGGCCAGGCGTCCGTAGACGTCCATCGTCGCCAGCGACTCGATGCGGCTCGACGCGCTGCGCAGCCGCCGCGACAGCTCGGCCAGCAGCTTGCGCGTGAGGGTGAAGTTCTCCTGCAGGATCTGCAGGAAGTCGTTGCGCCAGATGGTGACGATCTCCAGCGGCTCGGTGGCCACGACCGTGGCCGAGCGCGGCTCGTCGTCGAGCAGCGCCATCTCGCCGAAGAAGTCGCCCGGGCCGAGGAGCTTGAGGATGATCTCCTTCCCTTCGGGCGAGATCATCGTCACCTTCACCTGTCCGTCGCGGATGAGGCAGAAGATGTCGCCGCTCTCGTCGGCGTAAAAGATGACGTCGTCCTTCGCATAGCGGCGGCTTTTCGCCACGGCAGCGATGGCCGCCAGCTCCCGGTCGTCGAGATCGGCAAAGAGAGGGAACTTCCGGAAAAAGGCCGGCAGCATGGGAACGGACGGGATTGTAACCGGTCTGTGAGTTTATCCCGCGCGGAGACGCGGGATCTCCGGTGCAACCGTCGCGCATGGCCGGCACCCGGGCACCCGCGTCTCCGCGCGGGATAAACCGAAAGCCGATAACCGGTTAGACTCCGCACCGGTGCCGGTCAAACGGATCATCCCCGTCTCGTCGGGCAAGGGCGGCGTCGGCAAAACCACGTTCGCCATCAACTTCGCACTGGCGCTCTCGCGCCACGGGCGCACCGTGCTCGTCGACCTCGACACCGGCACGTCGGCCATCCGCAACGCCATCGATGTGCCCGTCGGGAAGGACCTCTATCACTTCTTCCGCAAGGACGCGGCGCTGTCCGAATGCGTCACGCCGCTCGACGCCAGGCTCGATCCCGAGGGACGCTTTCCCGACTTCGGTTTCGTGGCGGGGCCGCTGCACCTCATCGACGAGATCACGAACTTCGGCGCGTCGCACAAGGCGAAGCTCATCGAGGCCATCAACGGTCTGCCCGCCGACTACGTGATCCTCGACATGCGCGCCGGGCTCGACGCGAACGTGATCGACTTCCTCCCCTTCTCGAACTCCGGCATCCTCGTCTTCACGCCGCACCTGCCGAGCGCGACGCTCGCGGCGTCGGACATCGTCAAGGCCATCCTCTTCCGCAAGCTGCGCCTCATCTTCCGCAAGGACTCGCCGTTCTTCGACACCGTCCCCGACAGCACGTTCTCGTTCAAGCTGATCAACGAGCTGATCGACCAGGTGGAGGACGTGTACGACTCGTCGGTGCAGAACCTCGACGCGTTCGCCGAGGACCTCGCCCAGAACCTCGGCGACCACCCGATCACGCGCACCGTGCAGACGACCATCGACGAGTTCCGCGTGCATTACGTGCTGAATCTCTTCAACGGCGTCGAGGATTCGTTCAACACCGCGGTGAAGCCGTTCCTCGACAACCTCACGCACAACGTGTCGTCGCGCTGCGGCGTGACGAACCTCGGCTGGATCACGCGCAGCGACGCCATCCACCGCGCGAACTGCAACCGCGTTCCCGCATTGCTGCTGAAGGACGAGAAGAAGAAGAAAGCGAAGAACGCGGAGCTCGACCTGCGCGCGATGGTGGGACTGGAGCCGCCCCGCAAACGTGGAGGAGGACAGGCAATCCTGCCTGTCCAGCGTGCGGGACAGGCAGGATTGCCTGTCCTCCACGACGACCCGCTCTCCCGCCAGCTCGAAACCCTCAAGTCGATGTTCGAGCAGAAAAAAGACGACGACTACTCCGCGAACTTCGAATACGTCACGCAGCGCACGCTGTTCACGATGAAGAATCGCCGCGCCAGTGAGCTCGGCGACGTCCGCGTCTACACTCCGCAGGAAATGCTCGCTTCGCTCTTCGCGAAGTCGAACGTCCCCACCACCATCGATTGGAGCGAACTCGAATGAAGCTGTGGTTGTCCGTCGTGGCTTTCGCCGCCACGCTCCCTCTCTCCGCCCAGGACCTCACCACCGTCACGAAGATCCGCCAGGAAGGCTTCCGCAACTCGAAGGTCATGGACTACGCGGAAGCGCTCACCGACCGCATCGGCCCGCGCCTGACCGGCTCGCCCAACATGAAGAAGGCGAACGAGTGGACACGCGACGAGCTGGCCAAGATGGGCCTCTCCAACGCGCATCTCGAGTCGTACAAGTTCGGCCGCGGCTGGACGTCCGACTCCTGCTCGGTGCGCATGCTGGTCCCCGACACGCAGCAGCTCTACGCCCTCCCGATGGCGTGGTCACCGGCGACCGACGGTCCCGTGCGCGGCAAGGTCGTGAAGGTGAAGCTGGAGACGAAGGAAGACCTGGAGAAGAACAAAGGAAAGCTCGCCGGCATGATCGTCATGCCCGCCGAGCCGAAGGAGATGAAGCCGCAGGACAAGGCCGCGCTCGAGCGCTACACGGATGAGGAGCTGGCCGAGCTGGCCAACTATCAGATCCCCGCCCAGCGCGACGCGGCCCGCGGCGACTACGCCCGCCGCCGCGAGTTCCGCAAGCAGGCCGCGCAGTTCGCCATGGACGAGAAGATCGCCGCGCTCGTGACGCTCCCGAGCGGCGAAGGCGGCGTGTTCCGCGTGCAGACGGCCGGGACGTGGAACGACACCGAGCCCGGTGGCGTGCCGTCCGTCGGCCTCGCGCCCGAGCAGTACGCGCGCATCGCCCGCCTCCTCGACGACAAGCAAGACGTCGAACTGGAGATCGACATCCGGACCCGCTTCCACAACGAAGACCTCAACGCCTACAACACGCTCGCCGACATCCCCGGCTCCGACAAAAAAGGGGAAGTGGTGATGATGGGCGCGCACCTCGACTCGTGGCACACCGGCACGGGCGCCACCGACAACGCCGCCGGCGCGGCGGTGATGATGGAAGCCGCGCGCATCCTGAAGACGCTCGGCACGCCGAAGCGCACGATCCGCATCGCGCTCTGGTCCGGCGAAGAGCAGGGACTCCTCGGCGCACGCGCCTACGTGCAGCAGCACTTCGCCGAGCGCGCCACGCCGAAGGACCCGGAGCAGGCCAAGCTCCCGGCGATGCTGCGCACGACGGACAAGGGCGAGCTGACGCTCAAGCCGCAGCACGGAAAGATCTCCGCCTACTTCAACATGGACAACGGCACCGGCAAGATCCGCGGGATCTGGGCGCAGGAGAACGCCGCCGCGATGCCGCTCTTCCGGCAGTGGCTCGAGCCGCTCCACGACCTCGGCGCGACGACCGTGACGATGCGCAACACGACCAGCACGGATCACATCCCGTTCGACGAAGTAGGCATCCCCGGCTTCCAGTTCATCCAGGACGAGGTGGAGTACCGCTCGCGCACGCACCACACGCAGTGGGACACGTTCGAGCGCCTGCAACGCGAGGATCTGATGCAGGCCGCGGTGGTGGTGGCGACGGTGGTGTGGGAAACGGCGAATCGCGCGGAGCTGCTGCCGCGGAAACCTCTGCCGCAGTAATCTCAGTTTATCCCGAGCGAAGCGAGGGATCTTCGGAGCCTTCACGCGATAGGGCTTCGGCGCGCTGGTCGCGCGGGCTCCGGAGATCCCAAGCTGGCGCTCGGGATAAACTCAAAAACCCAGCCGAGTCCTCGTCACCGTCCACGCAATCCGCAAGGTGTCCAACAGCGGCTTGTAGTGGCTCGTGGAAATCCCATCGACGAAACCGAGGTCGATGGGAATGGTGAGGATGCGGAAGCCGCGGCGGCCCGCACGGACGATCACTTCGCTCTCCATGTCGAAGCCGTCCGCCCGGAGCTGCAGCGCGCGCAGCAGCCCGGACGAATAGAAGCGGAAGCCGCTCTGCGAGTCGGGGACCCGCACGCCCGCGCACTTCGAGATGCACCACGCCGAGAAGCGGTTCGCGTTGCGGCGGCGCGGGAGCATGTGCTGGAAGAGATGATCGCGGCCGCCGATGATCAGGTCTCCGCGCGCGGCGAGGAACTTCGGGATCTCGGACGGGAGATGCTGCCCGTCGGCGTCGAGCGTGATCACGCCGTCGTAGCCGTTCGCGAGCGCCCAGGCGAAGCCGGTCTTCAGCGCCGCGCCCTTGCCGCGGTTCACGTCGTGACGCAGCACGGTCGCGCCGGCGGCGCGGGCCACGTCGCCGGTGCGGTCGCTCGAGCCGTCGTCGATGACGATCACCGGCTCGAGCTGCCGGCGCGTCTCCTCGACGATCTTCGGCAGCGTGCGCTCCGCATTCAGCGCGGGGATGAGTGCAAGCACTTTCATCACGCGGCCTCCCGCGAGAGGACCGCGCAGACGATGCCTCCGCCGGCGGAGAGGGAGCTCACGAGCACATTGTCGTAGCGTCCCTCGTCCAGCGCGAGGAGCGCGGCGACGAGCTGCAATGCGCCGCCCGCCGCGTACTCGCCGAAGACGTGCTTCGTCGGAACGGTCTCGATCTCGCCGAAGAGCTGCGCCAGCGCGCGGCGCTCGAGCACGTCGCCGCGCGGCGAGCCGTTCGCCGAGACGAACACCGCATCGACCTTCTGCACCTCGGCATCCTTCATCGCCGCGCGCATGGCCGTGGCCACCGCATCCGAGTCGATCCCCCAGTCGGAGATCGGCGCCGTCGTATCGCGGGCCATGCCGAAGCCGGCCAGCCAGCCGTACGGCCTGCGCGTGCCGGCGCCGGCGACGAGCATCGCGCTTCCCTCGCCGAGGATCAGCCCTTCGTGGCCGTCGTACGCGAGGGCGCCGATGCGATCGAGGACGCTGAACAGCATCTCGTTCGCCTCTTCCACGCCGCCGATCAGCGCCGCGGACGCGCTGCCCTTCACGAGCTGCGTCGCCGCGTACATCGCCGCGGCCAGCGCGGACGACTCCCGCTGCGTGATGGTCACGTTGAAGCCGCGCAGGCCCCACTCGATGGCGATGTGGCTCCCCGGCGCGTTGGCGACGGACTCCGCGAAAAGCTGCGGCGGCGCGAGCGACGCGCCTTTCTCGACGTACTCCTGCATGTACTCGACGGACGTCTGCACCGGCCCGAAGGCCGTGCCGATGGCGACGCCCGTTTCCGGAGGCGGCGCCGCGCCGCAGTCTTCGATGGCCAGCTTCGCCGCGGCCACGCCGAGCCGCGACAGTCCGTTCATGCGGCGCATCTTCATCGGGTTGATGAAGTCGCGCGGCTTGAAGTCGCGCACGAGGGCGGCGGTGTGTGCGGAGAGCCCGCTCGTGTCGAAGCGGTCGACCTCCTGCACCGCCGTCCCGCCGCTGTCGAGCAGCTCGCGGAAGGCCGCGATCCCGACCGCTCCGGGAGCGATCACGCCGATGCCGGTGATGGGGACGCGCAACACTCGCAGTTTATCCCGAGCGCCGCGAGGGATCTCGCTCGCGCGCCGCCGGAGATCCCTCGCCGTGCTCAGGATGCACTTTGAACAGCAGCGACACGTTGCTGCCGCCGAAGCCGAACGTGTTCGACAGCACGTTGCCGAGCTTCATCGGCCGCGGCGTGTGCGGGATGTAGTCGAGCGGGCACTCGGGGGCGCTCGACTGCAGGCGCAGCGTGGGCGGGGCGATCTGGTGCTGCAGGGCGAGGACGGTCACGACCGCCTCGATCGCGCCGGAGGCGCCGAGGGTGTGGCCGAAGTACGACTTGCTCGACGACACGGGGACGTCGGTGCCAAGGGCGGCGATGATGGCGCGCGTCTCGGCGGAATCGTTCAGCGTCGTGCCGGTGCCGTGTGCATTCACGTAATCGACCGACGAGGGCGTCATCCGTCCCTCGGACAGCGCGCCGCGCATGGCCGCCTCCGCGCCGCGGCCGTCTTCCGCCGGTGCGGTCGGATGATGCGCGTCGCAGGAGGCGCCGTAGCCGGAGAGCTCGGCGAGGATCGTCGCACCGCGCGCGACCGCGTCGTCCCAGCGCTCCAGCACGAGATAGCCCGCGCCCTCGCCGAGAGTGATGCCCTTGCGCTGCGCACCGAAGGGCGAGCACGGCTCGGGATCGACGGCCTGCAGCACGTTGAAGCCGCTGTACGTCAGGCGGCACAGCGCGTCGCTGCCGCCGGCGATGGCGACGTCGGCGTGACGGGAGCGGAGGTAATCGGCAGCCATGCCGATGGCGGCGCCGGCCGACGCGCACGCGGTGGCGTTCGAGACCACGCCGCCGCCGAGGTTGAAGGCGCCGGCCACGGCATCGGAGGGACCGGACGTCGGCTGCTGCAGCACGCGCGACGCGGGGGCGCGGCGGCGTCCGCGGATCAGGCGGCGGAAGTAGTAATCCTCCCCTTCGAGCAGGCCGCCCGTCGACGTGCCGGACGAAACCACGGCGCGCGCGAGCGGAATGTCGCCGGCCTGTTCGAGGGCCTCTTTCGCCGCGACGACCGCGAGCAGATCGGTCCGCGACAACCGCTTCGCTTTCGGCAGCTCGGCCACCGCCTCGGCGGCGATGTCGGTCGGAAACGTCTCGCCCGGAAAGGAAGTCAGCTTGCCGATCCCCGCCCGCATCTCGACGATCGACTCCCACACCTCGGCCTTGTTCCGGCCGATGGAGCAAACGATGCCCGCGCCGGTGACGGCGATTCGTGTGGAGAGATCAGGGACCCGCATGCGCGCTGAGATAGAACCTTCCCCTCAGCACTTCTACTCCATTTACGTGTCCGGTTCCGCTGAAGCGGAACGTGCCGCCGAACTCGACCTCCAGCGTGACGCTGCAGACCATGACGTCGCCCGGCTCGAGTTGCCGCGTGAGCTCGCAGCGGTCGATGCCGGTGAAGAAGCCCTGCTCCTGGAACACCAGCCCGCCGGCGAATTGCGCCATCGCCTCGACCGCCATCACGCCGGACGGGAGTGTGTCGTTCGCGGTGACGAGGTACGTCCCCTCGATCGTTTTCTCATCGACGCGGCGCACCGCGCTCGCGGCGCGGAAGGGGATCTGGTGCGGGAGGTTGGCGAGCCAGGACGACATAGTGCTGAGCGCTGAGTGCTGAGTGCTGAGTGGGGCCGGGCGGGACTCAGCACCCAGCTCTCAGCACCCAGCACTTTTTCTAAGCGCGTTGTTCCTGCGCCAGCCGCTCCCCAACGAAATCGGCCAACGTGGCAATCGAGCGGAACGAGTCGCGTGCCGACCCCTCGTTCTTCACCTTGATGCCGAACTCGCTCTCCAGCATCACCACGATCTCCAGCGCGTCGATGGAGTCGAGGCCGAGGCCGCCGGCGAAGAGAGGCTGGTCGTCCGGGATGTCGTCCGGGGTCATGTCTTCGAATTTCAGCCGCTCGATGAGCAGCTCTTTGAGCTTGCGTCGCAGGTCGGTGGTCATAAAGGGTTTCAGAGTTTAGCAGCGGCGGGGAGCGCGTCCCACGAAATGCGCGGTGCGATTTTACCGAGATGCTTCTGCAGCTTGACGAGGAGGAAGAAGAGAAAGAGGCGGAAGCGGTTGTCGCGCGCGGCGAAGATGTTGCCCGCCAGCACCCCCACCACCGCGGTCAGGAGGCCCCAGCGCTCCGAGGGCTGGAGGAACACCTCCAGAAAATCGCGATCGTAAAAGTGCTCGATAAAGCGTAAGTATTTATCGAGACCTCTTTGCATGTCCGATTCGTACGCGCGCAGCGCGGCCGTCGAGCCCGTGCGCAGGCGCTCCAGCACCGCGCCCGTGACCATGTCCGCCGACTTCATGGCCATGAAGACGCCGGTGGAGAAGATCGGGTCGAGGAAGCCGGCCGCGTCGCCGATGAGCGCGTAGTTGCTCGATACGAGCTGGCGCATGCGGAAGGAGAAGTCCTTGCGCGCGTAGATCTGCGAGACGCGGCGCGCGTGCTCCATGCGCGCGGCCACGAACGGCGTGGCGGCGATGGTGCGCTCCAGCAGCGCCTGCGGCTCGAGGCCGCAGCGGACGTAATGGTCGCGGTCGACGACGAGGCCGACGCTCATGACCTCCGCGGTGACGGGGATCAGCCAGAACCAGGAGTCGCGCAGGACGACGATGACGGTGTTGCCGGCGTCCTTGCCCGGGTCGCGCGGGACGTGGGTGTAGTGCGCGAAGAAGGCGATCTTCTTCAGCGACTTCACCTCGTCGCGGCCGGCGAAGCGGTTGCCGATGACGGAGCCGTGGCCGCTGGCGTCGATGACGAAGCGCGCTTCGAGATCGCCGTTGACGACGGCCTTGTCGGGATTCGAGAGGTCGACCGAGGTGACGGGCGTCTCCTGCCGGACGTCGACGCCGTGCTTTTCGGCGTTCTTCAGCAGGAGATGGTCGAACTCGGCGCGCTTGACCTGGAAGGAGTTGCGATACGGGTCCTGCAGCCGCTTGTCGAAGCGGAAGCGGTAGCCGTGCGAGCCGTCGCCGGTGACGAAGTAGGCGCCGTACTTCGGGAAGTAGTCGCCTTTCATCAGGTCGTCGGTGACGCCGAGGCGGGCAAAGAGGTCGTTGTTGTACGGGAGGAGCGACTCCCCGATCTGAAAACGCGGGAACCGTTCGCGCTCGAGAAGGGTTACGGAGAGTCCCTGTTGTGCGAGGAGGGTCGCCGCGGTCGTCCCCGCGGGGCCTCCGCCGATGACAATGACGTCGCGCATCGCGGGGCTGAAACGCTGCTATTCTCCTGAAAAGTCCGAATGATCCTACGATTTTTGTCCCTGGTGAACGCCGCCCCCGGCGCGCCCGCGCTCATCGACGGCGCCACGGGAGCGGTGACGACGCGCGCCGAACTGTGGGCGCTCGCGGAGTCGATGCGCTTCGACGGCCTCGCGCCGGGCGACGGGCTGGCCATTCAGCTGCCGAACTCCGTGGAGCTCGTGGCCGCGTTCCTGGCGGCGTGCCGGCAGGAGCTGGTGGTGTTTCCGATCGACCGGGACGCCAGCGAGAGCGAGGTCGCGGCGATCATCGGCCAGTTCGGTGTGCGAGGCTTCCTGGGACGCGGGTCAGGCTTCAGCCTGACCCGGCAGGCGGAAGCCCGCCCTGCGTTTCCACCCTTTGCGCGGCTGGTGAAGTTGACGTCGGGATCGACGGGGATGCCGAAGGGGATCGTGGCCACGGAGGGGAACCTGATCGCGGACGCGGAGAACATCTGCGCGACCATGGACATCCGTCCGGATGACCTGAACCTCGGCGCGATCCCGTTCTCCCACTCCTACGGCTTCTCGAACCTCGTCACGCCGCTGCTGGTGCAGGGGACGCCGGTCGTGGTCTCGAACGACTACCTGCCGCAGTCGCTGGTCGAGATCGCGAATCGCTACCGCTGCACGGTGGCGCCGCTGATCCCGATGGTTTTCGAGCATCTCGCCGTCGCGGCGCACGGCTCGTTCGAGACGATCCGCACCTTTCTCTCCGCCGGCGCGCCGCTGGCGGCGTCGACGTCGCGCCGGTTTCGCGAGCGCTTCGGCCTCGACATCCATTCTTTCTATGGATGCAGCGAGTGCGGCGGCATCACGTACGACCGCCGCGGCGCCGCGGTGGAGCGCGGCACCGTCGGCGCGGCGCTGGAGGGCGTGACGCTGTCGACGGCCACTCGCCGCCTTTCGGTGCGCAGCGGGTCGGTGGCCGCGGGCTACCTCTTCGACGCGACGACGTTCGAGCCGTTCGCGGACGGGACGTTCACCACGGACGATCTCGTGGAGCTGCGCGACGACGGGGAAGTGGTCCTCACCGGCCGCGCCTCGGATCTGATCAACACCGCCGGCAAGAAGGTGAACCC
>DASUSL010000020.1:0-2100 GCA_036375135.1 Thermoanaerobaculia bacterium | reverse complement strand
TTCGTACCCGGGCAGCGACGCGGTGGCCGGCTACCAAAGCGGCGGCTCGTCGCCGCCGCACTCCTAGATAGAATCCGCGCCATGTTCGCCCTTATCCTTGCTGCCACCTTGAGCTCCCAGATCGACACCGCCGCCGCCCGCGTGGAGGCGGACGTCATCGCCACGCGGCGCGACCTCCATCAGCATCCGGAGCTCGGCAACCGCGAGGTGCGCACGGCGAAGATCGTCGCCGACCGCCTGCGTGCGCTGAACATCGAGGTCACGGAGAAGGTCGCGCACACGGGCGTGGTGGGCATCCTCAGGGGCGGCAAGCCGGGCAAGGTCGTGGCGCTGCGCGCGGACATGGACGCGCTTCCCGTCACCGAGCAGGTCGACCTCCCGTTCGCCTCGAAAGTGCGCACGACCTACAACGGGCAGGACGTCGGCGTGATGCACGCCTGCGGGCACGACGCGCACGTGGCCATCCTCCTCGGCGTCGCCGAAGTGCTGGCCGGGATGCGCGCGCAGCTCCCCGGCACGGTGAAGTTCATCTTTCAGCCTGCCGAAGAAGGCGCACCGCAAGGCGAAGAGGGCGGCGCGGGACTGATGGTGCGCGAAGGCGTCCTCGAGAATCCGAAAGTCGACGCCATCTTCGGGCTGCACGTGACCTCCCGCTTCGCGGTCGGCGAGATCGCCTATCGCCCCGAGGGGATGATGGCCGCGGTCGACTCCTTCAAGATCACCGTGCGCGGCAAGCAGACGCACGGCGCGTATCCGTGGCTCGGCGTCGATCCCATCGTGGTCGCGTCGCAGATCGTCCTCGGACTGCAGACCATTCCCAGCCGGCAGCTCGACTCCACGCTCGCGCCGTCCGTCGTCACCGTCGGCGCGATCCACGGCGGCGTGCGCAACAACATCATCCCGGACGAAGTGGAGATGATCGGCACCATCCGCTCGCTCGACGCGAAGATGCGCGACGACATCCACGCGCGCATCCGCCGCACCGCGGAGTCGATCGCCTCCGCCGCCGGCGCGACGGCGAACGTGGAGATCACGACGGGCTATCCGATCACGTACAACGATCCCGCGCTGACCGAGCGCATCGCGCCGACGCTCCGCCGCACCGGCGGCAATGACAACGTGCGCGTGGTGAACCCGGTCCTCGGCGCGGAGGACTTTTCGTTCTTCCAGCAGAAAGTGCCCGGCGTCTTCTTCTGGCTCGGCACGCGGCCGAAGAACCAGACGCCGGAGCAGGCGCCGTCCAATCACTCACCTCTCTTCTATGTCGACGAGAGCGGCCTCGGACTGGGCGTGCGCGCGCTGGCGAACGTGGCGGTCGACTACCTCAACGCGAAGTAGCGATCTGCACGCCGGGGACGGAGAAGAGCTCCTCCGCCTCGCCCGCGGTGCCGGCGCCGGTGCGCTTCAGGTATTCGCGATACGCGGTCTCGGCGTCGCCGTGGGACGCGTTTTCGCGCAGCAGCAGCCAGCCCCACGTGGCCGCGTCGGCCGGACGCGCGGCGACGAAGTCATGGAACCGCCGCTCCCACTCCGCGCGGCTGATGAAGCGGTCGTAATTCGAGGAGAGGTAACCGAACGCGATGTCGGTCTTGCGCGCGCGCCAGCGCGCCAGCAGGTCGGCGACGCGTTGCGACGTCGGATCGTTGCGTCCGGAGAACTCGGCCTCGGCGCGCTGACGCAGCTTCGCCCATTCGCTCGCGTCGTGATTCGTGAGATGCGGAACGAGCTCGTTGACGCGCGCGAGTGCGATCTCGGACTTGCCGAGCATCGCTTCGAGCCGGAGCAGACGATCGAGACGGTTGCGGCCGGAGACCTCGTGAATGCCGCGCCGTTGCGCCTCGCGCACGAGGTGCGTGGCGATCTCCTGCAGCATCACGTCCTTGAACTCGAGATCGGTGACGGGCGCACTGCGCGCGGGCTCGGGCGGCGACTCATTCACCGCCGCCGACGGCGCTTTGCTGCAGGCGGCGATCACCAGCAGCAGGACCGCGAAGAGAGCGCGTGTGTTCATAAGCCTGTCATCCTGAGCCGCGTAGACGGCGAAGGATCCCCTGCGAATGCACGAGGTTCGCTCCGTCCGCAGGGGATCCTTCGCCGTCT
>DASUSL010000019.1:0-4062 GCA_036375135.1 Thermoanaerobaculia bacterium | reverse complement strand
TCATCGGTCCACCTCCCCGAGCACGATATCGATGGTTCCGATGAGCGCGACCAGATCCGACACCAGGTGTCCCTTGGCCATCGCCGGCAGCGCCTGCAGGTTCACGAACGACGGCGGCCGCACGTGGCAGCGGTACGCGTTCTGGGTCTTGCCGTCGCTGACGATGTAGTAGCCCAGCTCACCCTTCGGCGACTCGATGGAGTGATAGACCTCCCCTTCCGGCGGGCGGATCACCTTCGAGATCTTCGCCTTGATGTCCCCTGCCGGGGTGGCGCGGATGAGCGGGATGCACTGCTTCAGGATGCGCGTCGACTGCCGCATCTCCTCCATGCGCACCAGGTAGCGGTCGTACGTGTCGCCGTTCTTCCCGATCGGGACTTCGAAGTCGAGCTCCGGATAGCACTCGTACGGCTGCGCGCGGCGGAGGTCCCACTCGATGCCCGAGCCGCGCAGCGGCGGGCCGGTGATGCCCCAGTCGATGGCGTCCTCGGGCGAGAGCACGCCGATGCCGATCGTGCGCTTCTTCCAGATGCGGTTGTTGGTCAGCAGCGACTCGTACTCGTCGATGCAGGCCGGGTACTTGTCGACGAACGCCTCGACGTCCTCGAGCCAGCCGTGCGGCAGGTCTTCCGGCATGCCGCCGATGCGCATGCAGTTCAGCGTGAGGCGCGCGCCGCAGTAGGCCTCGAAGAAGTCGAGGATCTGCTCGCGCTCGCGGAACGTGTAGAAGAACGGCGTCATGGCGCCGAGGTCGATCGCGTGCGTGGCCAGCCAGAGCAGGTGCGACGAGATGCGCTGCAGCTCCGAGAGCATCACGCGCAGGAGCTGCGCGCGGCGCGGGATCTGCGCGCTGATGCCGAGCATCTTCTCGACCGTCTCCACGAAGCCGAGGTTGTTCGTGGCCGCGGCCACGTAGTCCATGCGGTCCGTGTGCGGGATGCACTGCGGATAGGCCATGTGCTCGAAGAGCTTCTCGGTGCCGCGGTGCAGGTAGCCGATGACCGGCTTGGCCTCGATGATGCGCTCGCCGTCGATCTTCAGCAGCACGCGCAGCACGCCGTGCGTCGACGGATGCTGGGGGCCGAAGTTGACCTCCATCTCATGGACGTCAAACATCGCGCACCTCCAACGCAGGGTGGGCTTCAGCCCGCCGCCCCCGGGGGAGGCAGGCTGAAGCCTGCCCTGCGTCCGGCAGACGTCGCGTCATTCGGCATCTCCTTCCGCGGGCGCGGCCGCTACCGCCGGCTTCGCCGGCGCCGCTTTCGGCGCGGGCGCCTTCGCGGGCGCCGCTCCGCCGCCGATCTGCGCCAGCGGCCACGTGCCGTAGCGCTTCCACTCACCTTTATAGAGGTTGACGTCGGCCGCCGGCTTGCCCGTCGATCCCGGCTTCGGTCCGCCGCCCTCGGGGAAGACCTCGGGATAGATGCGCGCGCCGGTGTCGATGCCGCGCACCGGGAAGTCCTTGCGCAGCGGGAAGCCGTTGAAGCCTTCCCACATCAGGATGCGCTCGAGGTTCGGATGGCCGGAGAACTGGATGCCGAACATGTCGAACGTCTCGCGCTCGTGCCAGTTGGCCGTCTTCCAGACCGAGGTCACGGAGGGTACCGGCGACTTCTCGTCGGTCCAGACGCGCAGGCGCACGCGCGCGTTCTTCTGGAAGGAGTAGAGCGTGTACGAGACGCTGAAGCGGAGGCCGGTGTGGTTGGGGTACTTGGAGTAGTCGACCGCGGCGAGGTCGACGAGGTAGACGTAGCCGGAGTCCTTGAAGGCGCGGGTCACTTCGACGATGCGGTCGCGGTCGACGAAGAGCGTGATCTCGCCGGCGAACTCCTTCGCGTCCAGCACGGCGTCGTCGGCGCGCGAGACGGCGGAGGCGACGAGCGGATCGCGTTTGATGTCGTCGACAGTCCGTCCCGCCGGTGCGGCGGGTGTGGGAGCTGGGCTTGGCGGAGTTTGCTCTGACATGGTTTCAGACGCCCGAGTAGCTCTTCCCCTTCTCTTTCATCAGCAGCTCCAGCATGTCCAGCGTCTCGGACTCGCCGGGCACGCAGAGGGAGATGTCGTCGGTCTCGCCGGTGGCGATGGCGTTCGCGTAGCCCTCGCAGTCCCAGCCGCACGCGCCGCAGTCGGTCTGCGCCATCGCGGCGAAGAGGCGCGTCTCCCAGCCGTTGCCCATCTCCTGCGCCATGGCCATGCGCTCGGGGAGCGTGAGGTCGTCGCGATGGAACGGCGCGGCGGGCGAAGCGCCGGCCGGTGCTTCCTGATCGAGCGGGATCTCCGGGGCGGCGGCCTGCTGGATCTCCGCCTCGGTGACTTCCGGCGCTCCTTCCGCGACCGCCGTGGCCGCGGCCGGAGCGGCGGCGGGCTTCGGGGGCGCGGGCGCCGCCGGGGCGCGCTTGACGCCGGAGATCGGCGCCGGCTTGAGCTGCGCCGCCTGCTCGGCGCGCAGCGCCGGACCTTCGTGCGCCGGACGGAGCGAGTCGCGCACCGCCGCGCGGGCGAAGTCGTACGCCTCGCCGCCCTTGCGGATGATGTGCATCTTCTCGATCTTCTTCTGCAGCTCCATCAGCCCCCAGATCAGCGCCTCGGGGCGCGGCGGGCAGCCGGGACCGTAGACGTCGACGGGGATCAGGCGGTCGACGCCCTGCGTCACCGCGTAGGTGTCGTACGGTCCGCCGCACGTGGCGCACGAGCCCATGGCGATGACCCATTTCGGATCGGGCATCTGGTCCCAGAGGCGGCGGACGATCGGCGCCATCTTCTCGGTGACGGTGCCGGAGACGATCTTCAGGTCGGCCTGGCGCGGCGTGGCGCGGAAGACCTCGGCGCCGAAGCGGGCCATGTCATGCCGGGGATCGAGGACGGCCATCATCTCGATGGCGCAGCACGCGAGGCCGAACTGCATCGGCCAGAGGGAAGACTTGCGCGCCCAATTGAAAAACTTATCGACGGTCGTGGTGAGAACGTTCGAGTCGAAGCGATTCTCGATCAGACCCATGTAAGGACCTTCCTCTTCCAGGCGTAGAAGTAACCGACCAGGAGGATCGCGAGGAAGATCATCATCTCGATCGCCCCGAACCAGCCGAGCTGTTTGAACCGGATCGCCCACGGGAAGAGGAACACCGTCTCGACGTCGAAGATGATGAAGAGGACCGCGATGAGGAAGTAGCGGACCGAGAACCGGTGGTCGAACGCGAGGGAGGTCGGCGCGATGCCGCACTCGTACGGCTCGAGCTTCACCTTGTTCGCGCGGGATGCGCGGACCAATGGCGCCAGTACGAACAAAGTGACCACCGGCACAGACAGGACGATGAGCACGGCTACCAGCAGGACTGAGTAGTTTGCCATTGATCCTCGCGTGAATTCGTTGAGACCGCGGCCATTCTAAACTTCGAGCGAGGAGAGTCAAGAAAAGGAAGGTCGGCCGCGCGTCACTGCACCAGCGCGCGCTCGACGGCCAGCGCTTTTCCGGCGCTGAGGGACCCGCTGGCGAGGCACGCGCGGAGGGTGTACGCCGCGCTGCGGCGGAGGTAGGGGCTGGGCAGGGTGCGGATCAGGGCGTCGACGGCCCGGTCGCCGAACGCGGCCAGCGCCCTCGGGATGGCCGGCGCGATCTCGGTCACCAGCGCCAGCGAGTCGATGGCCCGCGGGTCGTTCAACCCGGCCACGAACAGCGCCAGCGCGACGGAGTACGCGCCGTAGTCTTCCGGCAGCGGTCCGGTCGCCTTCTGCACGTGCAGCGCTTCCCGCCGCAGCGTGGCGATCGCCCACAGCTTGTCGCGCTCCGAGACGCTGCGCGGATCGAGCGCATAAAGCCGCGCCGCGCGGTCGCGCCACCTCTGGATCGTGCCGAGCATCTCGAAGAGGTAGTGCACCCACCCCCAAAAACGTTTCAAAACCCCAGCGGACCGCCGGCGTCCTCGCCGGCTGCCGCGCCGGCGTCTCGCCCGCGCACCGGGGGCGGCGGCGAGGACGCCGCCGCAGCAGCCGCCGAGACGACGGCGGTCCGCTTGTCTCACTAGTACAGCGCCCGCTGAAACCCCCACCCTTCCCCCTCCACGT
>DASUSL010000018.1:0-8418 GCA_036375135.1 Thermoanaerobaculia bacterium | reverse complement strand
GAGGCGGCAGGGAGTGATGAGGTAGAGCGAGGTCGGGCCGGGAGCGGCGGGCGTGTCGTTGATCGTGTACTGAACGTAGGTCTGCTGAGCGGCGTACTTTTCGGTTCCGTAGAAATAGACGCCGAGGCGCGTGCCGGGCGGCATCCCCGCGGTGCTCCAGGTGGCGACCCCGTTCGAGACCGGCACGTTGGCGCCGAAGTAGACGGGGCCGACGTGGGAACTGCCGAGGGGGAGCATGGCGCCGTCGGAGATCAGGACGGTCCCGTTGAGCGCCGGCTGGTTCGGGAACGTGACCGTCACGGTGATGGAGGTGCCGACGACGACCGGGCCGGGCGGATCGACGGTGATGTTCATGGTGACCGGCGCCTTGCGGACGTCGACCTGGACCGTGCGGCTCTGCGGCAGATGGGTGGCGTCGCCGCTGTAGTCGATGCGCAGCAGGCGCACCCCCGCCGCGAGCTCTCCCGCGACGAACGTGAACTGCGGCGCGGCCGTCGTGGCTCGCTGGACGCCGTCGACGAAGAGGGTGACGGTGCCGGTCATGCCGCCAAAGGATGACGTCACTTCTCCCGACACGGTGACGACGTCCGTCGTGTAAGGGGAGCTGCCGGGCGAGACCACCGGCCAGATCTGCGTGGCCGCGCGCGCGATCTCCACCGTGCGCGACGCGGCGTCGGCGGGCGCGTAGAGGTCATCGCCGGTGAAATGCGCGGACAGCGTCTGCGAGCCGGCGGTGGTCGCGACGAGCTCCACCGTCGCCTCTCCCCCGCTCAGCTCGCGCATGGCCAGCACCGCGCCGGAAAGCGACAGCACGACGGCGCCGGTGGGAGCGAACTGCGTCTGGCCGCTGCTGCGCACCGTCACGGTGAACGGAGAGCCGACGACGGCCGAGGCCGGGGCACTGTCGATGGTCAGCGTCAGCGGCAGGGCGAGCGACTGGGTCTGGTGAGTCGTGGCCACGGAGATCCCGTAGCCGTATTGCGAATCGAGGTCGGAGAACAGGAGATCGCCGGTGCCGTTGCTATCGGCATCGCCGACGCTGCATCGCCGGAACTGCCCCGTATCGCGGACGCGTGCGTAGCCGTTGAACCAGCCGGCGCCGTCCCCGAGGAGGATGGAGGGGCCGAACGAGAGGTCGGTGTGACCGTCTCCGTTGAAATCGCCCACGCACGACGTCGCGGGGGGGACGGGGTCGTGATGGTAGCGCTGAAGGGAGCGGCGCGGACCGAACGTGGCGTCGCCGTTCCCCAGCAATACCGAGATGACCCCGCCGACGTTCGCGTCGTCCTCGACGACGTCGAGGTTCCCGTCGCCGTCGAGATCGACGACCGCGGCCGGAGGAATGGTCCGCTCCGGCGCATAGGTCGTCTTCGTGAACGTACCGGACGCTCCCGCCAGCAGCACGTCACTGCCGAAGACGAGATCGTCCCGCCCGTCGTTGTTGACGTCGCCGACGCGGAACCCTTCCGCCGGCACCGGGTAGGCGCCGGAGACCGGTGCGTCGAAGGTGCCGTCGCCGCGGCCGGTGGCCACCTGGAGGTTGCCGCCGGACAGCGATGCAAGATCGAGATCGCCGTCGCCGTTGAAGTCGCCGGCTGCATACGTAGGCGCCAGCATGCCGGAGTACGCCGGACCGACGATCTCGCTCGTCTGCCCGTACGTGCCATCGCCATTGGCGACGAAACAGTAGAAGGAGCCCGCAGGCGCCTTCACGATCACGTCGATCTTTCCGTCGCCGTTGACGTCCCCGAACAGAGGAGCCGGCGACGCCGACGCGCTCGTGATCGTGGGGACGGGCGTGAGCTGCGGCGCATCGGCGAACGTCCCGTCCCCCGCTCCGGCGAATACCGCGATGGCGGGAACCCGCGAGGCCACGGCGATCAGGTCGGGCGTGCCGTCTCCGGTCACGTCCGAAACGGCCGCACCGGTCGGACGGCCGGGGAAATGCCGGCCGTCGTCCAGCATGCCCGACACGGCATACGTGCGCATCGCGTCGAGAGTGCCGTCCGCCGAGCCGGGAATCAGCGACACTACGCTCAGGGAGTTGTATACGTTGCCCGCCCCCTGCACCAGCACATCCACCGCTCCGTCGCCGTTGAAGTCGCCGGTCGCCACCCACCTCGCGCTCGAGGCGGTGCGATAAATCCTGCGCACCACGGGAGTGCCGCTCGCATCCATGATCCACGTCCAGACCGCATGGTTTCCGCTGGCCACGAGATCGGGGCGGCCGTCGGCGTTCAGGTCGGCAGTCGTCAGTGAAAACGCCTTCGCGAAGCCGGCCGGGGTGCGGACCGTGTATTGCCCGGTGGGACTGGCCAGGCGGAGGAACAGGCCGTCGCGAATGAAGGCGAGATCGGCACGGCCGCTGCCGTCGAAATCCGCCATCACCGAAAGTGCGCGTCCACCGTCGTCGAGGGTGACGGCGGCCTGCAGGGTGCCGTCTCCGTTGCCGAGGTGCAGCCGCGTCGTGGGGTCGCCCGGGATGACCACGTCGCGTTTTCCGTCGCCGTTCGCATCGGCGACGTAGCCTCCGTTGAAGTCGAACACGCCGGTACGAATGGCGGACCCGAAGCTTCCCCCGCCGAGATTCGGATAGACGGCCTGTCCGCAGGACACGATGTCCGCGCGGCCGTCGCTGGTCATGTCCGCGAGCGCCAACGGGTTGTTGTCGCAGGCGCGTTCGTTGATGACCGCCATGGCCGTTCCGAACGTCCCGTCGCCGTTGCCGCGGAGTACGCGCAGCGTGACCGACGATCCGGACAGGTATTGCACCACGACGACATCGGGCACGGAGTCGTCGTCGAGACGGGCGACTTCGAACGCGGCCGAGGAGCCGGAGAGGACCGTCTGCACGGGCGCCGCGAAGGTGCCGTTCCCATTTCCGCGATACACGACGAGCAGCGCCCCTGTGGGCACGTTTTGCTGCAGCGTGGCAAAGTCGAGCTTCGTGTCGCCGTCGAAGTCGGCGACACGGATGCCCGCCGGAGTTCCCGCCGTCTCGATGATCGGCGGGTTGTCGATCACCGCCAGTTCGGCGTTGACGACCGCGGAGAGAAACAGCAGTGTGGCCAGAAAGCCGATTCGACGTGCGCGTGTCATGGTGGTCCTGTTGAAGTTACTGGAAGTAGCCCGTCACGTCGATCAGCACGTGCACGTACGCCGGCCCGCTGTTGTACACGTTCAGCGAGCCGCCGGCCGAGAGCGGCAGCACGGCGTTGTTCGCGCGCGTTTTTCCCGGGCGGTAGTTGAGCGTACTGGTGAGCGGCAACGAACTGGCGGCGGGGAAGAGCGTGAAGTAGCCGTAGTTCGACGGGGCGACGACGGTCAGGTTCACGGCCACGGCCTTCGCTCCGTACGGAATGCCGCAGCGGCGGGAGATCTGCACGGCGCGCGTGGCGCCCGAGGCCACGGGCCAGGAGGCTTCACGCGTATCGAGCATGCGGCAGGGCGACGGCATCAGATACAGCGAGGTGGGGCCGGGAGCCACGGGAGCGTCGGTGATCGTGTACGCGATCGTCTTCGAGGTGGCGCGATAGGTGGCGTTGCCCGCGAACCACGCCGTGAGCGACTGTCCCGGCGGCAGCGCGGAAGTGGTCAGCGTGGCCACGCCGTTGGCGACCGGCACGGTGAAGAACGCGCCCTGCGCGCCGTAGATCGTCACGCTGCCGTTCAGCGCCGGTTCGTTGGGGAAGGTGACGGTCACGGTGACCGGCGTGCCGGCGGTGGTCCCGTTCGGCGGATCGACGGCGACGGCCATGTCGATCAGCGGCTTCACGACGGTGATGTAGAACGTGCGCGTGGTCGGCAGATGCCGGTCGCTTCCGCCGTACTCGATGCGCACCGTCCGCCGGCCCTCGGCCAGCGGACCGACGGTCATGTCGAGCTCCGGCGCGGTGGTGGTGCCGGTCAGCACATTGTCGATGAAGAGACTGACCGTCCCCTGTACGTCCGGCAGCGACGACGACACCTCGGCGGTGATGCGGACCGGCTGCGTGGTGACCGCCTCGTACGGCGCGTACCACTCATAGATGTACGTCGATCCCTTCGTGACCACCACCTGTTGCGGCGCCGAATCCGCGGCGGCGTAGACGTCGTCGCCGCCGTAACGCGCGATCAGCGCCTGGGTGCCGACCACGCCGGCGAACACACGGCCGTAGCCGAGGCCGTCCACGAGCTCCACGGTGCCGGCAAGCCGTCCACCGAGGGAAAACAGGATCGCGCCGGTGGGCGCCAGCGACGTCAGACCGGTGGCGCGGACCCGGACGTCGAACTCGCCGCCACCAGGCACCGCGGCGGGTGCGCTCTCGATGACGATCGACAGCGGCAGGTCCTGCGCCTCGGCGGTGAGCGTGCGGAACACGGTCAGCGAATGCGTCCCCTCGGCCGCGCAGAGGAGATCGCTGCTGGCATTGCCGTCGACGTCGCCCGCGTAGCACTCGGCGCCGCCGATGGGATCGCGTGCGCGCATGTAGCCGTTGAAGAAGCCGGCGCCGTCGCCGAGGAGAATCGTCGCGCCCAGCGCGACATCGGTGTGTCCGTCGCCGTTGAAATCGCCGGGCGAGGCCACCAGCACATCGCGCGGTCCCGTCTTCTTCTGCGGAAACTCCATGAGACGTGTCGTGCCGAACGTGCCGTCGCCGTTTCCGCGCTTCACCACCACGCTTCCCTGCGGATGCTGGTCGACGGAAAAGAGATCGAGGTTGCCATCGCCGTCGAAGTCGGCCAGCGCCATGGGCGGCTCGCCGAACGGACTGCCGTCGGCGACCACGGTGAAGATGCCGCTCGCGGCGCCGAGGAGCACGTCGCCGGCGAAGACGAGATCGTCGCGGCCATCCTTGTTCACGTCGCCGATGCGGAAGCCTTCCCACGACGTGCCGTACTCGCGCGCAACCGGCGCGTCGAACGTGCCGTCGCCGCGGCCGGCGTGGAACGTCAGCGTGCCCGCATATTCGTGGACGAAGTCCTGGTGACCGTCTCCGTTGAAATCGCCGGCGCCGTAGCCCGGCGGATTGCCGGCCGAGGCGTTGAAGCTGCTCGACTGCGTGTACGTGCCGTCGCCGTTGGCGAGGAAGAAGCGGAACTGGTACTGGTCGCTGACCACGACGTCGATCATGCCGTCGTCGTCCAGATCGGCGTAGACCGGCAGCGGCCAGGAGGCGGAAAGAAGCGGCGTCGCGTACGGCGCGTCGTCGAACGTGCCGTCGCCGCGGCCGGCGAACACATGAATGGCCGGAATGGCGCTGGCCACGGTGACGAGATCGGGCTTGCCGTCGCCGGTCACGTCGGACAGCGCGACGCCGTTCGGGCTGCCGCCGCCGGTCTGGCCGTAGACCTGTCCGGTCACGGCGTACGCGCGCATGCCCCGCAGCGCGCCGCCCGGTGCGCCGCGCAGCAGCGAGATCACGCCGTAGTTGCTGAACGCATCGCCCTGGCCGCCGGCGAGCACGTCGACCAGGCCGTCGGCGTCGAAGTCGCCGGTGACCAGCTCCGATGCGGAGCCCGCGGCCGCGTAAATCGTGCGCGTGCCCGGCGCGCCGTCCGAACCGGTGATCCACGTCGAGACCTGATGCGAACCGGCGGCGACGAGATCGGGACGGCCGTCGCCATTCAGGTCCGGCGTGGCCATGGCCGACGCCTGCGCGAAGCCGCGCTTCACCGGCGCGCCGTACTGCCCGGCCGCACCGGCCAGGCCGGTGGAGAGCGTCTCGTAGATGAATGCGTAATCGAGCCAGCCGATGCCGTCGAAGTTGGCCATGGCCACGACGATGCGCTCATCCATCTCGATCGGGATCCCGACCGGCGAGCCGAAGGTGCCGGTGCCGGTGCCCGGATAAATCGCCGAGCCGGGCCACTCGCGGATGACCACATCGCGCTTGCCGTCGCCGTTCGCGTCGACGACGTAGCCGCCGAGGAAATTGCCGCCCGACAGCGGCGTGCCGAAACTCCCGTTGCCGAGGCTCGGGAACACCGTCAGACCGCAGACCACGTCGGCGCGGCCGTCGCTGGTCATGTCCGCGAGCGTGAGGCCGGACGCGCAGCGGTTCGCGGTGACGGGCGTACCGGGCGCGCCGAACGTGCCGTTGCCGTTGCCGCGCAGCAGTTGCAGGTTCGCGGCGTACGTGCCGTTGTCCGTGACGATCACGACGTCGGGAACGGCATCGCCGTCGATCGGCGCCACGTCGAAGAAATCGGTCGTCGCCGGGAGCACGGTCTTCAGCGGCAGCGCGAACGTGCCGTCGCCGTTGCCGCGGAAGACGTACAGCGCGGCCTCGCTCGACCATCCATCCCACGTCAGGGCCGCGAAATCGAGCTTTCCGTCGACGTCGAAATCGGCCGTGCGCAAGGCGGTCACATGGCCGCGCACGGTGAACAGCGGCGGATTGTCGAGGAGCGCGGGCGCCGCCTCGAGCGTGGCGGCCAGCGCACACGCGAGCAGAAGGACAGCGAGCGTCGCCCGTGGGGTCATGGGGAGTCTCCTGTTATACACGGTCAGAGCGCGCGTATTCCCTATTGGCTCGAAGGCCTCCGCGACGCGCGCCACAGCGCCGCGGCGATCATCCCGAACAGGAACCCGCCCACGTGCGCCCACCACGCCACGCCCGCCACTTCCTGCGTGCCGCGCGCGGCCTGCAATGACAGAAAGCCGCTGAAGAACTGCATGCCGAACCACACCGGCAGGAAGACCAGAGCCGGGAGCTCGGCCATGGCCCAGTACACGACCAGCGGGAAGAGCGTGATGATCCGCGCCTTCGGATGCAGCACCAGGAACGCGCCGAGCAGTCCGGCGATGCTGCCCGAGGCGCCGATGGACGGGATCATGGACGCCGGAAAGAGGATCGTGTGCGCGAGGCTCCCCGCCGCGCCGCAGGCGAGATAGAAAAAGAAGAAGCGCACGTGCCCCAGCTCGTGCTCGATCGCGCCGCCGAAGACCCAGAGATAAATCAGATTGCCGAAGAGGTGCACGAAGCCGCCGTGCAGGAAGAGCGACGAGACGAGCGTGATGGCCACTTCCCACGGCGCATAGCCGAACGTCCGCGGATCGAGCAGGCGCGCCGGCATGAAGCCGAAGGTCTGGATGACCCGCTCCGTCGCCTGCCCCATGAACAGCTGCGCGAAGAACACCACCACGTTCGCCCCCACCAGCGCGCGGTTGACCGCGGGCGTGGTCGCATGCGCGAGCGTGTGGCGGAGAGGGATCACGCCAGCGCTTTCCGAACCTCGGACACGACCTCGACGATCTGCTCTTCCTTCAGCTCGGGGAACACCGGGATGGCCAGCGTCTGCAGCGCCGCCGCCTCGGAATTCGGGAAGCTCTCTTTCGTGCACGCGAGATTCGCGAAGCACGCCTGCTGCGGCAGCGTGAGCGGGTAGTACACCTCGCACCCGATCTGCACGCTCTTCAGGTGATTCATCACCCGGTCGCGCACTTCCGCCCCTTCCGGGAAGCGCACGATGTACTGGTTGTAGATGTGCCGCCGTCCCGGCAGCTCCTCGGGCAGCACGATGCGCTCCTGCTTGCCGAAGTGCTGGCGGTAGAGCTCCGCGTTGCGGCGCCGCCCCTCGTGCCACGACTCGAGCAGCGGCAGCTTGATGTGCAGCATGGCGGCCTGCAGCGCGTCGATGCGGAAGTTGCCGCCGATGTAGTGGTGAAAGTACTTCGGACGCATGCCGTGCACGCGGAAGTCGAAGATGCGCAGCGCGAGCTCGTCGTCGTTGCACGTGATCGCGCCCGCGTCGCCGAATGCGCCGAGGTTCTTGGAGGGGAAGAAGGAGAAGCAGCCGATCTCGCCGATCGAGCCGGCGCGGCGGCCGTTGTATTCACTCCCCACCGCCTGCGCCGCGTCCTCGATGACCGGCAGATCGTGCTTTTTGGCGATGGCCATGATCTCGTCCATCGGCGCGCACTGTCCGTACAGATGCACGGGCATGATCGCTTTGGTCTTCGGCGTGATGCGCTCCTCGATGAGGCGCGGGTCGATGTTGTAGTCGGTCATGTCGATGTCGACGAAGACCGGCTCCGCGCCGAGGCGCGACACGACGCCGGCCGTGGCGAAGAAGGAGTACGCGGGGACGATGACTTCATCCCCATGCCCAATGCCGAGGACCATCAGCGCCTCGAGCAGCGCATCGGTGCCCGACGAGACGCCGATGGCGTGCCTGGTCTGGCAGTAGGCGGCGAAGTCGCGCTCGAACTCCTCGACGCGTTTGCCGAGGATGAACTGTTGCGACTCGTAAACCTCGGCGGTGACACGAAGCGCTTCTTCACGAATGGCGGCGTATTGCAGTTTCAGATCGAGCAGCGGTATCGGCATATCGCGGCGCAGTCTATCGCTACAGGGGACCGGGAGCGCCTCCGGCGGGCCGGCGCGGCCGGCAGCGCTTGTTGCTTCGCTGAATGCACGCTCCTGGCGGAGCAAT
>DASUSL010000017.1:0-20632 GCA_036375135.1 Thermoanaerobaculia bacterium | reverse complement strand
ACGCACGCTCTTGGCGGAGCAATCAGCGCTGCCGGCCGGGCCGGCCCGCCGGAGGCCTCTGGTCGTCTCCTCGTCCCTGGCGCGTTACGCCGCGGGCGGCGGCGGGAAGTGGAGGTCGAGGCGGATCAGGACGTCGTCCTTGATCAGGTCGTCGGCCATCCCCTTGTACGAGATGCCCCAGTCGTGGCGGTTGATCGTGAACTCGCTCGTGGCGTGCACGCCGTCGGCGGTCTGCTGCGTCTTGACCGGGATGCGCACTTCCTTCTGCACGCCGTGCATGTCGAGCGTGCCGGTGAGGATGTGCGTCGCGCCCGAGGCATCGCCCGCCGGCGCCTCGGTCAGCGACGTGGACGTGAAGGTCGCTTTCGGATACTTCGCCACGTCGAAAAAGTCCGCCGTCTTCAGGTGCGAGTCGAGCTTCGGATCGTCCGTCTCCAGCGAGTTGAGGTCGATGTCGAACGAGATCCGCTGCGGCTGACCGTTCGCGTACTCGATGCCGCCGTCGAAGTTCTTGAACTGACCCTTGTGGTCGCGCGTCACCTTCGCGCCGACGAAGTGGATCGCGCTCTTCTCCTTGATCACCTCCGCGCGGCTCGTGCCCGCGGCCGGCTGCGTGGAGCTGTCGGTGGCCGTCGTGGCCGTGACCGCGGTGTCGCTCACCTCGGCCGCCGGTTTGTCGGTGATCTCACTCTTCTGACACGCCGGCAGCAGCACGGCCAGCGACAGCGCGAGGAACAGGTTGCTCTGCTTCATCATCACGATCTCCTTCACTTCGATTCCGCGGCCTTGACGGCCTGCACTTCGATCTCGATGCGTACTTCGTTGGCCACGAGGATGCCGCCCGTCTCCAGCGCCTGGTTCCACTTCAGACCCCAGTCGCGGCGGTCGATGCGGCCCGTGACGCGGGCACCGGCGCGGGTACCGCCCCACGGATCCTTCCCCATCCCTTCGTAGACGCAGTCGAGCGTCACTTCGAAAGTCGTGCCGCGGATGCTGAGGTCGCCCACGACACGGAAGTGGTCGCCTTCCTGTTTCATCGCCCCTTCCACGCGCTTGCTGCGGAAGGTGATGGCGGGGAACTGCTCGGTGTCGAGGAAGTCGGCCGAGCGGAGGTGGCCGTCGCGGTCGGCAACGCCCGTGTCGATGCTGGCCGCGGCGATCTCGACCTCGACGGTGGAGTGGTCGGGGTTCTGCTCGTCGACGACGATCGTCCCCTTGAAGTCTTTGAAACGGCCGCGCACGGTCGTGAACATCATGTGCTTGACGGCGAGCTCGACGCTCGAGTGCGCCGGGTCGATGGTCCAGGTAGTGGTTTCAGCCATTGGGTTTCTCCTTTAGTCGTCGTTAGGTTACTCGTGATAACGAATATATGTCAATCAAATTCCTTGGGCGACGTCAACGGATGGCTGGCGGCGCTCCCTGGATGAAGTTCGGGGTCTCCGCGAGAAGCCTCTCCCCGCGTCTAGTTCACCGGTTGCTGCTCGCACCACTGGCAGATGAAGAGGGGCTCGCAACTACAGCTGTTCTGGTTCCACCGGTAGTTCGGGTCCAGCTCGCACTCCATCCGGCGCTGCTCGGCGTCCGGGCCGCACGGATCGACGTAGACGATCCCGTCGAAGAGGAACGACCCGCCGACCGGCAGCCGCCACGAGTAGCCCTGATACTGGAAGGTGCCCCACCAGTGAGCCGCTCTGTTCGAAGTCGCCCTTACTTCTTCGGCTTCTCGATCTTCTTGTGCGTCTCCGTCACCACCATCATCGCCGCCGAGCCGTACCAGGGCGTGAGCTCGTAGACGAACACGCCGGCTTTCACCGCCGGGTCGAGGACCACGAGCTTCTCCGCTTCCTCCACCGAGGCGACGTTGAAGATGTAGAGGCCGCGCCAGGTGCGGTCGTTCTTGCCGAAGGGGCCGGCCACGACGAGCTTTCCTTCGTCGGCGAGGCGGCCGATGTTGGCAAAGTGGCCGGCGAAGACTTCCTTGCGCGCGTCGCCTGTGACCTCCGCGTCCTTCGGTCCCGTCTTCAGGATGCAGAGGACGTAGCTCTTCATGCCGCGCTCGTCGGCGCCGAGGCGTTTCGCGAGCTCCGCGTCGTAGGTGGCGGGTTCTTCGGCGGTCACGCCGATGGCGAGGAAGACGAGGAGCAGCAGCCGGATGAGTTTCATGGGATGGTCACCTTACCGCGACGTCGTGTCGACGAACGCCGCCAGATCCTTCTTGAACTTCACGCGCGACGGCTCGTGCACGTACATCATGTGGCCCGCCTCGTAGTACTCCACCGCGATGTTGCGGCGCACTTCGTTCGGGACGTCCAGGTGGCTGACGAAGTAGTCGACCGCGCCGTACGGGCAGGCCAGGTCGAAGTAGCCCTGCTGCACCAGCACTTTCATCTTCGGGTTGCGCACCATCGCGTGGGCGAGGTCGATGCCGGTGTTCGCCACCGGCGAGCGCCCCTCGCCGGGCACCTCGTGTCCGTGATCCCACTTCGACCAGAGGCGGCCCGACAGCAGGTACTCGCGCTCGGACTGCACCTGGAGGTCATTGCGGTAGTAGTCGTTGAACGTGGCCACGATGGCCGGCGCGATGGCGTCGGCGAACGGGTCGTAGCGCATGCTCTCCGCGGTCGAGCTCAGGTTGCCGCCGAGGTAGCGCGTGTCGATGCGTCCCACCACCAGGCCGCGCGAGCGCAGCAGCTCCTGCAGGAAGCGCCCCTCGTTCATGCGCAGGTTGGCGCGCTCCCAGTACTCCGCGCTCACGCCGGTGAAGCGCGCCAGCCCGGCGAGCACCGCGCGCCGCTCTTCCGCCGTCGCCAGCGAGCCCTTGAACAGGACCGGCGCATAGACGTCGCGGGCGAACGCCTCCGCCTGGCGGAGGAACGTTTGCAGGTCGGGGCGCGGCTCGGGAACGACCTTGTGATACCAGGCCGTGGCCGCGTAGGTCGTCAGGAAGTTGACGTACGCCGTGTCGACGGGGAGGTCGGCGTTGCCGGCGATGGCGTCCATGTACGGGGAGACCAGGATCACGCCGTTCAGCGTGACGTTGTGCCGCGCCAGCAGCACGTACGCCACGGCGCCGGAGCGCATGCCGCCGTAGCTCTCGCCGAGGATGTATTTCGGGGACGACCAGCGTCCGTTCTGATTGAGGTAGCGCACGACGAAGTCCGCCACCGAGCGGGCGTCCTGATCGACGCCCCAGAAGTCCTTCCCCTCCCCCTTTCCGACCGTGCGCGAGAAGCCGGTGCCGATCGGATCGATCATCACCAGGTCGGCGCGATCGAGGATCGTGGCGTCGTTCTCGACGATGCGGAACGGGCCGCGCGTGTTCGGCTCGAGGTCGGCGATCACCGTGCGCTTCGGACCGAGGGCTCCGACGTGCAGCCAGGCCGAGGCGGAGCCGGGGCCGCCGTTGTACGCGAACATGATCGGACGCGTGACGCGGTCGGCGCCGTCCTTCACGTAAGCCGTGTAGCCGAAGTGCGCCACGACCTCGTCCTTGTCGTCGCGGATCGGCATCGTCCCCGCGGTCGCGGTGTACGCGAGCGGCGCGCCGCCCAGGGTGATCCGGTGCTTCGTCACCCACGTCTTCGCCTCCGGGACGGCGGGCGCGGGCGGCTTCGCCGGCGGCGTCTCCTGGGCGGCGACGAGTGGCTGGAGGGAGAGGAGGAGGAGCAGGGCGGCGCAACGGAGTTTCATGCGCCCGGCATGATCGCATGGGGCGGGCCCGAGGAGAGCCACGTCCGGACGGTGGGTGGCAGCGCCGCACCGCCGAAGCGGCCTGCAGCACGCGCGAGAAAGAACTCCTGAAAGAGACGATGTGCGAACCGAAGCCGCGGCTCATGCCCTGCCGTGAGGATGAGCAGGCTGTTGAGCGCCAGGGCTTCTGCGGACGACGGCGCGCGCTTTCCCATCGCCGTGCGCACCGCTTCGAACGAGCACTCGGGCAGCAGTTCGACGGCACCATCGCGCACTTCGGTCATGCACGCCGCCGCTTCGGTCATCGCTTCGAAGGCGATGTCGATCGTCTCGCGTGTCGTCACCACGCCGTGGCGGATGGGAAGGCGCGAGCCGCCTTTTCGCAACGGATGTTCGACGTCACGAGCAATCTTTGCTTCCGCCCAGTGACGAAACAGCGTCGTTCGATCGAAGCGTCGCGGGTCGAGCGTGTCGAGCACGTCGAGGATGAAGCGAAGGAAGAGCGGCGTGCGAGGGATGTCGCCGTAGAGCTGCTCGTACGCGCCACTCTCGATGTCTCTGATGAACGCCGAGATGCGAAGGCGCGCGTCGGTATCCCCGGTTTCCGCGAGCCGCATCCGCGCGGCGCGGACGATCTGTCTGTCGGTCCACGGACGCAGCTCGAAGATCTCGAGCGTCTGCACGGTCGATTCGACCGCACTGCGGCCGGTGGCGAAGTCGCCACGCCGCCCTTCCCAGAATTCGGTGCGCATCGTGACGATCACCGGCACGACCGCGCGACGGAAGAAGTTGAAGAACGTCTGCAACGTGTATGAGCGGCCGATCACCGGCGATTCGTCGAGCGCGTCGACGATCACCCCAACGCCGCTCCTGTACTGAGTGAGGTACTTCACCGCCGGCCCGGCGATGCGCTGCCATGTCACGCGCTCGCCGGGAGTGGCAGCGCCCTCGAGCACGACGTCGAGATCGAGCGCCGTCTCGAAAAGCGATTGCGCGTTCGCGGCATCGCGGCGGATTTTCGCCGCCGGGATGAGCAACCATTGCAGTCCGTACTCGCGCGCGGCGCGCATCACCGCGGTCGTCTTGCCGAATCCGGCGGTGCCGAGGACGACGCGCACACGGCGACGCTCATCGCTCAGGAGCTCTTCGACGATGTCCCCCACCTCCTCGGCAGCGGCAACGCGGCCGTGCATCGCCGCGGCGTCGATGCGGATCTCCTCGCGAGCAAACGGCACCTCGCGGATCGGCGTGGCGCCGAGGGTGCGCTCGATCTGCGCCTGCTCCTCGAACGTGGCCACGTTCCAGCGCTCGATCGCGCGCAGCACGCGCTGCAGCATGATCTCGAAGCCGGCGTAGACGAGGTGATCGCGGTGATTCCAGAGCGTGGCTCGCTCCCCCTTCCCTTCCGCGACGATCCGTTCGAACGACGGCGCGAGCGCCCGACGCGCGGCCGGCGTTTCCTCTTCGCGATTGATGACCACGAGGTAATCGCGGACGCGATGCTTCGACCGGCGAAACGCTTCGGCCATGCGCTGCGCCGCGGCGATGCCGCCCGACGCACACTGAATGGCGACCGCCATCGGCGAGCCGACCGCGATGTCGATGCCGTCCGCCGCGAGCTCGGGCGTGCGGCGAGCCTCCGGCCAGAGGAGATGCACGAACGGCAGCAGCGCATCCGCGAGCTCGCCGGCATCCCGCAGTTCCCGCGCGAGCTTCTTGAACTCCTGCCGCGAGCCGAAACTGCGTGCCGGCCATTCGTCGAACTCCGCGATCCTGTCGCGCGGCGGCGGCTGTGCCGGCGCCGTCACCGTTGCCGCCGCGGCGTGGGCGGGATCGAGCACCTCGAGGAACTTCCGCAGATCGCCGGCGAAGCGGGCGGCGAGCTGCGGTGGCGAATCGCGGAAGTGTTCGACGTAGCGGTAGACGAGATTCGCCGAGCCGTCTTCCTCGCTGATCGGCGGGTCGAGCCGCAGAGCCTTCCCGAACACGCGGCGGAGCTCGCGCAGCTCGCGGCTTCTGGCGAAGCGCGCGAACTCGTCCGGCTCGCCGATCACCGGTCCGATGTAGAAGGAGTACGCCTCGGTGTCATACAGCGCGTTGAGCTCGCCGAAGCGAGGCAGCAGTGAGTAGCGCCCGAACTCGGAGGGCCGATGCATCGAGGTCAGGTTCTGCCACGACAGAGGCATCTGCCCCGCCGCGACGATCTCGTCGAGAGCGGAGAAAACCTGCCGCGCGTAATCCTCGGCGCTCTCCGCCCCCGCCGCGGGCACCTCGAAGACCGCCACGAGATCGCTCGCGAATGCCTCCGCGGACTCGTACCGTCCTTCACGCACATCGGCGACCGCGGCATGCAGAATCGAGATCAGCAGCGTGCGCTCGCGATCGGTCGCTCCGCGAGCTCCGCGGCGCACCCGCTCGTCGAGATCACGCGAGGTGAGCGAGGAGCGCGGATGCGCGCCGGTGAGAAGGAACTCGAGGATGCGACCGAGGGAGTAGATGTCCGAACGCGGGTCGCGCTTCTTCCGCGAGCGCGGGTCGAGCATGTCGGGATCCAGGTAGCCGTAGCTCCCGATCTCGTCTCCGCTCGTCGTGAGCGTCGACTGTCCGGTAGTGACGGCCGTATCGAAGTCGACGATCACCGGTGACCAGTTGCCGGCTGTGCCGGTGACGAGGATGTTCGACGGCTTGAGATCGCGATGCACGACTCCACGCTCGTGCGCGAACGCGATCGCCCTGGCCGCCTGCGCGAGCAGCAGCACGCGCTCGCGCAACGACGGCTTCGCGCTCTTCACCCATTTGTCGAGCGGTTGCCCGTCGACGTAGCGCATGCGGAGCGCGAGCTCGCTTCCGAACTGGAGAGTGCCGTAGAGCGTGGCGATGTTCGGATGCTCGAGGCCGGCGTGCGCCACGATTCCCTGGCGCAAACGCGCGCGTTTGCGCGCGCGGTCGTCCGCGGCAAAGTCGTAGACCTTCACCGCTTCCGCGCGGCCGAGGTGGAGGTTCCAGGCCTTGTACACGGTGCCGAATGCGCCGCGGCCGAGCTCTTCCTCGACGCGAAGATGACCGTTCACGACCGAGCCGAGCGTCTCCTTCGAGAGCAGCAGATGCAGTCTGCGGTACTCCTTCACGAGTTGCTTCTGCGTGATGTCGAGCTGCACGTAGCGCGTGTCGGATTCGAGGACCAGGATGCGCCGCCCGTTCGTGAGCATCGTCAGCGGCGCGCGAACCTCGTCATGGCGCGCGTACGAGAGGGCCTGCTCGATCGCGTCGTCGGAGAGCTTCTCTCTCGGCCCCTTTGCCTCGATGACGGCCAGCGCCCGGCCGTTCACGCGGAGCAGAAAATCCGGCCGTTTCAGGTCCGATCGGGCGCGGCCGGCTCGTATGACGACGAAGGGAAGCTGCTTCTCGGACGGCGCCTCCTTCGGAACCTCGTATCCGAGGAGCGTGATCAGCGGCGAGATGAAGTAATGCTGGACGTCGGCTTCGTTCGCGAAGTCGTCCATCGCGGCGAGGCGGGTAAGCGTTTTGAGATCGCGCCGGATCATGGCGACGGCGCATTGTCGCCTGAGCCGCCACCCGAGGGTAGGACTTCCCCCCCTTTCGGTCACTCCTCTTTTTGCAGGCGGTGTGTGGGAATGGATAGACGTGTCGCGGTGACCCTGGCGATCCTCGCGGAGGAGTGGAGGACGGACCATCGTGTGTCCGATCTGGCGGCGGCGGTGAATCTCGCTCCGTCGCGGCTGCAGCACCTCTTCAAGAGCGACATCCGCATGTCCATCCGGCAGCACGTGCAGCACCGGCGGCTGACCGAGGCCGCGCGGCTGATCGCCACGACGCACCTGCGCATCTCCGAGATCGTCTACTACGTCGGATACCGCGACGTTTCCAACTTCAACCACGCCTTTCGCCGCACATTCGGTGTTTCTCCGGGTCAATACCGCCGTTCCGCGGTCCTTCCGCCCCCGCAAAAGCAGGATTGACCAAGGTTCGGCAGGTTCCACCAAAAAGCGGCAGCTCGCACCAAGCATTCAGCAGATCGCTCCTGCCGGAGGTGTGGAACGATGCGTTTCACCTTCGCAGGAGAAAACGCCATGACCGCAGTCGCCGCTACGGGACCTGTCGTCTACACCGATCGCGTCACGGGACGCCAGCAGACCATCCCGATCTCGAGCCTCTACTTCTCCAACTCCGACGGCACCATCAAGGCCGACAAATGGAAGCCGTACACCGACGGCAACGCCGACTTCAAAGGCGCCATCGACGCGTGGCTCGGGCATCTGGTCAAGTCCAGCCTCCTCACGCCGGTCGAGCGCAGCGAGCCGAAGGCGGCCATGGTCATCACCGCCAAAGACCCCGGCTCGACCGGCAACACCATCGAGCTGACGGTCAGCAACGTCCATGAGTCGGCTCCCGACGTCTTCGTCTTCGACGCCCAGGTGAAGGAGAACGACGTCTACGCCGGCCTCACCGCCGACACGCTCAAAGACGTCATCGGCAACACCGCCGGCGGCGGGACGAAGCCGGGATTGGTCTTCGTCTCCAGCGCCGGGGCGCCGGGCGTGCCGAAGGCGGGCAACTATCCGCTGACGGGCGATCCGGCCGAGGTGGAAGTGAAGAAGGCCGACGACACGACGGCGTTCAAGCTGAAGGCGAAGGCGGCCGGCGCGGACGGCGCGCGCACCGTCGTCACCATCGGCGCGCCCGACGCCAACGACAAGTTCACCCTCACCGCGAAGTGGGAGCGCAGCGAGACCAACCTCGCCCCCGCCGACCTGCAGACCAAATTCGCCTACGAGCTCACCGTCACCGCGCCGGATGGGAGTCCGCTGGCGGTGCCCGGCGCCGGCACGACCGTGCTGGCCGGCGGCGCCGACAAAGCGGACGCCATTCGCGCGAAAGCCACCGTCCCCGGCCGGGCCTGACGCAGGCCAAAGGAGCAAGCGATGCCGATCACACCGACCTTCCCCGGCGTCTACATCGAAGAGATCCCCAGCTCGGCGCGGACGATCACGCCGGCCCCGACCTCGGTCGCGGTCTTCGTCGGGTACACGCACCCGTTCAAGACGAAGCCGCAGAACGTCAACTCCGCCGTGCTGCTCTTCAGCTTCTCCGACTACGAGCGCGAGCACGGCGGCTTCTACGCCAGCGGCACGATCTCGGCCGACGTGCCGTACGCGGTGAACGACTTCTTCCTCAACGGCGGCTCGATCGCCTACGTGGTGGGACTGAAGCCGCGCAACCAGTTCACCGACAACACCGCGGCCGACATCGCCCCGCCCACGGCCACGGTCTCCACGACCGGCGGCGGCATCGTCTTCTCCGGCAAGGAGCCGGTCGACCTGACGGCCATGACGGTGAACGTCGCGCCCGATGCCGGCAACCTCACCGCCACCATTACCGTCACCTACGGCACGCGCGTCGAGACCTACCGCGGCGTGACCATCGCCAACGCCGGCGTGGCCACGCACGTGAGCCAGGTGCTGGCGAATTCGTCGCTCGTCAGCGTGGCGCCGCTGGCCGGCAACTGGGGCGCGTCGTACCTGGCCGCTGCGGCGAACGTTTCGCTGGCCGACCCGCCGTTCGCACCCGGGAAGATCCTGGCCGGCACGTTCAGCGCGGCCGACTTCACCAACGTCTTCAAGGAAGAGTCGTCGCTCGACAAGGTCGACATCTTCAACCTGCTGATGGTGCCGGGCGTCTCCGACAACGCGGTGCTCAGCGCGGCGCTGGCGTTCGCGGAGAAGAAGCGCGCCTTCATGATCATGGATCCGAAGCCGCAGCTCGCCGCCGATCCGTCGGGCGGGCTGCCGGACATCGGTCCCGACTTCAGCGGGCCGACGGTGCCGAAGAGTCCGAACGGCGCGATCTACTTCCCCTATCTCAAGTCGCAGCACCCGCTCACCGGCGCGCCGGTGGAGATGCCGCCGAGCGGCTTCGTGGCCGGCATCTACGCGCGCACGGACACGAACCGCGGCGTCTGGAAAGCGCCCGCCGGCCTGGAGACGACGGTGCTGGCCACGACGGGAGTCGTCGACAGCGGCCGCATGACGGACATGCGCCAGGGCGTGCTCAATCAACTCGGCGTGAACGCGCTGCGCTCGTTCCCCGGCATCGGCACGGTGGTCTTCGGCGCGCGCACGCTGGTGGCGGCCAACCCCGCCTTCCAGCCGTGGAAGTACGTGCCGGTGCGCCGCACGGCGCTGTTCATCGAGCAGACGCTCTACCGCGAATTGAAGTGGGCCATCTTCGAGCCGAACGACGAGCCGCTCTGGATCGCGCTGCGCACCTCGGTGGGCAACTTCATGATGTCGCTCTTCACCCAGGGGGCGTTCCAGGGGACGAAGCCGAGCCACGCCTTCCTCGTGAAGTGCGACTCCACGACCACGACCCAGGACGACATCGACAAAGGCATCGTCAACATCATCGTCGGGTTCCGCCCGCTCAAGCCGGCGGAATTCGTCTTCGTGAAGATCATGCAGCTCGCCGGTCAGGTGCAGGCGTAGGAGGCGATCATGGGCGTTCCGTTCCCGGCGAATCTGAACCGTTTCGATCCGTACAAGAACTACCGGTTCCTGGTCTACTTCGGCACCTCCTCCACGCCCGTGGCGGGAGTGAACAAGGTGGGAGGCCTCAAGCGCACCACCGCGCCGATCGAGTACAAGCAGGGTGGCAGCGCCATCGTGCAGCAGGGCCTCGGGCGCACGACCTACGGCACGTTCACGCTCGAGCGCGGCGTCACGCACGACACCGACTTCGAGGCGTGGGCCAACGCGGCGCAGACGCTCGATCAGGGCGTGGCCTCGCAGTCGCTGGCCAACCTCCGCAAGGAGCTGCGCATCGAGCTGCTGAACGAGGCGGGCCAGCCGGTGCTGCGCTACTTCGTGCACCGCTGCTGGGTGTCGGAGTACCAGGCGCTGCCCGACCTCGACGCCGGCGCGAACGCCATCGCCATCGAGCGCATCACCTGCGTGAACGAAGGGTGGGAGCGCGATACGTCGCTGTCGATGCCGACGGAGATCTGACGCCGTGACCGCGCTGCTGCCGATCAGTGGGACCGCCGTCCCGATGCGAGAGCTATCGGGCGCGGAGGACCTGCTGCTGCTCGGCGGCGGCAAGAGCGTGCCGCATCTCGTGCGCGAGCTGCTGACCGCCGTCGGCGGCGCGGGCGTGGAGGAACTGCCGGTCGGCGACGTCGAGTCGCTGCTCCTCGCCCTCCGCGCCTCCCTCCTCGGCGAGCACATTCACGCGGAGATCGCCTGCCCGTCGAAAGGATGCCGCACGCGCATCGACGTCTCGTTCACCGTGGCCGACTACCTCCGCCATCACAAGCCGCGCAAGGCGCGCGGGCTGTCCGCGGACGGCGCGTGGCTCACGGACGCGGAGGGAATGACGTTCCGCATCCCGACGCTGCGCGATCAGGTGGACGTGAGCGGCAGCGCCGGCGCGCCGGAGAAGCTCTACGAGCGCTGCGTCCGCGGCGACGCCTCGCCGCGCGCGCGCCGCCGCATCGAGCGCGTGCTCGACGCCATCGCCCCGACGCTCTCCGATTACGTCGGCGGCGCCTGTCCCGAATGCGGACTGGCGGTCGAGGTCTACTTCGACGTCGAGCAGTTCGTGCTGCGCGAGCTGCGCGACACGGCCGCGGAAGTGATCGACGACGTGCACCTCCTCGCCTCGCGCTACGGCTGGAGCGAGGCCGACATCGTGGCGCTGCCGCGCAGCCGCCGCACCGCGTACGCCGAGCGCGTGCGGCGGGAGGGGGCGGCGTGAAGCACGCGACCTATCTGCAGCGCGTGAGCCGGCACATCGGCACGACCGCGGTGCTGGTGCCGTCGCGGCGGTTGTGGAGCGCGAGCAGCGAGCGCGTGCCGGTGATCGTCGATGACGTGCCGGTGGCGGAGGTGGCGGCGGCGCATGTCGGTCGCTCCGCTCCCGAGGGGCGGGCTGAAGCCCGCCCCACATTGGGTGCGCGAGACGCGAGAGCCATTGATGAGGCGATTGCGGACGTGGAGGGGGAGGTCGTCCGTCACGCGGTGCCCGCGAAGTCTCGCGAAGAACGTGAAAACGTAGGATGGGCTTCAGCCCGTCCCGCGGTTGCCGAAGCGCAGGAAACGCCCACGATTGCGGAGGACGCGCCGGCGCCCGAGGGGGGCAGGCTGAAGCCTGCCCTACGTTCGGCGGCGGCGGTCGTGAGCGGGGCGGTCGGCGAGGAATCACGGTACGAGAGCCTTGACGAGGCTGCGACCGAGCCGGTGCGGCTTGCGGAGATCGCGACGCCGCAGCGCATGAGCAGGCAGTCGCAGGTGCAAACGCACGTACAGGCGCAAGAGCAACTGCACGCGGCTTCGGCAATCGCGGCGACGAAGGCCGCCACGGCCACGAGCACGAGCACGAGCACGGAAGAGCCTTCCGTGCACATCGGCACGATCGAAGTGCACATCGCGCCGCCGGCGCCGCCCGCGCCCCGTCCCTCCCCCGCCCCGAAGACCGCGCCCGCGAAGCTCGCGCGCGGCTTCGCCTCCACCTTCGGTCTGCGCCAGGAGTGACCGATGGCGCCTCCTTTCTCCTTTCTCGATCTGTCGGCATTGACCACCTCGCTGGTCGATGCGCTCGATGCCGCGATCGACAACGATCCGATCTGGACGGTCACGCCGCCCAAGCCGACCTTCAACGTCTCCGGTGCCGCGCCCGACTCGGTGCGCGACGCCTCCGGCGTGCAGGTCTCGCTCTACCTCTTCCACGTCGAGGCCGACCCGCAGTACCGCAACACGCCGGTGCTCGGGCCGCGCGCGCAGCCGCTGCCGTTCCATCCGCTGTCGCTCAACCTCTACTACCTCCTCACCGCGTACGCGAAAGACAACTACGTGCAGGAGCAGCAGATGATGAGCATCGGGATGCGCTGGTTCTACGAGCATCCCATCTTCTCCACCGTCGCCGGCCAGAACCAGTTCACCATGACCATGCAGGCCGAGTCGGCCGACGAGCTGGGACGTCTCTGGCAGGCCATGACCTCGGCCGCGCGCCTCTCGGTCGTCTATCGCGTGGCGGTGGTGTTCATGACGCCGCCCGCGCCGGCGCCGCCGCTGGCCAAGCCGGTGGAGGCGTACGAGGTCGTCGCCGATCCCGGCGTGCTGCCGCTCGCCGACGGCGCGCTGCTCGGCACCGAGCGCCGCATCACCTACCGCGCGCCGGGCGATCCGATCCCGCGCACGTTCACGCAGTCGCCCGCGTCCGCCGCGCCGGGACAGCGCTTCCGTCTGTGGGGCGCGCACCTCGGCATCGCGCCGTCCGAGCGCGTCTATCTCCTCAGCGCCGACGGCGCGACGGAGACCGACGTCACGGCGTGGGTCGTGGCCGGCGCCGATCCTCCCGGCGGCGCGCGTCTCACGCTGCAGCTCCCGGCGACCACCGGCGTCGCGCCGCTGGGCACGCCGCCGCCCGGCGTCTATCAACTGCGCGCCGGCTCCGACGCGCCGACGCCGTATCGCTCCAACACGACGCCGTTCCTCATCGCGCCGGGCGTCACGCCGCCCGCGGGGAACCTCTTCCTCACGCCGGCGGGAGGCGTCTTCACCCTCGCCGGCAGCAACTTCATCGCGCCGGCCACGGACGTGCTCCTCGGCACCGTCGCACTCACGCGCATCAGCGGCGGCGATCCGCTGAACGCCGGCAACTTCGAGGCGAACACGCCGACGTCCATCCAGTTCCGGCTCCCGCTCGGCATCCCGCCGGGCGACTATCCGGTGCGCGTGCGCGTGAATCAGATCGAGGCGGATCCCGCCTGGTGGGTGCACGCATGAGCGCCGTGGCCGCGGCCGGCCTGCAGCAGGCGTACGAGCCGGCGTTCTTCACGCGCGTGCGGCTGCGCGCGCAGCGCCGCGTGCTCTGGCTGCGCGAGCAGTGGGCGCGCGACCGCGTGCCGGCCGAGGCGCTGGTGATCGGCGACGCGGAAGTGGATCGCATCCTCGCCGGGCAGCATCAGCCCCAAAGCTCGCCGTTCGACGCGAGCGCAATCGCGGAAGCCGACCGCCGCTTCGCGCAGGACTCGCGCTGGAGCGCGCTCTCGCAGCGCCTCGGACTGACCGCCGCGGAAGTCGACCTCCTCGCGCTGGCCGTGGCCATCGACTTCGATCCGTGGTTCCGCCGCGTCTGCGGCTACCTGCACGACGACGCCACGATCGCCGGCGCCACGCCGTGGCTCGCCGCGCAGCTCTTCGGACACTCGCCGTCGACCGTGCTCGCGCCGGGCGGACTGACGCACTGGCGTCTGGCCGCACCGGCGGAAGCACAGCAGAGCTGGGGTCCGGCCAACGTCTGGCTCGCCGATCCGGAGATCGCGGCGTGGCTCTGCAGCGAGCGCACGCCTGTCGTCCCCGCGCCGCCGCCCGTGCTGCACGAGCGCGAGCTCGAAGAAGCGCTCGCCTTCGTGCGACCGATCATGGCCGCCAGGTGGAGGACAGGCAATCCTGCCTGTCCAGGTCCGGACAGGCAGGATTGCCTGTCCTCCACCTCCATCGAGTTGCTGGTGAAAGGTCCCGTGGGCAGCGGACGGCGCACGTTCGCCGCGCAGCTCGCGGCGGCACTCGACCGCGGCCTCGTCGTCGCGGAGCTCGGCGAGCACGCCACCGTCGACGCGGCCATCCGCGCCGCGCGCTCCGCGCGACTCGCGAACGCCGCGCTGTGCCTCACCGGCGCGGACGCGCTTCCCCCGCCCGTCTGGCACGCGCTGCGCGAGCGCTGCGACTTTCTCATCGTCGCCGGCGAGTCCGCGCCGCCGCGCGGCGACGCCGCCCGCGCCACCATCACCCTCGGACCTTTGAGCCGCGCCGCGCGGCAGTCACTCTGGCGCACGCTCACGGGTAGCGAGGCGCCGCCGTCGATCGCCGACTGGTCGCTGACCGCGGGCGAGCTCGTGGCCGCGTCGCACGCCGCGCCGGCGGGAGACGAGGCCGTGGCCAGGGCCACGCCGCGCGTCTTCGAGCGCGAGCTGGCCAGCCTGCTCACGCCCATGCCGCTGCCGTACACGTGGGACGACATCATCCTCGCGGAGAACGTCGCCCGCGAGCTGTCCGACTTCGAAGACCAGATCCGCCTCCGTGGCGCGGTCCTCGACGACTGGGGCTTCGAGCATCTCGTGCCCGGCACGCGCGGCTCGACCGCCATGTTCGCGGGGCCGAGCGGCACGGGGAAGACCATGGCCGCGCAGGTGCTGGCGCGCTCGCAGGGGCTGCCGCTCTACCGCATCGACCTGGCCAACGTCGTCAACAAATACATCGGCGAGACGGAGAAGAACATCGCCCGCATCTTCGACGCCGCGCAGCGCACCGAAGTGATCCTCTTCTTCGACGAGGCGGACGCGCTCTTCGGCAAGCGCACGCAGGTGCGCGACGCGCACGACCGCTACGCCAACATCGAGATCGACTACCTGCTGCAGCGGATGGAGTCGTTCGACGGCATCGCCATCCTGGCCACCAACCGCAAGAGCGATCTCGACACCGCGTTCCTGCGGCGCCTGCGCATCGTCGTCGACTTCATCCTCCCCGCGCAGGACGAGCGGCGGAAGCTGTGGCGCATCGCGCTGCGCGAGAAGAGCCCGTCCGGCGAGGAGCTGCTCGACGGGATCGACTGGGAGTTCCTGGCAGACAAGCTCGCACTGACCGGCGCGGAGATCAAGGCCGCGGCGCTCTCCGCCGCGTTCCGCGCAAAGGCCGAAGGGTCGCGCATCGGGATGCGTCACGTGATCGACGCGGCGCGGAGAGAGCTGACCAAGCGCGGCGTGGTGCTGCGCGCGGAGTGGGAGGGTTGATGGCCAAAGTGAACGTCGAGCGCATCGCGCTGCACGTGCCGCACATGACGCCGCACGCCGCGCGCGAGCTCGCGGACGGAGTGGCAAAACAGGTGGTGGAGAACAGGCAGGATCGCCTGTCCGGACAGGCAGGATTGCCTGTCCTCCACCTGCAGCACGTCGCGGGCGAGACTCCGCGCGCGCTCGAGGCCCGCATCGCGCGCGAGATCGCACGCGCGCTGCGGAAGGGTTGAGGAGGAGACGATGCCTGGAACGTTCATCCGCGGCGCCTTCATCTCCTTCATCCCGAAGTTCTTCATCCCCGTGCCGAACGTGATCATCTTTCAGTACAACCCCGAGACGATGACGCACGCCTGGACGCAGTCCGAGGCCGCGGGGGAGGAGCGCATCCAGGCGAATCCGCTGGCGGTGAAGGGCGATCCCGGCGAGTCGTTCTCGTTTACGCTGGCCATGGACGCGCGCGACATGATCGCGGACGGCAGCGTCGTCGCGCAGGGCATCGCCACCGTCTCCGGCATCTACACGCGCCTGGCCGCGCTGGAGATGCTGCAGTTCCCCGTCGACGACCCGAGCGTCCTCGGCGGCGACTCCACGGTGCCCGCGCTGCAGGCGCCGACGGTGCTCTTCGTCTGGGGGCCGGGGCGCATCGTGCCGGTGCGCGTCACGCAACTGAGCATCACCGAGACGCTGTACGACCCGTTCCTCAACCCCATCCACGCCGACGCCACCATCACCGTGCGGGTCATCACCGCCGACGAGCTGCGCCATCTCACCGGCCCGCTCAAGGAGATCGCCAGCACCGCCTACGACTATTCGAAGGGACTGCGCAAAGGACTGGCCGTGGCCAATCTCGCCAACGCGGCCGAGGGAGTGATCGGGATGCTCCCGATCTGACGAGAGAGCCTATGTTCTTCAAAGGTAGCCGCTACGAGAAATCCCCCCTCGTCACCGTGACGCGCGAGGACGGCACGACCGTCGTGGCCGTGCAGCCGCAGCGGCGCGTGCAGCCGGACGTGGCGCTGCTCTATCACCGCCACGACGTCGAGCGGCTGGATCATCTCGCCGCGCAGTACCTCGGCGACGCCACCGCCTTCTGGAAACTCTGCGACGCCGCGAACGCCATCGCTCCCGACGCGCTGGCCGCGCATCGCACCATCGGCATTCCGAAGAAAGGACGATGATGGCGGCCACCTACCAGATCCTCCTCGGAGGCGCCCCCGCCGGCGCCGACTTCCTCGCGGGGCTGGCCTCGCTCGAGGTGGAGGAGAACCTGGAGATGCCGTCGGCCTTCTCCATGCGCCTGCCCGTCGGCCGCGACGAGCGGGGCGACCTCACGAATCTCGGCGACTCGCGCTTCGCGCCGTTCGCCAACGTGGCCGTCGTGGTCACGCCGGACGGACAGTTGCCGCAGTGCATCTTCGACGGCTACGTCCTCTCGCACAAAGTGCATCTCGAGCCGGGCGCCGCGGCGTCCAGCGTCGAAGTGTGGGGCGAGGACGCCTCGTGGCTGATGAACCTCGAGCAGAAAGTGAAGGAGTGGGTCGACGTCAGCGACGCGTCGGTGGCGGCGACGATCTTCGGCGACTACGACATCGCTCCGGCCCTGGCCAACCTGGAGGACGACTCGCCGTCGCACGTCGAGGCGAAGCACTCGCTGATGCAGCGCGCCTCCGACATCCAGTTCCTGCGCATGCTGGCGCGGCGCAGCGGGAAGCTCTGCTGGGTGGCGTGCACGTCGCTGCCCGGCCTGCGCACCGGCTACTTCGTCCGCCCCGCCGTCGACGGTCCGGAGGCGGCCACGCTCTCGATGCAGCTCTCGGACGGCAACGTCGACGCTCTCGACTTCACGTGGGAAGTGAACCGCCCCAGCGTCGTGCGCGCGCATCAGAAGATGTTCGACAGCGCCGATGAAAACGGCGTCGGCGGCGAGACGACGGACTCGGGGCTGCCACTCCTCGCCGACCGCGACCTGGCCACGTTCGCCGGCGAGACGATGAGCGTCGTCCTGACCACCGCCTGCGACGACGCGGGCGAGCTGACCGCGCGCGCGCAGTCGCTGCTGCGCGAGGCGGGATGGTTCGTGCGCTGCCGCGGCGAGGCGGAGCTGGCACGCGTGAACGCGGTGCTGCGTCCCGGCACGGTGGTGCGCGTCAACGGCGCGGGGGCCATCCACTCCGGCAAGTACTTCGTCTGGAGCGTGCGCCACTCCATCTCCGTGACCTCGCACCGCATGTCGTTCGAGCTCGTGCGCAACTCCGTGGGAGAACCGGCATGAACCACGACGCCGCCGTCGCCGACCTCCTCGAGCGCAGCCTCACGCGCGTCTACGGCAAGTACGCCGGGACGGTGACGGAGGTGGACGAGGCCACGATGCGCGTGAAGGCCAAGGTGCTGTCGGTCTTCGGCGATCAGCAGGCCAGCGGCTGGTGCATGCCGTGCGTGCCGTACGCCGGCGACGGCTACGGCTTCGCCTTCCTCCCGGAGGTCGGCTGCGGCGTGTGGATCGAGTTCGAGGGAGGCGACATCTCGCGGCCGATCTGGAGCGGCTGCTACTGGATCGAGGGGACGATTCCCGAAGACGCGAAGGCCGCGGTGAAGGTGCTGCAGACGAAGGGCGGCGCGAAGTTCGTCCTCGACGACGACGGCACGAAGATCACCATCACCGACTCGCACGACAACGAGATCGTGATGGAGAGCGCCGGCATCACGCTCAAGCGCGGCTCGATGAAGATCGAGATCACCACCAGCGCGGTGAAGGTGAACAGCACTTCCCTGGAGGTGACGTGATGCTGCACGCCACACTTCAACGCAAGCGCCGAGTGGAAGACAGACAATCCTGTCTGTCCGGACAGGCAGGATTGCCTGTCCTCCACCGACAGGCAGGATTGCCTGTCTTCCACTCGCTGCAGCGCGCGGTGGGCAATCACACCATCGCCAGCGCCATCCGCGACGGCCTGGCCGCTCCCGCGAGCCCGCTCGACTTCGCCCTGCGCACCGGCATGGAGCGCCGCCTCGGACATGACTTCTCCAGCGTGCGCGTGCATGTCGACGCCGGCGCCGCGGCACGCGTCGAGGCGCGCGCGTTCGCCTTCGGCGACGACATCGTCCTCGCCTCGCCCCAGGACCGCGACACGCTCCCGCACGAGCTGACGCACGTCGCGCAGCAGCGCGGGCACGAGCTCGCGATACCGACACGACTCTCGCAGCCGCACGAAGCCGCGGAGCGCATGCACGACGCGGCGCCCGCACGCGAAGCGCTGCACCGCACCACCGCCGCGCGCGTCGACTGCGCGCCCGGACCGTTCGTGCGCGCGGACGGCACGAGCATCGCCGATCCGGTGGCGTTCATCACCGAGGCCGAGGACGTGGCCATCGCCTGGCTCGATCACGCCATCGGCGAGATCGACTTCACGCTCGGCCGGGTGCGCGGCGGCGCGGGTGTCGGATGGCCGACGATCGGCGATGCGCTGGGAGAAGGGCTGGCGCTCGTCGGCGTCGACGCCAACAGGGATGCGGTCTGGCGCGGCAGCGGGGCCGGCACGGTTGCGCGCGTGCTGCAGCGGCTGCGACAGGTGCGCGCGTTGTTCAGCGGCACCGGCGTCTTCTACCACTGCCGCGGGGAAGGGCGCGCGCGCGTGGGTGGCTGCGGCCCCAGCGGCGCGCACATGTGCGACGCGGCCAACGCCGAGACCTGTCCCGGCACACGGTTCACCGCATTCTGCGACCCGTTCTGGGCCGCGCCCGACCTCCCATGGCGCGCGCGGATCGTCCTGCACGAGCACTTCCACAACTTCGCGGCGTTCTTCGACCACACCGGACGCGCGGCCAACATCATGTGCTTCGAGCGCCTGGTGCAGATCCTCTCCAACGTGCCGCTGCAGTTCCAGCGCACCGACTTCTGTGCGGACCCGGCGCCATGAGACGCCAGCACGCATCCGCCTCGCCGTTGCATCGCCGCCGGGTGGAGGACAGGCAATCCTGCCTGTCCGGACGAAAGGCGGGACAGGCAGGATTGCCTGTCCTCCACCGGCTCCAGCGCGCGGTGGGGAATCACACCATCGCCAGCGCCATCCGCGACGGTCTGGCCGCGCCGTCGCAGCCGCTCGACTTCGCCCTGCGCACCGGCATGGAGCGCCGCCTCGGCCACGACTTCTCCAACGTCCGCGTGCACGTCGACCCCGGCGCCGCCGCGCGCGTCGAGGCGCGCGCGTTCGCGTTCGGCGATGACATCGTCCTCGCCTCGCACAAAGACCGCGCAACGCTGCCGCACGAGCTGACGCACGTCGCGCAGCAGCGCGGCCGCGAGCTCGCGATACCGACGCGACTGTCGCAACCGCACGAAGCCGCGGAGCGCATGCACGATGCGGCGCCCGCACCCGAGGCGCTCCATCGCACGCCGGCGCGCAAGGTGAGCTGCGCGCCTGGCCCGCTCGTGCTGCCGAACGGCACGAGCATCGCCGATCCGGTTGCGGTCATCACGGCTGCCGAGAACCTCGCCAATCACTGGATGGACCTCGCCATCGCCGATCTCGACGCCACCATCGCCGCCATTCGCGGCGGCGAGGAGATCGCCTCGCCGGTCATCGGCGACTCACTCGCCTCCGGCATGCGGGACCTGCGTCTCGATCCCGACCGCCGGGCCACCTGGTTCGGCAGCGGCATCGGCACGGCCGGTCTCCTGCTGCGCCGCCTGCGCATGATCCGGCGGACCATCGGTGCCGGAACCTTCTTCTTCACGTGCCTCGGCCGCGCGAGCGGAACGATCGCCGACTGCACGGGTCCGATCTGCGATGGACCCGACACGTGGGCGGCGAGTTGCGCCGGCTCGTTCCGCACGCATTTCTGTCCGCTGTTCTGGGATTCATCACCGGAAGAGCAGGCGGCCACGATCGTTCACGAGACCTCGCACAACTTCGCGACGTTCATCCAGGACAGCGGCCGCGAAGGAAACGCGCACTGCTGGGAGCGATTCGTGGTGGTGAACGGCGGCGGGCCGGAAAACATCGTGCCGCACGGCGCCGACACCTGCCCGGAGCCGGCGCCATGAGACGCCAGCACGCATCCGCCTCGCCGTTGCATCGCCGCCGGGTGGAGGACAGGCAATCCTGCCTGTCCGGACGAAAGGCGGGACAGGCA
>DASUSL010000016.1:0-3475 GCA_036375135.1 Thermoanaerobaculia bacterium | reverse complement strand
AGATCGAGCTCGTGCCGAACGGGGTGGACGAGTTCTTCACGCCCGGCGACGGAGAGGAAGAAGACTTCATCCTCTTCGCCGGCACGCTCGAGCCGCGCAAAGGGATCGACGACCTCGTCGACGCGTGGCGCGCGCTGCCGCCTCCGCGCCCGCGGCTCGTGCTGTGCGGCGGCGAGGGATGGGGGACGCGCGTCGCGAACGACGAAGGGATCGTGCGCACCGGCTACGTCACGCGCGAGCAGCTGCGCGACCTCTACCGCCGCGCGCTGCTCTTCGTCTATCCGTCGCGGCACGAAGGCTTCGGCATCCCGCCGCTCGAGGCCATGGCGTGCGGCGCGCCGGTCATCGCCACGCGCACCGGGGCGATCGCCGACTATGCCGAAGGAGCGGCGCTGCTCGTCGAGCCGGGCGCGCGCGATGCACTTCGCGACGCCGTCGCGCGCGTCGTGCGAGACGCATCGCTGCGCCGCGAGCTGCGCGCGCGCGGCCCGGAACGCGCGTCGTCGTGGCGATGGGAACGCGGTGCGAGCGCGATGTCGGACCTCCTTTCGCACGCCGCTTCGCGCTGAAAAGCGTGGAACATCGTGGAACGTCGCGTCCGAATTACGATTTTCATAAACAAATCGCTTGACAATATGGATTAACGATCCTATTTTTCCATTAGCAAATGATGATCGCCAACTGGATGCAAGATTCAGATACGCCGCAGGTCATCAGCCCCCGTCTCTCCTCGATTCCCTCCCCGGTCTCCCATGCATGCAAGTTTGCCGGAGCGATCCGGCGTGTTATGCCAAGAAGCGCGACCGGGAGGTCCCGTACGGCATGAAAGGTGGTGAGCACTGATGGCAGCGAAGAAGAGCAGCTCGAAGTCTTCCTCCAAGAAGTCCAGCGGCGGCAGCAGCAAGAAGTCGTCGAAGAAGAAATAAGCGATCATCACCGAATCTTTGGGGAGTCGTACTCGAAGGGCCGGGGCAACCCGGCCCTTCGTTTATGCGTATTAAGAGGTATGCGACACGCTCTCCTCCTCTCCGCCGCGCTTCTCGCCTCCGTCCCGGCCGCCGCCGATCAGGACGTCGAGCACAAGTTCCAGTCGGTCGTCCCCAGCGGCCAGGTCCGCCGCGTGCTGATCGACATCCCCACCGGCAGCTTCACCATCCGCAACGGCTCGGCCGCGCACATCGGCGTCTCCGGCGTCGCCTCGCGCGACTACGACGGCGCCCGCGAGCGCGCCTGGGCGCAGAAGGTGGTCAACGACACGAGCGTCGAGGTCTACGTGAACGGCGCCGAGGCCATCGTGCGGCGCAAGTTCGGCCGCAACGCCGACAGCTGGCGCGCGCAGAAGTTCACCGGCATCGACCTGCGCCTCGAGCTTCCGGCCGGCGTCGACGTCGAGTTCGAGACCACCGCGGGTGAAGTGGACGTGGCCGGCGACTTCGGCGACATCACCGTCGATCTCCGCGCCGGCGAAGTCGACGTGCGCGTGCCGCGCGGGAAGGTGCGCGAGCTGAATGCCTCCTGCCGCATCGGCGAAGTGCGCACGAACCTCGGCACGGAGATCGTGTCGAAGGAAGGGATCTTCCCCGGCCGCACGCACTACTTCAACGCCAAGGGAAAGACGCACGTGAACGTGCACGTCACCGCGGGCGAGGTCGACATCACCCTCGTGCAGTGACGTCGAGCCAGGCGAGATGTGGGGCGGGCTTCAGCCCGTCCCCGGCGGGCTGAAGCCCGCCCCACATTTTACGAAGGCCTCGGCTTGGGCGCGGGTGCGCACCGTGCCCAGGATCTGCGCCTCCAGCAGTGCGCGCTTGATCGCGCCGAGCTCCCTGCCTGGCGCGATGCCCGTCAGCGCGGCGATCTCTTCCCCGCTGAGCAGCGCGCGCGTGGTGAAGTCGGGCCAGTCGAGCGCGTCGTTGCGGCCGAGGGCGCGCAGGACGGCGGGCACTTGCCGGGCGAGCTCCTCGCCGGCGTCGTAGAGCGCGAGGCGGTCGTGGTCGTCGATCAGGCGGCGGAGTGTGGCCGCCTCGCGCGGCGGCTCGTCGAGGAGCAGCGCCCAGGCGCCGGTGAGTGAGACGTCGTCCGCGAAGAACTCGCGCGTGCGCAGTCCCAGCGGAACATCCAGGCCTGTCGAACGCAGCAGCGACACCGCGCGGCGGAACGCACTCGCGCTGAAGATCACCGACAGCTCGTACGTCACCCGCTCGCGCGCCACCTCGCCGATGCGCGACGCGCGCGCACGGATCGCCGCCAGCGTCTCCGGCTCGATCTCGAAGCCGTACTTCACGGCCATGCGCACGCCTTTCAGCAATCGCAGCGGATCGTCGTCGAAGTTCGACGCGCGCACCATGCGCACGAGCCGCGCGGCGAGGTCGCGCTGTCCGCCGTGCGGATCGATGAGCGCGTCGCGGCGGAGATCGACCGCCATCGCGTTCATGGTGAAGTCGCGGCGCGCGAGGTCGGCGTCGAGCGTGCCGCCGAGGAGCTCGGCAAAGTCGTAGACGTGCTCGGGGAGCACGACGCGGTACGCGGTCAGCTCGTCCTGATCGCCGAGCTGCACCAGGCGTCCGCGTAACGACTTCGCGGCGGTGTGTGCGTCGACGCAGGCCACGTCGGCGTCGGCGGGCTCGATGCCGAGGAGCAGGTCGCGGATCGCGCCGCCGACGACGTAGCAGTGCTCGCCGAGTTGCGCCAGCGCGGGAAAGCGTCCGACCAGGTCGTCACGCCACGACATTGCGCAGCACGCCGATTCCCTCGATCTCCACTTCCACCGTCTCCCCCGCGTTCATCGGTCCGACTCCGGCGGGCGTGCCGGTGAGGATCACGTCGCCCGGCACGAGCGTCATGATGCGCGTGATGAACGCGAGGAGGAACGGCACGGGGAAGATCATCTGCGACGTGCGGCCGTCCTGGCGCACCTCGCCGTTCACGCGCGTGGTCACGCGCAGGTCGGACGGATCGAGCTCGTCTTCGATGCAGGGGCCGATCGGGCAGAAGGTGTCGAAGCCTTTGCCGCGCGTGAACTGCACGTCTTTCTTCTGCAGATCGCGCGCGGTGACGTCGTTCGCGCAGGCGAAGCCGCGCACGTAGTCGCGCCACTGTTTCTCGGCGACGTTCTTCGCCTCGCGGCCGATGACCACGGCCAGCTCTCCCTCGAAGTCGACGCGTTGCGACTGCGGCGGGCGGACGATCGTCCCGAACGGCGCGAGCAGCGCGCTGGGCGGCTTCAGGAAGAGGATTGGCTCCGCCGGCGCCTCGTTGCCGAGCTCCTTCGCGTGCTCGGCGTAGTTGCGGCCGACGCAGACGATCTTCGATGGAAGGACCGGCGCGAGCAGCGTCGCCCCCTCGGGAGTCTCGGACGATTCAGCGATGCGGCCGTGGTGGAGAAAGCGGTAAGTCTTCACGACTGGCGATCATAGCGGACCGCCGGCGTCCCCGCCGGCTGCCTGTGGCGGCGTCCCGCCGCCACCGTGCGGGC
>DASUSL010000015.1:0-3500 GCA_036375135.1 Thermoanaerobaculia bacterium | reverse complement strand
CCTGCTGCTCGTCGTCGCCTGTACGCAACAACCTACGACGTCCGCGCCCGAGGCGCCGGCCACCGCGTCCACTCCCGCGGCGGAGCCGCCGTGCACGCCGCTGGCGACCGAGGGGCCGAACGTGCCCGATCAGCGTCCGACATTCGCGGGACAGACGCGCGCGTGCGGCGTGACGTCGAACGTCGCCTTCGACGTGGTCGTGCTTGCGCGCGGACTGGCGCATCCGTGGGCGGTCGAGCCGCTGCCGGACGGCAATCTGCTCGTCACGGAACGCCCGGGTCGCATGCGTATCGTTTCCGCGACCGGCACGCTGGGCGAACCGCTCGCCGGGATCCCCGAGGTCGTGGCGCGCGGGCAGGGCGGCCTGCTCGACGTCGCACTCAGCCCCGCCTTCGCCACCGATCGCACGATCTACTGGAGCTACAGCGAGCCGCGTCAGGGCGGCAACGCGACCAGTGTCGCGCGCGGAGTCCTGTCCGCGGACATGCGCCGCGTCGACAACGTAAACGTGATCTTCCGCGCCATGCCGACGTACGACGGCGCGATGCATTTCGGCTCGCGCCTCGCCTTCGGTCGCGACAATATGCTTTACATCACCCTCGGCGAGCGCTCGGTGCTCGAGGTGCGGCCGCAGGCGCAGCAGATGGACAGCCACATGGGCAAGACCATCCGCATCCGCCCCGACGGCACGGTGCCGCCCGACAATCCGTTCGTCGGCCGCAGCGATGCGCGTCCCGAGATCTGGAGTGTCGGCCACCGCAACGTGCAGGCCTCCGCGTTCGACGCCCAGGGACGCTTCTGGATCGTCGACCACGGCCCGCAGGGCGGCGACGAAGTGAACCTCGTGGAGAAGGGGAAGAACTACGGCTGGCCGGTGGTGACGTTCGGCGAGGAGTACTCCGGCGCCGCCATCCCGAACGCGGTCACGACGCGCGCCGGCTTCGTCGATCCGATTTACTACTGGGACCCCGTCATCGCTCCCTCGGGCGCGCAGTTCTACAGCGGCGATGCGTTCCCCGCCTGGCGCGGCAGCCTCTTCGTCGGCGCCCTCGGACAGGAACGTCTCGTCCGCCTGATCATCGAGAACGACCGCGTCACCGGCGAGGAGCACCTTCTCGCCGATCGCAGAAAGCGCATCCGCGACGTGCGCCAGGGTCCGGACGGCGCGCTCTATGTCGTCACGGACCACGACGACGGCGAGGTCTGGAAGATCGCGCCGCGGCGTTAGCACAGAGCTCACGCGTTCCGCTGATGCACGAGGGAACGACCAGGAGGCCTCCGGCGGGCCGACGCGGTCGGCACGCTCATTCAGGCACGTGCGTTCATGGAGGCGCGCTTCAGGCGAAATGCGTGCGGCCCGGCTATGCCAACCAGCGCTGCCGGCCGTGCCGGCCCGCCGGAGGCCTCGTCGTCATCCCTCGCGTGTCGACGGACCGCGCGCGTGGAGGACAGGCGCGTGGCCGCGACGGCGATAAGCTGTCGCGGCCATGCACGCTTCCATCCTCGCCATCGGCTCGGAGATGCTCGGGCCGACCCGCCTCGACACCAACTCTCTCAAGATCACCGCCGCGCTGGAGAGCTTCGGCATCCCGGTCGTGCGCAAGTCGGTCGTCGGCGATCTGCTGGCCGACCTGGTCGCCGAGATCCGCTTTTCCATCGCGCGCGTCGAGCTCCTCATCATCACGGGCGGCCTCGGGCCGACCGAGGATGACCTGACGCGCGAGGCGCTGGTGGAGGCGTTCGGACTGACGATGGAGATCGACACCTCGATCGCCGACTGGATCGCGGCACGCTTCAAAGAGCGCGGGCTGCAGATGCCCGACGTGAATCGCAAGCAGGCGAACGTCTTCGCCGGACAGACGACGCTCTTCAACGAGCGCGGCACCGCGCCCGGCTTTCACATCGAGGCGGAGGGGAAGCACGTGTGGGTCTTCCCCGGCGTGCCGCACGAGCTGGAGTGGATGATCGCCACGTACTTCACGCCGTGGCTGCGCTCGATCAGCGGCGGACGCGAGCGGCACCGGCGCGTGCTGAAGATCGCGGGGATGACCGAGTCGGGCGTCGAGGAGAAGCTGAAGCCGTACTACGAGCGCCATCCGGGCGAGCTGGTGACGATCCTCGCCAGCGGCGGCCAGATCGAGATCCACCTCGGCGGCGACGACCGCGCCCTCACCGCCGCCCGCGAAGCGGAGATCGCGGAGCTGTTCGGCCCGCGCCTCTTCGGCTTCGACGACGACACGCTGGAGAGCGTCATCGGCGCGCTGCTGATGAAACGCGGCGAGACCGTGGCGACCGCGGAGTCGTGCACCGGCGGCCTCCTCGGCTCGCGCATCACCGACGTCGCCGGCAGCTCCGCGTACTACCTCGGCGGCGCCGTCTGCTACACCGCCGCCGCGAAGACCGATCTCGTGAACGTCGACCCCGAATTGATCCACGAGCACGGCGAAGTCTCCGAGCCCGTGGCGCTGGCGCTGGCGCGCGGCGCGCGCATCCGTTTCGGCACTTCCTGGGGCGTGGGAATCACCGGCATCGCCGGCCCCACCGGCGGCTCCGCGGACAAGCCGGTGGGCACCGTCCACATCGCGGTCTCCGGTCCGAACGGCGACAAACACCGCAAAATCTTCTGGCCCGCCTCGCGCACGATGGTGAAGTGGTTCTCCACGCAAACGGCGCTCGATCTACTCAGGCGAGAGTTGTTGACCGATGCACACAAGTAGCGCACATTGTGTGCATGAAGCGCACGACTGTGGTGCTGGACGAGACGCTGCTGGAGAAGGTGCGGCGCGTCAGTGGCGAGCGGACGTATACCTCCGCGATCACGAAAGCGCTCGAAGAGTACGTGCGGAAGCGGGAGTTCTGGGACGCGTACAAGGAGTGGGAAAAACTCGCGCACAGTGACGACGGCGTGTTCGTGCCGGGCTACCTCGAGGAGCTCCGGCCAGCCTCTCGAGCGGTCCTGACGCGGAGGAGACAGCGCCTTTCCGCACACGAGAAACGCGCGCCTCACGCGAAGAAATAGCCGTGATTCTGCTCGACTCGAGTGTCTGGGTTGCGATCCAGCACGGCCGCCTCAGTCTGCTCGATCTCGTCGCGGAAAACGAAGAGATCGCATGCTGCCCGGTAGTGATCACCGAAGTGATGCGTGGCGTACGGCTCGAGCAATACGAATCTACGCGGAAGATGCTTGCGAAGGCGACGTTGATCGATGCGCCTACCCCGCTGGAACGCTTCGAAGAAGCAGCACGGATCTATCTCCGCTGCCGTGTGGCGGGCATTACGCCTTCAACACCCGACAGCCTGATCGCCGCCTGCGCCATCGCGAAGGACATCCCACTCCTCCACGACGACTCGGACTTCGATCACATGGCGAACGTCGTCCCGCTCAAAACCCTCACCCGTTCCTGAGCCGCAGCACGTTCGAGATCACGTCGTTGTACAGCACGACGATCATCAGCGTGGCCAGGGCGGCGAAGCCGACCTGCTGGATGCGCTCCTTCACC
>DASUSL010000014.1:0-9403 GCA_036375135.1 Thermoanaerobaculia bacterium | reverse complement strand
GGCGCCGCGGGCGCAGGCGGGACGCCTGCGCGGCAGCCGGCGGGACGCCGGCGCTCCTCAGTTCTGCACCGCCGTCACCGTGCGGAGGAATCCGCCGGTGCCGCTGCCGATGATCTGTCCGGTGATCTGCACGGTGTGCGTTCCCGGTCCCACCGTGATGAACGCCGTTCGCGAGGCGGCGGAGATCAGGTTGGAGGAGCACATCCGCGAGCCCGCGGAGCTGGCTCCGGTGCCGGCGGCGGCGATGCCGTCGACGTAGATGACGACCGCGAGCACGTTGCCCGCGGTGGCCACCGAGCAGTCGGTGCTGAACGTGATCAACACCGTCTGCGTGGTGGCGGTGGTGAAGGTCAGCGACGTCGCGCCGGCATCGTTGAGCGGGAGGTTGTTGACCGCCGTGGTGACGGACGTGGGAAAGGTCTGCCGGGTCGACGTGGCGAGAACGTCGGCGTGAGCGAAGGTGGTGGCGAGCAGGAACGTGAGAACGGCCGCAGTCGTGAGTTTTCGCATGTACATCTCCTTGTTGTCGTTGCGCGGCGATCGATCCGGCCGGGACGTCTTCGCATCCTCAACGTAGGGCCGCCGGGCCCGCCGTGGGTTACGGAACGAAGTGGAGGAGATGGCGAAACCGGCAGCGTTCCGTCACTGCCTGTGCGCGAGCCAGCGCACGACGTTCAGCGCGAACTGCTTGTTGTCGAGGTCCGTGCGGCTCATGCCGATGCGCAGCTCCGCGACGCCGAACGGTTTGGCCGGCTCGCCGCTGATGACCTGCGCGGTCAGCGCGGCGGCTTCGCCCATGATCACCACGCGTCCGCGGCCGGGCGTCAGCGCGACGGCGGCCGCGGCGTTCGCGCCGGCCGGCTCGCTGACGTCGGGCTTCGTGCGGTCCCTCACGATCTGCGCGTCGGGCGAGAGGCGCAGCAGCGCCTCCCCCGCCGATTCGATGCGCAGCGCCTGTCCTCCGAACGTCACCACCCGCTCGATGCCGCGCGTGATCGCATGCTCGGCCAGCAGTCCGTTCTCACGCGTGAAGAGGAGAAAGAACGGGCTGACGCTCTCGCTGTGGTTTACGTCCTTGAGGTGTGAGTCGAGCATGGCCACGCCGAAGCGGCGCGAGAGCGCGTCCGCCGCGCGGCCGAACGGGCTGTGATCGGCGATGAGCAGCAGCGACCCTCCCCGTTCCACCCACGCCGCCACCGCCTCGATCTCCTCCGGCGTGAACGCCGGCGCGCCGGTCTCCGCCCCTTCGGCATTGGCGATGACCAGGATGTCGTGCCCCTCGAGCGACGCGGCACGGAACGGCTGCGCGTTCGCGGTGACGGTGTAGCCGTCGTTGCGCATCAGCGTCACGAACGGCGCGTAGCGGCCGTCGGAGCGGTGGAAGTTGCGATGCGCGTCGTCGAAGAGGAGCCGCGGCCCATTGCCTCGGAACGCGGGCGACGCGACGAGCGCGTCGAAGCTCGGATCCGCCTGCTGCACGTGCGCGGCGTGGCAGCCCGAGAGCACCAGCAGGACGACCGACAGCGTATAACGCATGACGCAGAGTGTAGTCAGGAAACGTCAATCCGCGGTCAGCTCCGCGATCCGCGCCTCCACCTCGTCGATCACGTAGTCGGGCGTGGAAGCGCCGGCGGTCAGGCCGACCACCTTCGCCTCGCGGAACCAGGCGGGGTCGAGATCGTCCGCCCCCTGCACGAGGTACGACGGCTTCGACTCGCGGCAGATCTCCCAGAGATGTTTCGTGTTCGCGCTGCGCGTGCCGCCGACGACGACGATCAGGTCGACGTCCGGATCGTGCGCGAGCAGGCGCGCGGCGTCCTGGTTCTGCTTCGTTGCGTAGCAGATTGTGTCCGCGCGCTCGACTTTCGGGGCGCGGCGCTCGATGGTCTGCACCACGTCCTCGAGCTCCTCCGCATTCAGCGTGGTCTGGTAGAAGACTTTGATCTTCGCGTACCGCGACCAGTCGACGGCCGCCGCTTCGTCGACGGTCGACACGATGTGGTACGCCGCCGGATCGAGATCGTGCGTGTAGCCGATGACCTCGCGGTGCTTCGGGTCGCCGATGAAGACGAGATGATGGCCCGCGGCCAGCGCCTGCTGCGACTCGCGATGGAGGTCGTAGACGAACTTGCAGGTGGTATCGAGAATCGTCAGGCCGGCCGATCGCGCGCGCTGGTGAAAGGACGGCGGGACGCCATGCGCGGAGAAGACGACGGCCGGCTCCGCGACGGCCTCGAGCTCCGCGACGGTCCGCACGCCGAGCGCTTCCATCTCCTCGACGACGCGCTCGTTGTGCACGAGCTGCCCGAGGACCGCGCCGCGGCCGCCGCCGGCGGCGAAGCGCCGCACCTTCAGGTCGGCGATGCGCACGCCCGAACAGAAGCCGTATTTCTCCGCCCGCCTCACCGCGCTCACGAGGCCACCTCCACCGCGCCGAACCGCCGCTCGCGCGCGCGGTAGTCGCTGATTGCCGCGGCGAGGTCCGTCGCGTCGAAGTCGGGCCAGAGACGGTCGCTGAAGTGCAGCTCGGCATACGCGGCCTCGAAGAGCAGGAAGTCGCTGAGCCGCTTCTCCCGTCCGGTGCGGATGAGCAGGTCCACGTCTTCAACGACCGAGTCGGCGTGCACGGCCAGAGAAAGACGCTGGCGGAACGAATGGGCGGAGCATTTGTCGCAGGCCGCCCGCGCGAACGCGTCGCGCGACGAGTAGTCGATGGCGATCCGCAGGCGGAGCCGCGTGCAATGGGCGGTGGCGGCTTCGGCGGACTCGATGAGACGAACCAGCTTCGGCGATAGGCGATCGCGGCGGCCGATCACGTTCAGCCGCACGCCCGACTCGGCGCAGCGCGCCGTCTCCGTACCGAGGAACCGTTGCAGGAGCGTCATCAATGCCTCGACTTCGTATTGCGGCCGGCTCCAGTTGTCGGAGGAGAAGGCGTAGAGCGTGAGCAGGTCGATGCCCGCCGCAGGAGCCGCTTCGACGACGCGTCGCACGGCGTCGGCTCCGGCACGATGCCCCGCGCTCCGCGGCAACCCTCGCTCGGTGGCCCAGCGTCCGTTGCCGTCCATGATGATCGCAACGTGAAAAGTCCCTGACATGACAAAGCCCTCCGGCAAAAAAAAACGGCGCTCACCCACGCATCGTGTGGATCAGCGCCTCCATGCGGTCGAGATAGCGGCCCAGCGCCGTGCGGCCGGCGTCGGTGAGCCGGTAGACGGTCCGGGGGATCCGGCCGTCGAACGATTTGGTGCAGTCGATGTAGCCGGCTTCCTCGAGCTTGCGCGCGTGCACGCTCAGGTTGCCGTCGGTGGTGGCGAGCATCGACCGGAGATCGGTGAAGGTCAGCGCGTCGTTCACGGCCAGCGCGGAGACGATGCCGAGGCGGAGCCGCTCGTGGATCAGCGGTTCGAGCTGCGTGGCGGCGCCGGCATGCGCGTCGGGCGGCGCCGGGGCCTTCCGGAGCGCCCTAGCCACCGTACCTCCGGAGGATCACCAGCCCGCCGCCGATCTGGACGAGACCGAAGCCGAGGCCGAGCAGCAGGTTCGCCGCGGCGAACGGCACCAGCAGCGCGGCGGCGCCGGTCAGCAGCAGCACCAGCCCCATGAACGGCACGACGCGGACCGAGAGCGCGCCTCCCGCCGAAACGGCCACGCCGTACAGCAGCAGCCAGATCCCCGGCAGCAGATCGAACTCGCCGCGGCCGACGAGCACGATCGTCAGCGCGGCGGCCGCAGCGATGGCGGGGAAGAACGCCAGCGCGAAGCGCCGCGCCGGCGCGGAGACGAGCGAAACGCCCGCGCGCCTGCTCTTCCCGACCATGGAGAGAATGCCGATGCTGGCAGCGACCGCCGCGGCAGCCAGCCAGACAGCGAGCCAGCGCATGGGAATGGCAGTCTGCGTCGCGGCCGCGACGGCCGCCAGCAGCCCCATCACTCCCATGGCCACTCCGCCGCGTCCGGAGACGGCGGTGAACTGCCCGGCGTTCTCGACGGCGGAGCGGATGTAGCGGAGGTCGTCGAGCGCCTGCTCGTGGATCGAATGAGGAACGGCGCGAGGGCGGGTCACGGAGTTCAGCATAGCACAAAGGTCTTTGTGCAATAAAGAGACCCGAGGCCGGCTCAGTATCCGCCGGGATTCTTCAGGAACCGCCAGACGATCTTGCAGCCGGCCGACCAGCTTCGTGCCTGGCGCTCGACGTAGCTGGAGATCGTATCGAGCGCGGCGCGGTCGTAGAGCGTGCCGTTGAAGACCACGGCGTGGATGCGCTGCGTGTTGCGCACGTCCTGCAGCGGGTTCGCGGTCAGCAGCAGCAGGTCCGCGACTTTGCCTTCTTCGACCGTGCCGTACTGCGACTGCAGGCCGAAGTACTCGGCGGGATGCAGCGTCGCGGCGCGGAGGACGTCCGCGGGCGCGAGGCCGGCCAGCGCGAGCTGCTCCAGTTCGCGATGCAGGTCGGCGCCGGCGGCGATATAGTCCGTCCCGGCCAGCACCTTCACCCCGGCGCGATGCGCGGCGCCGGTGAGCTCGAGTCCCTTCGCGTGGAAGCGGCGGTACGTCTCGCGCGCGGCGGGCGACGGATCTTCCGCGACGATCTCGTCGATGTCCTCGAGCCACTGCCGCTTCATCAGCGGATGGAGATAACGCAGCAGCGGATCCTGCCGCACGCGCGCGTCGTCGGCATACGCGTCGGACCAGCGTGTGAGGTGCGTCGGCACGTACCAGGTGCCGTGCTGGCGCATGGCGGCGAAGATCTCCTGCGCCAGCCGCGGATCGTGCTCCGCCAGGATGCGCGTGCGGTCTTCGCGTCCCGTCTTCCGCAGCTCGGCTCTGCCTGGATACGACTCGTGCAGGATGAAGCGCGCGTGCTCGATGCTCTTCTGATGCGCCGCCGCCTCGACGGCGCTGACGGCGTACGGGCGATGTCCGACCACGTCCATCTTCAGCTTCCGCGCTTCGTCGACGAGGGCAAAGTACGAGTCGCGCGGGAGGCGGTCGTAGACCTTGATCGCCTCCACCTTCCCCGCGAAATGCCGCACGAACTGGCGCGCCTGCTCCGGCGTGGCGGTATCGAAGTAGGGCGGCACGTTCTTCAGGCGCTTCACCATTCCCGGCCCGGCCGCCATCCAGCTCGTCGTGGCCACGATGCGCGGGCCGACGCGCGTGCCCGCCAGCGCTTCCGCGGTCCAGCGCCGCTTCTCTTCCGGACAGGCGACGAAGGGATCGTCCGGCGTCGGGCAGCCCTGCATGTCGCGCACGTTCGTCACGCCGTAGGCGACGTAGAGCGGGAGGTCGAGCAGCGGGCTGACGGCGAAGACGTGCGTGTGCATGTCCCACAGCGCGGGCATGAGGTAGAGGCCGCGGCCGTCGATCTGCCGGCGGGACGCCGGCAGGGCAGCCGGCGAGGACGCCGGCGCTCCGATGCGGCCGTTCTCGACGACGACCGTGCGGCCGGGCAGGATCGTCCCGGCGCGCACGTCGACCACGTTCACGTTCACGATCGCAAACGCCTCCGTTCGAGGCGGGGGCACGAGCCGCTCCTGCGGCCAGAGCACGCCGATCGCGAAGACGAGAACGATCGTCGCCACGACTGCCAACAGCACGAGGAGTGTGCGCCTGAGAAATCTCATGTCATCCTGAAACGGTGGAGGACAGGCAATCCTGCCTGTCCTCCACCACGCTCACAGCACCAGCTTGTTGACCGTGTTCCAGTTCCTCGCCGTCGGGATCACGCCGAGCTTCTTCTCCGTCAGCGACTCCGCCAGTTTCGAGCGGCCCGCGCCCTGGGCGAAGTAGATGTAGATCTCCTTCCCCTTCGCCACGAACTTCTCGGACGGCAGGGCCACTTTGCGGAGCGGTTCGTCGGAGGGAAGAGCAGCGGAGAGGAAGACGACGAGAAGGCGCGCGGGATCGTTTTCCGCTTCTTCGGGAAAAGGGTTCGCCGCGATGACCTTGCGGATCTCCGCCTGCGTGCGCAGCACGACCGGGATGCCGAGGAGCGCGGCGAGGTCCTCCGGCTTCGTCTTTGCGTCGAAGATCACGTTGCCGCTCTGCAGCAGCGTGCGCACGTTCGTGAAGCCGAGCGACTCGAACTTTCTGCGCAGCTCTTCCATCTTCACCATCTTGTTGCCGCCGACATTCACGCCGCGCAGCAGGCAGACGTACGTCATACCTTTTCCAGCACCGCCGCCACGACCTTGCGCAGGTCGCGCGCCTCGAACGGTTTCTGCAGCACCACGCGCACGAGCTGCGGGTCGAGATCGCTGGCCGCCTCGCCCACCGAGGAGATGACGATCACCGGCGTGTCGATGTGATGCGCGCGCATGTACGCGATGACGCCGTGGCCGTCGAGCCGCGGCATGAGCAGGTCGAGCAGCACCACGCCGTAGTCGTCCGCCTCCAGCATGGCCGTGGCGCGCTCCCCATCCTCGGCGATGTCGGCGCGTACGCCGTCGCGCTCGAGGAGCACGCGCACGATCTGGCGGATGGAGGGATCGTCGTCGACGATCAGGACACGCTTTTTACTTTCGGTCACGCTACCGCGGCAGGATAGCGGAACTTCGTCAGCCACGGGCCCACTTCACGCGGCGCCATCGGTTTGCTGAACAGGTATCCCTGCATGCCGTCGCAGCGATGGCTCTCGACGAGGCGTCGATCGTCCTCGGTCTCGATCCCCTCGGCGATGACGTAGAGGCCGAGGTTGTGGCCGAGCAGCACGATGGCTTCGAAGATCGCGGCGTCGCCGGCGTCGCGTTGCACGTCGCGGAGGAACTCGCGGTCGATCTTCAATGTCGTCAGCGGCAGGCGCTTGAGGTAGACCAGCGACGACTGGCCGGTGCCGAAGTCGTCGACGGCGATGCGCACGCCGAGGGTGCGGAGCTGATCGAGCACGCTCAGCGTCCACTCCAGGTTCTGCAGCGCCGCCCCTTCCGTGATCTCCAGCTCCAGGTCGCCCGGCTGCAGCTCGAACTGCTGCAGCGTGTCGTGCACGAAGTGGATGAACTGCGGCTGCGAGAGCTGATGCGGCGAGAGGTTCACCGACATGTGGAAGTCGCCCAGGCCGTTGCGCCGCCACTCCTGCAGTTGCGCGCAGGCGCTGCGCAGGATCCAGTCGCCCATCGGCAGGATGAGCCGCGTCTCCTCGGCCAGGTGGATGAACTCCGCCGGACTGACCAGGCCGTGGCCCGGACGGTTCCAGCGCACGAGCGCCTCGAAGCAGCGCACGGTGCGCGTGTCGCAGTCGACGAGCGGCTGGTAGACGAGCGTCAGCTCGTCGCGATCGAGGGCGCGATGCAGGGCGAGCTCGAGCTCGAGCCGCTCGGTGTAGCGCGCGTTCATCGACGAGGCGAAGAGCTGCACGTTGTTGCGCCCCTCGTCCTTCGAGCGATAGAGCGCGGCGTCGGCGTGCTTGAGCAGCGTCTCCACGTCCGTGCCGTCCGAGGGGAAGAGACTGATGCCGGCGCTGGCGCTGACGTGCAGCTCGTGGCCGTCGACCGTCACCGGATCGCGCAGGGCGCCGATGAGTTTCCGTCCCACCGCGCCCGCGTCCTCGGCGCGCCCGATCTCCGGGACGATGACGGCGAACTCGTCGCCGCCGAGGCGCGCGATCGTGTCGTCGCCGCGAAGCACGTCGCGCAGGCGCCGCGCCACGACCTGCAGCAGCCGGTCGCCGACGCTGTGGCCGAGGGTGTCGTTCACGACCTTGAAGCGATCGAGGTCGACGTACATCACGGCCACGCCGGTGTTGCGGCGGCGCGCCTGTTCGATGGCGTGCTCGAGGCGGTCGTGGAAGAGGAAGCGGTTCGGGAGATCGGTCAGCGTGTCGCGGTACGCGAGGTGCTGCAGCGTCTCCTCGGCCAGTTTGCGCTCGGTGACGTCGCGGTAGTTGACGACGATGGCGCGCACGGCGCGGTTGAAGAGCAGGTTCTTGTACGTCCCCTCGACCCAGCGCCACTCCCCGCTCGCATGCTGCAGGCGCAGCTCGCACGCGAGCTCCGTCCCCTCGGCCGCGACGAGCGTGCGCAGGTTGCGCCTGGCCAGCTCGAGGTCTTCGGGATGCACGAGCGCGAGGAGGTTCGTCGCGGTCAGCTCTTCGTAGCCGAGGACGCGCTGCGTCGACGGGCCGGCGTAGAGGATCTGGCCGCGCGCGTCGATGAGTGCGATCCCTTCCGCCGCGTTTTCGACGAGTGCACGGAAGCGTTCATCGCTCTTCGCGCGCTCCTCTTCCGCCTCCGCGTTGAGGATCACCGCGCCGGCGAGGTCGGCGACGGCTTTGAGGAAGTCGACTTCATCGGGGGCGAAGGAGCGATCGTGCTCGCTGTAGACGGTGAGCAGTCCGAACGGCGCCTCGCGTCCCGAGACCGGGATGCAGATGCCCGCTTCGACGCCGTGCACGTCGCGGAGATGATCGCGGTTCACGCGCGCGTCGGCGATGAGATTGCGGAAGACCACCGGCTCGCCGCTGGTGAGCGTGAAGAGCAGCAGCGGCTTGTGCTCGACGGTCGCGTCGCCGCAGGTGCTGAAGGTGGAGTTGCTGCCGACGCCGAAGCGCAGCGAGAGCTCGTTGCAGTCGGCCTGCACGATGCTGACGTACGAGGCGCCGAGGGCCCACTCGACGACGGCGCAGGTCTGGCCGACGAGGATGCCGACGCCGGCGCGACTGAGCGCAGCCTGGCCGAGCTCGGCAAGCGCCGCCTGTTGACGCGCCCGCCGCGCGATCTCGTCGCGCGCGGACACCAGATTGACCGGTTCCATCGCCACTCTCGTACCCGAAGCGCGACTCGGTGCAATCCAGCTACCATGAAGGCATGCTGCAACCTGCTGCTTCATCTTCCACGCCGCGACGTTCGTCCGGAGGTCGCTTTCTCCTCGTTCTTTTCCTACTCGCCATCGCGTTCGCCGCGGGCTATGTGCCGCAATGGCTCGAGCTGCGGCGACTGCGCGCGACGCACGCGACGACGTCGCTGCAACTGCGACTGGCCACTCTGCACCGCGAGCTGGGCGTGGCCAGCCACGAGGCACAGCGGAGCAACTTCGCCAGCGCGGGCGAAGCGGCCTCGCGCTTCTTCACCGGCTGCGCGGAGCTGGCGAGCGAGGAGCCGTTCACGGACGACGAGCGGACGAAGGTCGCGCTGAGCAGCTACGCGGCGCAACGCGACGAGGTGATGGCGCTGCTCGCGGCCAGCGACCCCGCGGTGCGGGAGCGGCTCGCGGGGCTGTACCTCACGATGAACGGCGTGATCGGGCGACGGGTAGCGCCGTAGCGCGCGCAGGCGGGACGCCTGCGCGGCAGCCGCCGGGACGGCGGCGGTCCGCGGAGCTGGGGAGCGCCGGCGTCTCCGCCGGCTGCCGTGGTGGCGTCCCGCGCCACCACTCCCGCGTACGCAGGCGAGACGCCTGCGTAGA
>DASUSL010000013.1:0-4687 GCA_036375135.1 Thermoanaerobaculia bacterium | reverse complement strand
GCCTACCAAAGCGGCGGCTCGTCGCCGCCGCACTCCTAAACGGGGCCGATCAGCAGGACGTGTTCGACTTCGCCCGCCCCCTCCCGGATCATGGCCAGCCCGTTCGCGTCGAGCATCGACGTGAGGGCGCCGGAGCTTTGCGAGCGGAGCGGCGTCGCCACCAACTCCCCTTCCTGCGCGGCGACGTGCACGCGGGCGTAGACGCGGCGCTCCGCGGCGCCGCGGACGGGCGCCGTCAGACGCGCGCGGACGGCCGGGGGGAAGAGCCGCGTCTCCTGCCCCATCGCCTTCCGCAGTGCCGGAGCGACGAAGAGGTGGAACGACACGAAGCAGGAAACAGGGTTCCCCGGCAGTCCGAACACGACGCGGTCGCGCAGCCGCGAGAGCACGACCGGCTTGCCGGGCTTCATCGACACGCGCCAGAACTTCGACTCCGCGCCGAGCGCCTCCAGCGCGTCCTTGACGAAGTCGTATGCGCCGACGGAGACGCCGCCGGACGAGATCACGAAGTCGCACTCGGCGGCGCGCGCGAACGCAGCGATGGTGGCCTCGCGCGTGTCGCGCACGATGCCGAGGTTTTGCGGGATCGCCCCCGCCTCGGTCACGAGCGCGGCGAGCAATGGACCGTTCGAGTTCACGATCTTTCCGGGTGACGGCGTCTCGCCCACCTCCACGAGCTCATCGCCCGTCGAGAGAATGGCCACGGTCGGGCGGCGCCCGACCGCGACACGCGTGCGGCCCGCGCCGGCGAGCAGCGCGATCTCCGCGGGCCCGATGCGGATGCCGGCGCGCAGCAGCGCGTCGCCGGCGTGCATGTCCTCGCCGCGGCGGCGGATGTTCGCGCCGCGCGGCAGCGCCTTCTCGATGATCACGCGCTCCGTGCCGCCGTCGGTCAGCTCGACCTGGATCACCGTGTCCGCGCCATCGGGCACGAACGCGCCGGTCATGATGCGCAGCGCGGTGCCCGGCTCGAGCGGCGTTGGCGACGGATGTCCCGCGGCGATGTCGCCGCGCACGGGGAGCGTCACCGGCGCGTTCGCGACGTCGTCGAAGCGCACGGCGTAGCCGTCCATGCCGCTGTTGTCGGCGGCGGGCGCGTCGTGTGCGGCGACGACTTCCTCGCGCAGCACGCGTCCGAGGGAGTCGCCGAGGGGGACGTGCTCGACGTCACCCGCGACGACCTCGGCCATCACACGCCGCTGCGCTTCCTCGACGGAAATCATGTCAGGATCGTATCAACGGACATGCGGACTATTTCTCTCTTCCTGTTGCTGACCGTCGGATCGCTCGAGAACACGCACGGACCCTTCTCGCGCCCCGAGCGCGGCGGCGGCCACACGATGGCGGCGATGAGCGCAGGCGTGCTGATGGCGTGGAGCGAGAACGACGCGGCGGGCCGCGCACGCATTCACGTGGCGCGGCTCGACGCGAGCGGGCGCATGGGCGCGATCTCGGTGCTCCCCGCGCTGACGCCGGGCCGCAACGCGGTCGCGCCTTCGGTCGCCACCGACGGCACCTCGTTCTTCGTGGTGTGGGAGGAAGTGTTCGGGAACCAGCAGACGGTCGGCATGACTGTCGACGCGGACGGCACGCCGCTCGGCGCGCCGAAGGCGCTCACCGCCGACGCGCCGGTCGCGGACAACATCTACGACCCGGCGGACATCACGTGGCTCGGCGACGAGTACGCGGTCCGTCCCGACGGCCACATCCCCGTGCGCGTCGCGCGCGACGGCACGCTCCTCGGGCAGGTCGCGGGGATGTTCCCGTTCGCGGTGGCGGACGACGGCACGCGTTTCACGGCCGAAGTGCGGCGCAACCTCAGCTTCCCGGGACTGGGGAGCTTCATGACGCCGCCGCAGTACACGCTGGCCTGGAACGCGGGCGCGCGCAGCGGTTCCGAGGTCATCGGGGCGGACATGCCGAGCGCGTATGCGGTCGCCGCGGCGGGGAACGAGTTCGTGTACGTCTGGAGCGTGCGCGGCGCGGTGTTCTATCGCATCGCCGGCGGCGCGCGGTACTCGGTCGCGGCCAACATCGACGCGACCTCGCGGCCGCGGCTCGAATGCACGCCGTCGCGCTGCATCGTCGCGTACGCGACGCTCTCGGGCGACGTGCAGGGATTCACCTTCGCGCCGCAGCAGCCGTATTCGCCGCAGCTCTTCGTGGCCGCGGCCAGTGAGCGCGACGAGCGCGAGCCGGAGCTGCTCATCCTCTCCGACAGCCGCGGCCTGATCGCCTATCGCAGCGCCGGCCTCGACGAGCGGCTGGCCACGCGCACGCTGAAGTTCGGCGCGGCGAAACGGCGGGCGGTGCAGTGATGAACGCGCTCGCACTCGCGCTCCTGGTGACCCTCGGCGCGACGGAGCAAAGCTACGGCCCGTACGCGCGGCCCGAGCGCGGCGGCAACCACTCCATCGCGGTCGCCCGCAACGGCGCGCTGCTCGCGTGGAGCGAGCGGGATGCGACGGGATACGCACGCGTGCACGTCCTGCTGCTCGATGCGAGCGGCCGCGCAATCTCGCCGCTCTCGGTCCTTCCCGCCGTCATGCCGAACCGCAGCGCGTACGTGCCATCCGTCGGCACGGACGGCGAGTCGTTCCTCGTCGTCTGGGAGGAAGTGTCCGGCCAGCAGCAGACCGTGGCCATGGCCGTCGACGCACACGGAATCCCCACCGGCGCGCCCCGCGCGATCGGCTACGACAAGGGATTCGACGCGACGGCCTATGAGCCGCGCACGGTCACGTGGGCGGGCAGCGACTACGTGATTCCCTTCACGCGCATGCGGGGCGTGCGCGTCGCGCGCGACGCGAGCATCAACGGCATCGTCAACGAGCCGCGGCCTGTGCCGGTGGCGATCGCGAACGACGGCGCCGAGATGTCGTGGTCCCTGCTGGCCGTTCCGACGTACATCGGCGGCGGGTTTCCGTACGGCGCCAGGTTCGGGCCGCCCCGCTACACGCTCAGCTTCAGCGTGTACCACCCGAGTGGCGGCCGCGGCGCGAGCGAGGACATGAACTTCGACCTGCCGAGCACACCGGCGATCATCACCCACGGCAACGACTTCGTCATGACCTGGTCGGCGAGGCAGACCGTGTACTACCGCAGGATGACCAGCGAGCGATCGGTCGTCTTCGCCGACGTCGATGAGCAGTCGCGTCCCGACGTGGCCTGCACGGCGGAGCGTTGCGTCATCGCGTACGCAACGAGAAGGGGCGATGTGCACGCATTCGCCTTCGATCCCGCCACTCCCGACGCGCGCGAGCACTTTACCGTCGCGACCAGCGACCGCGTCGAGCACGAGGTGCAGGTGGCGATGCTGACCGGCCACCGCGCGCTGATCACCTGGCGCAGCGACGGCAACCGGCTGGCGGGACGCGTCGTGTCGTTCGGCAAGCCGAAACAGCGCGCCGTACGCTGAAACGTGGAGGACAGGCAAGCCTGCCTGTCCAGCGGCTCCCCAACGACAGGCACGATTGCCTGTCCTCCACATAGAATCGCTTTTGCAAGGGAGCCCATCCGATGACTGCAACTCTTCCCGTCGCCCACGAGCTGTACGCCGCGCGCACCGAGCGCATCCCCGTGGCCATCCTCGGCGCCACCGGCTCCGTCGGACAGCGTTTCATCCAACTGCTCGCGGACCATCCGTGGTTCCGCGTGCACGAAGTGGTCGCCTCCGACCGCAGCGCCGGCAAGCCGTACGCTGCCGCGGCCGACTGGCGCCTGGAGTCGCTCGTCCCCGACGACGTCGCGAGCCTCACCGTCAAGAACCTCGGCGGCGAGCTCGAGTCGCGGCTCCTCTTCTCCGGCCTCGACTCCTCGGTGGCCGGCGAGGCGGAGGACGACTACGCGAACCGCGGCTGCGCGGTCATCTCCAACTCCAAGAACCACCGCATGGACGCCGACGTCCCGCTGCTGATCCCCGAGGTCAACGCGGACCATCTCGACGCCATCGAAGTGCAGCGCAGGAAGCGCAAGGGGTACATCGTCACGAACCCGAACTGCTCGGTGATGGGGCTGGCCATCGCGCTGGCGCCGCTCGAGCGCGCATTCGGCGTGGAGGCGGTGCACGTCACCACCATGCAGGCCATCAGCGGCGCGGGCTACGCCGGCGTGGCCTCGTACGCGATCCTCGACAACGTCATCCCGTACATCGGCGGCGGCGAGGAAGAGAAGATCGAGACCGAGCCGCGCAAGATCCTCGGGCGCTGGAAAGACGGCCGCTTCGCCGAGGCGCCGATGACCATCTCCGCGCAGGTCAATCGCGTGCCGACCATCGACGGACATCTGATGACCGTCTCCGCGAAGTTCCGCGAGTCGGTGGAGATCCGCGACGTCCGCGCCGCGCTGGAGAACTTCCCCGCGCTCGACCTCCCCACCGCGCCGAAGCGGCCCATCCACTACCTCGACGCCGTCGACCGCCCGCAGCCGCGCCTCGACCGCGACCGCGAGCACGGCATGGCCGTGACCGTCGGGCGCCTGCGCCACTGCCCGATTCTCGACGTGCGCTTCGTCGCGCTCGTGCACAACACGATTCGCGGCGCGGCGGGGGCGGCGATTCTGAATGCGGAGCTGCTGAAGACTCGAGGGTTGTTGTGATCGTTGCCAGTTCTCGGTTGTCCACGGAAGCGGACCGCCGGCGTCCCGCCGGCTGCCATGGCGGCGTCCCGCCGCCACCCCCGCCCGTGCG
>DASUSL010000012.1:0-3877 GCA_036375135.1 Thermoanaerobaculia bacterium | reverse complement strand
TTCGCATCGGCGAATGCCCCGTCGTGTCCGGCGACGGGGCAGCCGATGCGTGTGCGGTCCTGGACCTACTTCACCGACCATGTCGGTACGTCGTGCGTGGTCCGCGTCAACATTCACTTCGAATGCTGCGGACCCGCGGCGACGGACTGATCACGACTTCCAGACCGAGGCCTTCTTCGCCCACGGCGAGTCGGTGAAGCGCGTGCCGAAGGCCTGCGCCGTGTCGCCGAGGGCCGCGGCGTCGTCGGTCGATTTGTAGCGCGACACGCCCGCCCAGTACAGCGACTCCGCCGCGACGTCGCCCTCGCCGGCGCTCAGCTCGCGGTAGCGCTTCTCCGCCTCTCCAAAGTCGCCGCGCGTGCGGGCCGCGTGCGCCAGTCCGAGCCGCAACTGCGCGAGGTAGTCATCGGCGGGGAGGAAGCCCTCGATGCGATGACGCTCGTTCGCGTCGCGGTCCATGATCAGAATGGTGGGTGTCCACTGCGCGCCGAAGCGCTCGAAGGCGGCCGGGTTCTCTTTCACGTGCGCGCGGACGGGGATGAAGTTCTCAGTGATGAAGCGTACGACCTGGGGATCCGTATAGACCTCGGCATCCAGCCGAGCGCATCCCCCTCACATCGGTGCGGCGCTGAAGTCGAGCAGCAGCGGCCGCCCGGAGTCCTTCGCGTCGCGAATCGCGTCATCGACGTCTTTCCTCCATTGGATTTCCATGCATGTGCCTCCTGCGGACGAGGGTGCAACGGCGATACCGCCTTCGGAGGCTCATAGGCTCACAGGCTCACAGGCCTCACAGTCTCAAAGTCTCAAGGGCTCAAAGTCTCAAAGCCTCAAAGCGTGCTGTGCTCTATGGGCCTATGAGCCTTTGAGACTTTGAGACTTTGCACCTTTGAGACTTTGCACCTTTGAGCCTTTGAGCCTCCGTACCTGCGTCCGCCTGCGTCCGCCCGCGTCCCGCGCCCCCGGCGTGAACGCTGCAACGTTGCACGTCATGGAACTCCGCCTCTACTCCGACTTCGTCTGACCGTTCTGCTACATCGCGGAGCGAAGCAGTCTGGTCAGGCTGCTCAACGAATACGACCTCGTCCTCGACTGGCGCGGCTTCGAGCTGCATCCCGAGACGCCGCCGGGCGGCATGCGTCTCGACGAATTCTTCCCGCCGGAACGTCTGCGCGGGATGGAGTCGTACATGAAGGAGTTCGCCGCGCGCTTCGGCGTCAGCGATTTCCGTCAGCGCGACCGCATCCCGAACACGCGCCGCGCGCTCGCGCTGGCCGAGCTCGCGCGCGAGGAAGGGAAGCTCGAGCCATACCGGCAGCGCGCCATGCACGCGCACTGGCGCGACGGCATGGACCTCGAGAACGATCAAGACCTCGAGACCATCGCCCGCGACGCCGGCCTGTCGGCCGATGCCGTCGCGCGCTCGAAGGACGATCCGCGATACCTTGCGCGCGTCGACGCGCTGCGCGCGGAGGCGAACGCGATCGGGGTCGAAGGGATCCCGACCTTCGTCATCGGCAACCTCGGCCTGAGCGGCTGCCAGCCGTACGAGATGTTCGAGCAGTTCGCCGCGCAGGCGGGCGCACAGAGGAGGACGTAATGCAGCAACGCAAGCTCGGCAACCAGGGTCTCACCGTCTCCGCCATCGGCCTCGGCTGCATGGGGATGTCGGAGTTCTACGGCAACGCGAACGAGTCCGAGGCCATCGACACCATCCATCGCTCCATCGACCTCGGCGCGACGTTCCTCGACACGGCCGACATGTACGGGCCGTTCACGAACGAGAAGCTGGTCGGACGCGCCATCCGCGACCGCCGCGATCAGGTGGTGCTGGCGACGAAGTTCGGGAACGTGCGCGGCGAGAAAGGGGAGTTCCTCGGCATCAGCGGCCGCCCCGACTACGTGCGCCAGGCCTGCGACGCGTCGCTCGAGCGCCTCGGCGTCGACGTCATCGACCTCTATTACCAGCACCGCGTCGACACGAAGGTGCCGATCGAGGAGACCGTTGGCGCGATGGCGGAGCTGGTGCAGTCCGGCAAGGTGCGCTACCTCGGATTGTCCGAGGCCGCGCCGGCGACGATCCGCCGCGCGCAGGCGGTGCATCCGATCAGCGCGCTGCAGACCGAGTACTCGCTCTGGAGCCGCGACCCCGAGGACGAGATCCTGCCGACCGTGCGCGAGCTCGGCATCGGCTTCGTCGCCTACAGCCCGCTCGGCCGCGGCTTTCTGACGGGACGCTTCCGCAGCATCGACGACCTCGAGCCGAACGACTACCGCCGCCACGCGCCGCGCTTCAAGGGAGAGAACTTCCAGAAGAACCTCGACCTCGTGAAGCGCATCGAGGAGCTGGCGAACGCGAAGGGCGTCACGCCGTCGCAGCTCGCGCTGGCGTGGGTGCTCCACCGCGGCGACGACATCGTCCCGATCCCCGGCACGAAGCGCGTGAAGTATCTGGAGGAGAACATCCGCGCGGCCGGCATCACGTTGAGCGATGAGGAACTGCGGCGCATCGACGAGCTCGCGCCGAAAGGGATCGCGGTGGGCGAGCGCTATCCCGACATGAGCTCGGTCAATCGCTGATGCTGTTCGCCGCGCCGAAATACCGCGGGCCGCGGTCGGACCACTTCGACGGCAAGCGCTTCCTGAACCTGGCGCCGACGCGGCACGCGGGCTTCTTCGACATGATGCGCTGGCTGCTGAACCGCGATCACGGCCCGTGGGACCGGTGGCGCGAGATCACGCCGTCCGTGCCGCCGCAGCGCGTGAGCGACCTGCGCGTGACGTGGGTGAATCACGCCACGTTTCTCATCCAGACGGAGAACGTCAACATCCTGACCGACCCGATCTGGTCGCAGCGATGCAGTCCCGTGCAGTGGGCGGGGCCGAAACGGCGCCACGCGCCCGGCATCCGCTTCGAGGACCTGCCGCCCATCGACGCGGTGATCATCAGCCACAACCACTACGACCATCTCGACGTCCCCACACTCCGCCGCCTGATGTGGGGCGGGCTTCAGCCCGCCGGGTCTCGCGGTGCAGCCGCAGCTCGCCAGCCCGCCGGGGGACGCCAGCCCGCCGGGGGACGCCAGCCCGCCGGGGGACGCGGGCACGCCGGGGGACGCGGGCCCGCCGGGGGACGCGGGCCCGCCGGGGGACGCGGGCCCGCCGGGGGACGCGGGCCCGCCGGGGGACGCGGGCTGAAGCCCGCGCCACATGTGTTTGCGGGACTGGGGAACGGGGCGTTTCTGGAGGGGGCGACGGATCTCGACTGGTGGGACTCCGTCGCGCTGACCGGGAACGTACGCCTGCACTGCGTCCCGGCGCAGCATTTCTCGTCGCGCGGCCTCACCGACCGCGACGCGAACCTCTGGTGCGGCTTCGTCCTCGAGACGCCGCGCGGCCCGATCTACTTTGCCGGCGACACCGGCTGGGGGCCGCACTTCGAAATGATCCGCGAGCGCTTCGGGCCGATGCGTCTCGCGTTGCTGCCCATCGGCGCGTTCCGGCCGGAATGGTTCATGTGCAGCGTGCACATCTCGCCGCGCGACGCGGTCCGCGCTGCCGTTGCACTGGACGCAAAGGTCTCGATCCCGATGCACTACTACACCTTCGACCTCGGCGACGACGGCCAGGACGAGCCGGTGCGTGTGTTGCGAGAAGCGCTCGCGGCGGACGGCCCCCATTTCGAAGTGCTCCACCCCGGCGAAACCTGGAACGCGTAGCGTCTGCTGCGCCGCCGCTCTCCAACGTAGGGCAGGCTTCAGCCTGCCCGGGACAGGCTGAAAGCCTGTCCTACGTAGTCCAAACCTATAATCCGCGCGCAGTGACGGACACGCAGGCCATCACCGACGCCATCCACGAGCTCGAGCGCTGCTCGTGCGCC
>DASUSL010000011.1:0-2825 GCA_036375135.1 Thermoanaerobaculia bacterium | reverse complement strand
AGCACCCACGTCCGCGATCGGTTCTCGCCGACGTGGAACGGAATGCGGATCTCCGAATCGGAGCACGACCGCACGTGCATCACCAGCCGCTGCTCGCCGATCGCCTGGTCCGACGGCTCCGTCCCCTCCACCAGCCGTCCTTCGAACGCCTTCCCGCAAAGGGGGCGCAATGCATCGAACAAAGTCACCGGCGCCGCGGTGCGGCAGGCGGCCAAGAGGAGAAGAGCGAGCAGAGCAGCGCGCATGGAGCGATGGTAGCGCACGCAAGATAACGTTGTACTCTTAGGCCGACAGATGTCTCGACCCGAGCTCGGACTGCCCGCCGAAGATCTCGCGGTCCTCATCGACGCGATCGAGGACTACGCCATCTTCCTCCTCGGGCCTGATGGCGAGATCCGCTCCTGGAACACGGGGGCGTCCCGCATCATGGGCTACACCGCCCAGGAAGCGATCGGGTCGAACTTCTCGCGCTTCTATGGTCCCGAGGACCTGCTCGCCGAGAAGCCGCAGAACGAGCTGAGGATTGCCGGCCGCGAGAACCGCGTGCACGACGAAGGGTGGCGCGTCCGCAAGGACGGCACGCGCTTCTGGGCCACGACGGTCATCACCGCCCTGCGCGATGACGGCGGCCGCGTGATCGGCTTCGCCAAGATCACGCGCGACCTCACCGAGCGCCGCGCCGCCGAGGAGCGCCTCCGCGAGAGCGAGGAGATCTTCCGCCTCCTCGTCGCCTCGGTGCGCGACTACGCCATCTTCCTCCTCGACCCCTCGGGCCACGTCGTCACCTGGAACGCCGGCGCGCAGCGCATCAAGGGGTACACGCCCGAGGAGATCATCGGCCATCACTTCTCCGAGTTCTATCCGCGCGAAGACCAGGGGAAGCCCGCGCACATGCTCGAGGTAGCCACCCGCGAGGGGAGCGTCGAGGACGAGGGGTGGCGCGTGCGCAAGGACGGCACGCGCTTCTGGGCGGACGTCGTCATCACCGCCGTGCGCGACGAGCGCGGCGAGCTGCGCGGCTTCACGAAAGTGACGCGCGATCTCACCGATCGCCGCAAGGCCGAGCAGGAGCTGCGGCAGAGCGAGGAGATCTTCCGCCTGCTCGTCGGCTCGGTGAAGGATTACGCGATCTTCCTCCTCGATCCCGAGGGACGCGTCGCGACGTGGAACGCCGGCGCGGAGCGCATCAAGGGATACAAGCCCGAGGAGATCATCGGACAGCACTTCTCGCGTTTCTACCCCGAGGAAGATCGGGACAAGCCGGCGCGCGAGCTGGAGATCGCCACGCGCGAGGGGAGCGTCGAGGACGAGGGCTGGCGCGTGCGCAAGGACGGCACGCGCTTCTGGGCGAACGTGGTCATCACGGCGGTGTTCGACGAGCAGCGCGAGCTGCGCGGGTTCGCCAAGGTCACGCGCGACATGACCGAGCGCAAGCGCGCCGAGGAGCAGCTCTTCGAGCAGCGCGAGGCGCGTTTTCTCGCCGAGGAGGAGCGCCACCGCGCCGAGACGTCGTATCGCGTGGCGCAGGAAGCCAACCGCGCCAAGGACGAGTTCCTGATGACGCTCTCCCACGAGCTGCGCACGCCGATGACGGCCATCCTCGGCTGGGCGCGCCTGCTGCCGGCGCTGCCGCCGCAGGACGAGACGTTCCGCGAGGCGGTGCTGGCCATCGGCCGCAGCGCGCAACTGCAGTCGCGGCTCATCGACGACGTGCTGGACGTCTCCCGCATCGTCTCCGGCAAGCTGCGCCTGAGCATGGAGAACGTCGACGTGCTGCGGCTCCTGCACAGCACCATCGACACGGTGCGCCCGAGCGCCGACGCGAAGTTCATCACCATCGCCAGCGCCTTCGCGCCCGGCCTCGGCACGATCGTCGGCGACGCCACGCGGCTGCAGCAGATCCTCTGGAACCTGCTGTCGAACGCGGTGAAGTTCACGCCCAAACGCGGCGAGGTGCGGATCAGCGCGCGGCGCACGTCGTCGCACGTGCAGTTCGCGGTCACCGATACGGGCGAGGGGATCGATCCCGGCTTCCTCCCGCACGTCTTCGAGCCGTTCCGCCAGGCCGAGAATCCGAGCACGCGCGTGCACGGAGGCCTCGGGCTGGGACTGTCGATCGTGCGCTATCTGGCCGAGGCGCACGGCGGGACCGTGGCGGCGGAGAGCGCCGGACGCGGACGGGGCTCCACGTTCACCGTCACGCTGCCGATCGGCGCCGCCGCGGCGCCGCGCGAGCCGCAGCCCCCCTCGCCGCTCCTGGCGACCCCGGAGCTGCCGGAGAAAGTGCTGGCCGGCGTGAAGATCCTGCTCGTGGACGACGACGACGACGGCCGCCGCGTCTTCCGCGCGGTGCTGCGCCACTCGGGGGCGGAGGTGGTGGACGTCGGCTCGGCCGCGCTCGCGCTGGAAGCCATCGCGCTGCGGCGCCCCGACGTCGTGCTCACCGACATCGCCATGCCGCAGACGGACGGCTACGTGCTCGCGCGCCGGCTGCGCGAGGAGAACCCCGGCATGAAGATCGTCGCGCTGACCGCGTTCCCCGCCGGCCGCGCGCCCGCGAAGGACAGCGTGTTCGACGCGTACGTGACCAAGCCCGTGGAGCCGGCCACCCTCGTCGACGCCGTCGCCCGCATCCTTTAGGAGTGCGGCGGCGACGAGCCGCCGCTTTGGTACGGGTGCCAGCCGCCGCTCCGTAGCACCGTTACCAAAGCGGCGGCCGTGCCGCCGCACTCCTAAATCCACTCTAGGAGTGCGGCGGCGAATAGCCGCCGCTTTGGTAAAGGTGCCACCCGCCGCTCCGTAGCACCCTTACCAAAGCGGCGGCC
>DASUSL010000010.1:0-2555 GCA_036375135.1 Thermoanaerobaculia bacterium | reverse complement strand
CCGCGATTCAGGCGACAGGCGTGCGGCCCGGCTAGGCCAACCAGCGCTGCCGGCCGCGCCGGCCCGCCGGAGGCCTCTGGTCAGCTCCCTGTTCGCAGGTGCGCGATGAGCTCCTGCGCGCAGCCGTCGGCGGCTTCCTGTGCTTTCTGCTTCAGCAGCGCGCCGTCGTTGGCGCGGTAGTCGTCGACCTGGTTGCGGCTCTCCTTCGGGTCGCGGAGCTGGCGCACGCAGTAGTTCTGCCACAGCACCTTGCCGTCGCGGAGGCGCACCAGGCGCGCGCGGGCGGCGTAGTAGAGGAAGTGATGGCTCCAGTCCGACGGGTAGTACAGCAACTGCCAGTTCACCGTGTGCGTGTCGAGCACGGCGCCCTCCTTGCCGAACTTCGTCTGCAGGTGTGCGGTCATGTCCGTCGCCGGTGGTGTGTCGGGCGTCGCCTGCAGATTGAACTGTTCGGAAAGCGCGGCGGACAACTGCTCGCGCACGGCGATGGCGGGATCGGGAACGGCGTACGTCGTGATCAGCTCCTCTCCCGCCTTCTGCATCGACGCCCCTGCCACCGCGCCGCCGATCATGCCGAAGAGACTCCCCGCCGCGATCTTGCCGGCCGAGGCGAGGACGAACGGCGCCGGCTCGTACGTCACCGCGCGGACGTCCTGCAGCTTCGCGATCTCCGCGCGATTCGGCGCGATTTTGCTGGAGGCACAACCGGTAGCGAACAGCAGGACAGCAATGATGAACTTCTTCATGACAGCTCTCCTTTCGCGATGTCAGCGGCCGTAGGCCACGTGCCGCGCTCCGTCTCCGATGATCCGCCAGCCGCGCGATTCCAGCAACGCGCGCCGCGGCCGGTCGCCCACGCGCACGATGTAGACGCGCGGCTGCGTGCCGGTCAGCGACCGCTCGAAGTACGGCAGTGGCTTGAGCGGCGTCGCGGGGTTGCTGGTGAAGTGGCCGTAGCGGCGGATGAGGTAATTGCTCGTCAGCTCGCTCGCGTCCTCGCTGACCACCGTGATCGGCCGCCGCAGATAGAACGACAGCGAGCCCGCGTACGCCTCGACTCCGATGATCTCCGTGGATGGCGTGAGGTGCGGCCGCATCTCCGCGACCATCGACTTCGTCGAGCGCCGCTCCGCGATCGCATGCAGCAGAGGATCGGAGGCGAACGGCAGCACCAGGATCGGCAGCGTGAGCGCGGCCAGGACGAGATCCTTGCGTTTCGCGAAGAGCGCCACCGCGCCGCCGAGGGCAAAGGCCACGCCGAGGATCAGCGCCGTCTGCGGAATCGCGGACGCGATCTCCTCTTTCATCTTCACGCGCGGGAGGATCAGCGGAGCGGCGAGGAAGAGCGCCCCGAACAACGCCAGGACGATCGCCGCCGCGCGCGTCCGCGCCTCGCTCCAGATGTGCGCCACCAGCAGCGCCACGGCCGGCATCAGCGGGAGGATGTACTGCGGCCGCTTCGACTGAGAAATGCTGAAAAACACGAACGGCACGACCAGCCAGAGAATCACGAACAACGTGGGGCGGGCTTCAGCCCGCCACGCCGCACGTGCCGAAGCCCGCGCTACATTCGAGAGCGCCACGATCGACCACGGCAGCGCGCCGCCGATCAGGTACGGGAGAAAGTACCAGGGCGGTCCCGTGCGCTGCAGCTCGTCGGTGGCCATGCGCGCGGCGGTCTCGGTGACGAGCACGTAGCGGAGGAACTCCGGCACGACCTGCGTCACGCCCCACACCCACGGCGCGATCACCGCCGCGAACAGCACGATCCCGATGAGCGGAAAGACGACGCCGAAGGCCTTGCGCCGCCACGCGTACGGAAGGACCACGAACAGCACCAGCACGAACGTGACCGGCCCCTTCGTGATCATGGCAAAACCCATCGCGGCCCACGCCAGCCACGACCAGCGCGCGTTGCGTTCCTCCACCGCGCACCAGAACGCCGCCAGCGCGACCACGACGAAGAACATCAGCGCGCTGTCGAAGATCACCACGCGCGCGAAGGCGACCACGAACGGCATGGTCAGAAAGACGATGGCCGTGACCCACGGGTCGTACCCCGCCCGCCGCGCGAACCAGAACAGCACCGCCGCCGTGGCCAGCGTGAACAGATACGCCGGCAAACGCGCCGCGAGCTCGGTCGGCCCGAGGACCTCCATGAACGCCGCTTCCGCGGCAAAGTAGACGACCGGCTTGTCGAGATACGGCAGCCCGTTGAGCCGCGGCATGACGTAGTCGTTCGTCTCCGCCATCTCCCGCGCCACCTCGGCATTGCGTCCCTCGTCCGCGTCGAGGAGAGGCGGTCCGCCAAGGCGCAGGCCGATGGCCACGACCACCACGGCCAGCCAGATTTTCAGGAGTGCGTGCAAGCGCGCGCGACGATACCAGAACGCGCAGCGTCCGGACTGCGGCAGCGTTGCTGCCGCTCTCGAATACGCGTGCCACAGCTAAGCAGACCGCACTCTTTCCGCCAACGCACAAGGGAACGACCGGGGGCCTCCGGCGGGCCGACGCGGTCGGCAGCGCTTGTCATGCACGTGCGTCCCCAGGACCCG
>DASUSL010000009.1:0-6984 GCA_036375135.1 Thermoanaerobaculia bacterium | reverse complement strand
CGAGCAACTGTTCATCCATGGGATTCCGTTCGAGGCCGAGGTGTGGCGGCAATGGGCCGACGAGAACGAGTTTCACGAGCCGGTGAGACGCCGCATCCTGCAACTCGGCATCGGACCGCGTGCCGCCGGAGAGCTCGTGCGCGATGCCTTGAGCGACGGCACCTGGTTCCCGCTCGCCGTCCTCGACGCGGCCACGCGCTACATCCACCTCCTCGTCGATTCGCGCGCGCTGCGCCGCGGCGCGGAAGCCGAGCGCGCGCTGCTCGACGTCTTCACGCGTGCGGTCGCCGCGGGACCCGCGCAATGGCGTGAATCCATCCCGCCGTCGTTCTGGAGCGCCTTTCCGCACGAAGAGCAGATCGTCTATCGCGGTGCCGTCCTCGTACGATTCATGGGCGGAGCGGCCGCGCGACCGGCAGCGCCGCGCGAGCGGCGCGGGTCGCAACCGGGGAGCATGCGCCGCCTGCTGCTGATGGCGTGGCGCGAGCACCCCGCGGCCCTGGCCGGCGTGGCCGCGGGCCTGCTGATCACCGCCATCGCCGCGGCCGTCGAGGCGATGCTCTTCCGCGGCGTGATCGCGTTCGGGGCCGCCGGCTCCATCCCCGAACAGGCCCTCGGCGCCCTCATCGCGGTCCTGGTCTTCGCCGTCGTGCTCGCCGCGACCGAGACCGCTCTCGGCGTGGCATTGCTGCGCGTCGGCAACCGGCTCGAGGCGAGACTGCGCATCGCGCTGCTGACCAGGCTCCCCCGGCTGCACGACAGCTATCTGCAGACACGCCTGCGCTCGGACATGGCCGAACGCTGCCACAGCGTCTCGCCGCTGCGGCGCTATCCGGAGCTCAGCGCGCAGGTCGCGCGCGTCCTGTTGCGGCTCACCGTCATCACCGCCGCGATCTGCTGGATCGCGCCCTCGGTCGCGATCGCGGCCATCGCCTCGGCCATCGTGGCCGTGCTCGTGCCGCTGCTCGCGCATCCGTCCCTGGCCTCGGCGGACATGCGCGCGCGCACGCATGCCGGCGCCCTCACGCGCTTCTACCTCGACACGCTCCTCGGGCTGATGCCGCTGCGCGCGCACGGCGCCGCGAGCGCCATCCGCCGCCAGCACGAAGAGCTGCTCGCGCAGTGGCGCGCCGCCGTGCAGAGCCGCATCACCACCGCGGTCATCGCGCAGGGCGTGCAGCTCGCGCTCTGCCTCGCCGCGGCGGCGTGGATCGTCACCGCGGCGCTGACGCGCGTGAGCGGGAGCACGCTGCTGCTCGTCTACTGGGCGCTGACCATTCCCGCCATCGCCATGACGCTCAGCCAGCGCCTCCGGCTCTATCCGAGATTCCGCAGCGTCGGCGTGCGCCTGCTGGAGATCCTGCAGGCTCCCGAGCGCGAAACGGCTGCGACGGACGCTCCGGCCGTCACGCGCGCGGGAGGCGTGTCCATCCACTACGACGACGTGAACGTCACGATCGCCGGCCACGCACTCCTGGAAGACGTCGCGCTGCACATCGAGGGCGGCGAGCACGTCGCGATCGTCGGCACGTCCGGCGCCGGCAAGTCCACGCTCGTCGGCCTGCTCCTCGGATGGCATCGCGCGGCGAGCGGCACGGTCTCCATCGACGGCCTGCCGCTCGACGACGAGCAGCTCCAGCGCCTGCGCGGCGAGACCGCGTGGGTCGATCCGGCGGTGCAGCTCTGGAACCGCTCGCTGCTCGAGAACCTCGAATACGGCAATGCGCACGCCGCGCGTCCGGCCGAGGCCATCCTCGAGCAGGCGGAGTTGCTGAACGTGCTCGAGTCGCTGCCCGATGGACTGCAGACGCGCCTCGGTGAATCGGGCGCGCTCATGTCCGGCGGCGAAGGACAACGCGTGCGCTTCGGCCGCGCCCTCGGCCGCGACGGCGTGCGCCTGGTCATCCTCGACGAAGCGTTCCGCGGACTCGATCGCCCGCGGCGCAATGCGCTGCTCGCCCGCGCGCGCGAGCTGTGGCGCGGCGTGACCATGCTGTACGTCACGCACGATCCGGAGGAGGCGCGGCTCTTCGAGCGCGTGCTCGTCGTCGAGCGCGGCCGCGTCGTCGAAGACGGTGCGCCGGCGGCACTGGCGAGCGATCCCGCGTCGTACTACGCGGGGCTGCGCGCCGCGCAGGAGACCATGGCCGCGACCATGTCCTCCGCGACGGCGTGGCGGCGGCTGACGCTGCGGCAGGGGAGGCTCGATGGATGAAGCGCGATTGGCTGAGCTGACCTGGCCCGCCGCGCGGCTGTCCGACGCCCTGGCGCTGCTGCTCGCGGAGTCGAAGCTGTCCACCGCGCGCGGCACGAGCGCATCCGCGCCGCCGCTGGAACGTGCGGCCTTGAACCGCTGGCTCGAGGCCACGCTGCAGGCGCAGCACGTCGAGAGCGTTCGCGGCGATCTCCGTTACGCCGACGTCGACGCGCTGCTCGGCACCCGCGTGCCGCTGCTCGTGCGCACCGGCGACGCGTTCCTCCTGCTCATCGGCCGCAACCGCTGCATCGACGCGGAGCAGCACGTCCGCACCGTGCCGCGCGCCGAGTTGCGCCGCCTCCTGTGCAGCGCCGCCGAGGCGGGGGTGGCCGAGGGGGTGGAGGCGTTCATCGAGCGCGTGGGGGTGAGGCCGCGGCGCCGCGAGGCCGCGCGGGAGGCGATGCTGCGCGCGCAGATCGGCAACCGCGTCGTCGGCACGTACTGGGAGCTGCGCCGCTCCGTCGGCGCGCCGCTGCGCGAGCATCTGCGCGCGGCCATCACCAGCCCGTCCGCCGCGGCGTTGCTCCTCCTGCAGCTCGTCGAGTACGCGTTGTGGGTCGCCGTGTGGACGTGGGGGAGCCGCGCCGCGCTGCAGGGCAGTGTCGATCCGGGCTGGCTCGTCGGCTGGCTCCTCGCGCTCTGCTCCATCGTGCCGGTGCGCATGCTCGTCATCCGCGTCGAGGGCATGGTGGCGTTGCGCGCGGCGGACTTTCTCAAACGGCGTCTGCTCGTCGGTGCGCTGCGGCTCGATCCGGATGAGTTGCGCGCCTCCGGCGTCGGAGAGCTCGTCGGCCACGCCAGCGAGGCCGACGCCTTCGAGACCGTCGCCCACGCCGGCGCCATCCTGGGCATCCTCAGCATCGTCGAGCTCGCGATCGCGTCCGCGCTGTTGTGGACCGGCGCCGGCGGCGCGGTCCACGCCGCCCTTCTCGTGGCGTGGGCCTGTGCGGCGTGCGTCGTTGCCTGGCGTTACTACCGCGTGCGCCGGCGCTGGGCGGATGGGCGCATCGCCATGACTCACGACATGATCGAGAAGATCATCGGGCAGCGGACGCGCGTCGCGCAGCAGCGGCCGGCGGAGTGGCACGGCGACGAAGACCGCCAGGTGCGCGACCACCTGCAGAAGTCCGTCCTCATGGATCGCAGCGAGGCCTTCCTCATCGCCATGCCGCCGGTGTGGACCGTCATCGGCGTCGCCGCGCTCGCGCCGGCTCTGCTCGCCGGAACTGCCGGCGCGTCCCAGCTCGTCGCCAGCGTGGCCGGCATCGTGCTCGCGACGGTGAGTCTCGGGAAGCTCACCAACGCCGCGCCCGCGCTCGCCGATGCCGCGATCGTCTGGAGGCAGATCGCCTCCATGTTCCACGCCGCCGAGCGTCCCGGCATCGACGGCCTCCCCGCGCACGTCGCGCGTCCGCCGCGCACCGACGGGGGGCCGGTCCTGACTGCCTCCGACGTCGCCTTCGCGTATCCCGCGCGCGCCTCCCGCCCGGTTCTCACCGGCTGCACGCTCACCATCCACGCGGGGGATCGCATCCTGCTCGACGCGCCGTCGGGCTCCGGCAAGTCCACTCTCCTCTCTCTCCTCACCGGCCTGCGCCGCCCGACCTCGGGCGTGCTCCTCCTGAACGGCGTCGACCTGCATACGTTCGGCGAGACGGAGTGGCGCCGCCGCGCCGCGGCCGCCCCGCAGTTCCACGACAACCACGTCTTCGCCGACACTCTCGCGTTCAACCTCCTGATGGGCCGCCAGTGGCCTCCGGCCATGGGCGACATGGAAGAAGCCGAATCCCTCTGCCGCGACCTCGGCCTCGGCGACCTCCTCGACCGCATGCCCTCCGGCCTCCTCCAGATGATCGGCGACGCCGGCTGGCAACTCTCCCACGGCGAGAAAAGCCGCCTCTACGTCGCCCGCGCCATCCTCCAGGACGCGGAGCTCGTCGCCCTGGACGAAAGCTTCGCCGCCCTGGACCCCGCGAATTTCGAGCGCTGCGTGCACGCCGTGACGCGCCGGGCAAAAGCGCTGCTGCTGGTGGCGCATACGTAGGGAGCGACGCCATCACCGCCATGGGGCCCCGCGACGTGATCACGACGATGATCGATACGTACGTCCTGCACTACGGAGCACGCGGCGTACGGAGTACTCCCAACGCGATGGAGTGCTGGCCTCCCGGCCCGCTGAAATTTCTCCCGCGGCCGGTAGCGCGGTCCGCGCTATGCGACATGCGAGCGCGATACAACTCCCCGCGCTGCACGCCGTTCCCGCACTCGTTCACCGCGCTACGCGTCATTTCCGCCGCATAGCGCTGCACGCTTCATCGCGGAGAGGCCAAACTCCGTGCAACGATTCCTGCTACGCGGACCAGGCGACGTACAAGTTGGGCGGACGTAGCCACCGACGCTCCGCGTTTTTCAGGTTGGCGGTCAAGCTGCCGGTTCATCGTGGCCGCACGTTCCGCCCCCGCAGCGCTGAAGTTGCGAACCGTGTGCGACAAAATCCGCTCTCCGCCATTGGCGCTGCAATAATCGCCCCTTCACACCCGCTCCACCAACCGCGGTAGGCGCTTATTGCAGCGCCACCACCACCCGCGCGGAGTTTTGTCGCACACCGTTCGCAACGCGCCGCCCGCCCCTTCGCGCATTCGGCCACAGTGTTCGTGCACGTCACGCCGCTTGCTCGTTCTCATGACCGAGCGCCTAACGCTGCATCGGCAAGCGGCGCGCCGCGCACGAACACCGTGGCCTCGGTGCGCTACCACCTGCGCCATCGCTGCTCCCGCCCGGGTGACGGCACTGTTCGGCGACGAAAAAGCCCGCACGGCGTGACGAAGACGAGGACCGGAGCAGCGAAGGACCCAAGCAGGGCGGTGCGCGACTTGCGGTGAGGTAGACTTTTCGTCCTTGGAGGGAGAATGTCGTACGAACGACTGATCGCGTACTTCGACATTCTAGGGTTCAAGAACTTGGTTCTGAGCGAGACGTTGGAATCGATGGTCGGTCGGTTTGGCCAGATCTACACAACAATCGGCGCGGCCGCAGTGCGTCACGAGGCTGAGCAGCAAGACATTTTGTCGGTAGGCGCCATCGCCGAACGGTACGAGCAGATTGAGGCCGCTGATCTCGGCGGTATTCGCGCAGCTTTCGAGGAGGCTACCGGCATGACCTTGCTCCTCATGTCTGATAGCCTCGTCATGTACTCGCACCCGCTAGTTCACGATAGGGACGATTGGTTTCGTCAACTATCGACGCTTCTTCGTGTCAGCCGGACTGTCATTGACAAGCTATTGGAGTATGAGCTTCCCGCCCGCGGTGCGCTTGGATTCGGTGAGCTGTACGTCGATGCGGCGAACGGGATCTACGTCGGCAAAGGCCTCGTCGAGGTATACGAGCTCGCGGAGTCGCAGGAATGGATCGGAGTTGTCGCGGCGCCGTCGCTGACAAATGATCTTTCCGAGATGCACAAAGGGTTCACGATGGAGAGGTGGCGACAAGGAAAGTGGCTCGCGCGTGCCGATTGGGACTATTTGCCGTACGACGTGCCATTCAAGACGGGACCTCAACGAATGTACGCCGTTAATTGGGCGACTACGCCGAATGCGCGCCATCTACAAGGGAGCAACCTGTTTCGCCGCGGTCTCGCCGAGCCGCCGCAGGTCGCTGTGAAATCCACGAACACTCTCGCTTTCTTGAACCAAGCCTCGCGTGATGGCTTTCAAGGCATCGCCTCGCGGTGAATCTGCTGCGTGAGCCGCAGAAATCGTCACTGGCACTGTTCGCGATTCACGGCCTAACTTCGAGCTGAAGCTGACGAGCCGCCGGATCACGCGCCCGGCGGCCGAGCCGCATTGGCATTAACTTAAGCAATTATAGATCCTGTAAGTCGCTGAACCACCGGCACTTGCGCGTGCGCGAATCGACCACCACCAGCGCTGCATGGTGCTATCCATACTGACAATTATGACGGCCATGACGCGATTTGCCGCTGGACGCGTTCCACTCCGGGTTCAATGAATTCAGGCGCAAAACTAAGACAACGTGAACGATCACCGGTGCAGGTCACCGGAAGTGGCTCCGTTTCATATAGTTACGCACTGTAGCGCTTAATTTAAGTTAATGCCAATGCGGCCGAGCCGGCTACTGAGCCGCCAGCTTCATGGCGTCACGCCGGCCGCAGGTCGCTCCCGCCGAGCCAGCTCGTTAGTCGCGGCGGCCGTCGCGCCGCGTTGCTCCTAGCGCGTGAAGCCCGCCGCAGCTTACACCAAGGACGTTAGCCGGACCGTGGCGAAGCGTTGAGCAAATCGACAACACGCCGGTAGGCAGACGCCTGTAAACGAAAAACTCCACCCGGTCCTCACCCTCCGCGTCACCCGTGAGAGGAGGTCCGCCGTTTGCCGACAGGCGTCGCCTTCACTTTTGAAAAGGCGTATGATCGCTGAATGGAAAGGCGGACCCAGGCCCGACGCACGACGGAACTTGTCGAGGAACTCATAGATCTCGCGTACGCCAATTTTCGATCAGCGATTTGGCAGCTCGCCGTAGTGAACTTTGCTGTCGTTACTGTTCTGTTCGGGTACTTCCTTCGCAACCCTGACAATTTGTGGATCGCTGGCTTGACGACCCAGCAGCTTCGAGCCGTTGTTTGGTCGATTCTGGTGGGATCGATCGCATATTTTGCAGCATTACTTCCGCTGTTGCGTAAGAGTCGTGAAGAGCTAAGTGCCGCGCGTTGG
>DASUSL010000008.1:0-6928 GCA_036375135.1 Thermoanaerobaculia bacterium | reverse complement strand
GGCGCCCGTTGGCCAGGCAGAACGCGTTCACGCCGCCAACGCACAAGGGAACGACCAGAGGCCTCCGGCGGGCCGGCGCGGCCGGCAGCGCTTATTCAGGCGCGTGCGTCCCCGAGACGCGCGCGTCAGGCGACAGGCGTGCGGCCCGGCTAGGCCAACCAGCGCTGCCGACCGCGTCGGCCCGCCGGAGGCCCTTCGTCGTCCCCTCGTGTTGGCGGCATGAGTACGTTCTGCTCAGCCAACGAGCGCCGGCGGCCGCACCGCCCCGCCGGAGGCGCCTCGGTCGTCTTCGCTCAGCGGCTGGTCTCGGAGCCTGTCGGCGCGAACGTTTCTCCCGTGTAGTACTGCCCGTCGCTCGAGGCGATGAAGACGTACGACGGCGCGATCTCGGACGGCTGCGCCGCGCGTCCCCAGACCGTATTCTTGCCGAACTCCTTCACGTGCTTCTTGTCCATCGTGGCGGGGATGAGTGGCGTCCAGACCGGACCGGGCGCGACGCAGTTCACGCGAATGCCCTGGTCGGCGATGCTCTGTGCCAGCGCGCGCGTGAACGTGTGAATGGCACCCTTCGTGGCCGAGTAGTCGATCAGCGTCGGGTTTCCCTTCATGGCCGTGACCGAGCCCGTGTTGATGATCGACGACCCTTCCTTCAGATGCGGCAGCGCGCACTGCACCATGAAGATGTATCCGTAGATGTTCGTGCGGAACGTCCCGTCGAGCTGTTCCTCCGTGATGTCGAGGATCGACTGCTGCTCCTGCTGATACGCGGCGTTGTTCACCAGGATGTCGAGGCGGCCGAATTCCTTCACCGTGCGCGCGACGAAGGCCTCGCACTCGGCGCGATGCTGCACGTTGAAGCGATGCTGCAGACAGCGCCGTCCGGCCTGCTCGACCCACTTCGCCGTCTCGCGCGCGTCTTCCTCTTCCTTCTTGGAGAGATAGCCGATGGCCACGTCCGCGCCCTCGCGCGCGAAGGCGATGGCCACGGCGCGGCCGATGCCGCTGTCGCCGCCGGTGATGATGGCCACGCGTCCTTCGAGCTTGCCGCTGCCGCGATAGCTCTCCTCGCCGTGATCGGCGTGCGGCTTCAGATCTTCGTCGGTGCCGGGAGCGTCCTGCTGCTGCGGGACCGGCATCAGTTCTCCCCTGCCGGCGGCGCCTGCAGGTCGTCCGCCGGATCGAGGCGGCTCACCCGCTCGCCGACCGCGCCGGCGATGGCGTTGCGGTACGCGGAAAAGAGCTGCGGATGCGGTCCCGGTCCGGGATCGAAGCCGATGTCGTCCTTGGCCAGCGGCAGCGCGGCGGTGTAGCTGTTCTCGATCCAGCGCTCGGTCGGCGCGTCGTCCGGGTTTTTCTCGCGGAACGCGCGCGCATCCTCGGCCGCGCGCGCCACGAGAGCGTCGAGCAGTTTCTGTTCGTCCATGCGCGGGCGGAAGTGCATGCGGCGCGCCCGCGTCAGCCCCGCTACTCTCGGGGCAGGTTCAGGCGCTGCGATCGACTTCACTTCCCAGCGCGCCGGTGAGCCCCGCATCGCGGAGCGATGGCTGGCGCGCCGATGAACCACAGTGCGACGAGGCGGCGCGGAAGCGGTGAGGGATTCGGTCCCGACCCATGCGCCAGGTACGGATGGAAGACCACCGCGTCACCTGGATCGAGCGGGATCAGCGTTCGACGGCTCTCGTCGAAGACGCCTGCATTGGTGTCGGAAGTGTCGTAATCGAAGTTCACCGCGCCGCCCGCGTGGGTACCCGACAGGACCTCGAACCCGCCGTTCCCCTCGTCCGCGCGATCGAGGGCGATCACCAGGTTCGCCCCGCCGTATTTCGCGATCGAGTCACGCTGCTGCCACGCGACGAACGCCGAGTCCTGGTGCCAGGGAAAGCCAGTGCCGACCCTGGGCGCCTTCAGGTTGATCTGATCCACGATCCACCGCGGCGAGGTCACACCGACCGACTCCATGAGCTTCAGGACCCGCCGGTCGTTGCGGAGGAGGGCGACCTCCTCGCTGGCGGACGACGCAAACGTGATCTTTCGCAGCGCCCCGGGCACGATCGCGGTCTCCCCTCGGCGGCCGCCCGCGGTTTGCACCTGGTACCGGGCGCCGTCGATCTCGGCGTCGGCCTGGAGGTGTGCACCCTTCGACGCCAGCTCGTCGGTCGCCGAGCGAAGCGCTTCGACCTCTCGCGGCGCGAGGAAGCGCGGAACGAGCACCCACCCATCGCGGTCGAATTGTTCGCGGATCATCGGTGCACCGAAGCCGGCATGGCGAGGCCCTACTGCCCCGCCAGCGCAGCCTTCGCGATGGCCACCGCGATGTGGTACGGGTCGCCGGCGGCCGGGGCGGGGAACCCGTTGGTGACCACCGCAACGGCGATGTCCTGATTGGACAGGTAGACGAGATGGCTCTGGAAGCCGTCGATTGCGCCGTTGTGCCACACGATCGGATGGCCCTGCAATGACTGCCTGTGCACGCCGAGCGCGTAACCGTTCGGCACGAGGGCGTTGTTCGCGAGTCGTGCGGGGGTGGTCATGGTCGCGTAGGTATCAGGCAGCAGGACGTGGCCGGTCGCGAGGAGGTGCGCCCAGCGCGCGAGATCGGATGCGGTGGAGCAAAGCGAACCGGACGTCCACGTAACCGACTGGTGGAGGGACGGGAGCCGGATCCACGTCGCGTTGTTGATCAGGCCGTACCCTTCCGGCACCGTCAGGTTGTTCGTTCCGCACACACCCGTGTCGAGGAGCCCGAGCGGCAACGCGAGCTCGCTCTGGATGAACTCGGGGTACGTCATACCCGTGATCGATTCGATCGCATAGCCGAGGAGCAGGTAGCCGGCGTTGCTGTAGCTCCACTGTGCGCCAGGCGCGGCAGCGAACGGCTGGGCGTTCAGCGACTTCAGGGTCTGCTCACGCGTGACCGGCGCGATCAGGTTCGGCCACGGCGGACCGGGTGGGAACCAGTCGCGCGGGAGTCCCGACGTGTGGCTGAGGAGGTGCCGCAGGGTGATCGTCGCCCCACGGGGGTTGAACACCGGGACGTACTTCTCGATGCGATCGTCGAGTGTCAGCGCCCCGCGGTCCGCCAGGCGGAGAATCCCCGCCGCGGTGAACTGCTTCGTGACCGAGCCGACCTGCAGCAGCGATCGCGGTGTTGCCGCGGTCGCGCTCTGTTTGTCCGTCACGCCGAATGCCTCGGAGTAAACGATCTGCCCGTGCTCGGACACCGCGATCTGCACCGCCGGAACGCCCGCCTTCAAGGCAGCGTCGGCGGTCTGACGTGCCGCTGTCACGACGGCGGCTGACGCCGTGACCGGCACAGGATGCCGCACGGCTCGCCTGCGCGGCGCCGCGTCGACAGAAAGCTGTGCGAACGTCAGAAGCAGGGCCAGGAGTGCTCGAGTCACTGGATCGTCCTCATTCCGGCCGGCGAAGAAGCGCTACGGCGCGGGGAGCGCGGCTTTCGCGACCGCCGTGGCGATGGTCTGGGGGTTACCGCCGGCGGGTCCGGTCGGGAACGCAGTCGTGATCACCGCAACGGCAATCTCGTGGTTCGGGAAATGGACGAGAAAACTCTGGTAGCCGTCGATTGCGCCGGAGTGCCACACGGCCGGCTGCCCCAGCATGTTCTGCGTGGCCACGCCGAGCGCGTAGCCGGACGTGACGATGGTGCCGTTCGGGAGTCGTGCCGGGGTGGTCATCGTCGCGTACGAGGCAGGGAGCATGACGTGCCCGGTTGCGAGGAGGTGCGCCCAGCGAGCGAGATCCGACGCGGTGGAGCAAAGCGTACCGGCCGACAACAGGACCGATGTGTGGGGCGCCGGCATCCGCACCCACGCGCCTCCGAGCAGGCCATAGCCTTCCGGCAGCGGCAGGTTCTGCGTTCCGCACACGCCCGTGTCGACCAGCCCGAGCGGCAGCGCGAGCTCCGTATGGATGAAATCGGGGTACGACATGCCCGTGATCGATTCGATGGCATAGCCGAGCAGCAGGTAGCCGGCGTTGCTGTAGCTCCACTTGGTGCCGGGCGGGAAGTCGAACGAGTACTGGTTGAGGGTCTTGATCGTGTGCTCGCGCGTCACGGCCGCAGGCGGGGCAAGCCCGCTCGGCGTGGGCGGGTACCAGTCGCGACGAACTCCCGACGTGTGGCTCAGGAGCTGCCGCAGTGTGATCGTCGCCCCCCGGTTGTCGAACTCCGGCACGTACTTCTCGATGCGATCGTCGAGGGTCAGAGCGCCGCGCTCGGCAAGGCGGAGAATCGCCGCCGCGGTGAATTGCTTCGTGACGGAGCCGACCTGCATCACCGAGCGCGGTGTCGCGGCAGTGGCGCTCTGAATGTCGGTCACGCCGAATGCCTCTTCGTAGATGATCCGGCCGCGCTCGGACACGGCGATCTGGACGGCCGGAATGCCGGCCTTCAACGCAGCGTCCGCGGACTCCCTTGCCGCTGCGACGATGGGCGCGGTGTCCCGCGCGGCTACCGGTTCGGGCGATCGTACGGCTCGCCTGCGCGGGGCCGCGGCGACAGGAAACTGTCCGAGGATGAGAAGCAGGACGAGAAGTGCTCGAGTCATTGTGTTTTCCCCCAGGATCGCGGCTGAGACTCGCGTCGTCACGGTTCCATCCTTGCCCGATGCGGAAGTCTGGAAGAGGGTAACGGACTTCCGACGGCATGCACGTCACGAGGCCGTAACGGACTCTCTCCTCACCGCAGACGCAGAGGAACGACTGCGCCGCCGGGCACCCGTCCTGCACTTTCGCGCCGGCATGTACAAGCGCAGCACGACTCTCGCTCTCGCGCTTGCCACCCTCCTGACCGTCTCGTGCGGTTCGGGGGGCGGCGGCGACTTCAATCTCATCTCCATCGAAGAGGAATGGCAGCTGGGCGCGCAGCTCTCGCAGGACATCGCCAGACAGGTGCGCCTCAGCAATGATCCGACGCTCAACAATTACATCAATCAGATGGGCCAGAAGATCGTGGCCCAGACGCCGGAGCCGTTCAACCGGCTGCCGTGGCAGTTCCACGTCGTGGACGATCCGGCCATCAACGCGTTCGCCATTCCGGGCGGACACGTCTACGTGCACACCGGCCTGATCGCCAACGCCGACAACGCGGCCGAGGTCGCCGGCGTGATGGCGCACGAGATCAGCCACGTCACCGCGCGTCACTCGACCGAGCAGATCTCGCGTCAATACGGACTGAGCGTCCTCGCCGGCGTGGCCCTCGGCCAGAACCCCGGCGCGCTCGCGCAGATCGCGGCGCAAATCGTCGCCGGCGGCGCGCTGGCGCGCTTCAGCCGCGAGGCCGAGCGCGAGGCGGACGAGCTCGGGATCCAGGCCATGGCCCGCGCCGGCTACAACCCCATCGGCATGGCCACGATGTTCGAGGAGCTGATGGAGCACCGGCAGGGCCAGCCCGGCCGCGTGGAACAGTTCTTCGCCACGCACCCGCTGACCGAGGAGCGCGTGCGCGACGCGAGAAACCGCGCGCAGCAGATCGGCAACCGCGGCACGCTCGACGAGCCGGGATTCCAGGAAGCAAAGCGACGGGTGACGTAGCGGAGCGCCTAGCGGAGCGGAGCGCCGGCGTCCTCGCCGGCTGCCGCGCGGGCGTCTCGCCCGCGCGTGGCGGCGGGACGCCACCACGGCAGCCGCCGGGACGGCGGCGCTCCCCTAATCCCCGCGATCCATCGGCGCCTCCATCACATAGTCGCCCGTCGGGTCGTCCGGCCCGCGGTCGGGCGGCTTCGGGTCGAGGAGGCGCCGCAGGAGCGGCGGCGTGATGAGCGTCGTCAGCATGACCATCATCGCCACGGAGCTGTAGAGCCCCGCGCTGAGCAACTGCGAGCTGAGGCCGATCTGCGCGAAGATCAGGCCGACCTCGCCGCGCGGGATCATGCCCACGCCGATCACCGTCCGCCGCAGCCCCTTCTTCCACACCACGTATCCCGCGGCGACCTTGCCGACGATCCCGATCACGGTCAGGCCCAGGCCGATCCAGAGAAAGCGGCCCACCATGCTCTTCACGTCGATGGCCGCGCCGACGACCACGAAGAAGATCGGGATGAAGAAGTTCGCGACGTCGTGCACCTCGCGCTGGATGTCGCGACCGCGCTCGGTGCGCGCCAGCACCAGTCCCGCCGCGAACGAGCCGATGATGATCGCCGAGCCGACCTTGTGCGCGATGAAGGCGAGCAGCAGCATGAACACGATCGCGGAGAAGAAGAGGCCGCGCTGCATCTCGATGCGGTCGATGATGCGGATCAGCCGCGGCGCGAGCTGCGAGCCGACGATGATGGCCAGGATGACGAAGCCGAAGGCGACCAGGATCACGCGCCCCACGCCGAGGAACGTCAGCGCCCCGCCGGCGGCCAGCGTGCCGACGAGCGTCAGCAGCACGAGGCCGATGATGTCGTCCACCACCGCCGCGCCGAGGACGACCTGTGACTCGTCGTCCTTGAGATGACCGAGGTCGGAGAGCACGCGCGCGGTGATGCCCACCGAGGTGGCGGTGAGTGACGCGCCGAGGAACACCGAGACCATCATCCGCAGGCCGAGGAACTGGCCGAAGGCGATCCCGCCCGCGAGCGGCAGCAGCACGCCGACGATGGCCACCGCCGTCGCCGACCCGCCCACTTCCATCAGTTTCTTCAGGTCGGTCTCGAGGCCGATGAGGAAGAGCAGGAGGATGACGCCGAGCTCGGAGAGGAGATGAATGGTGGCGTCGTGCGGGTCGACCAGGTGGAAGCCGGAGACGCCGATGATCACGCCGCCGATCAGCTCCCCGAGGACAGCCGGCTGCCCGAGCCGCTCCGCGAGCTCGCCGAACAGCTTCGCCGCGACGAAGATCGCGATCAGCGCGAGGAGGAACTGGGCGACGTCCACGGGCGCAGCATAGCGGAGCACGTCCGGACCGCGGCCGCGTCGCTGCCGC
>DASUSL010000007.1:0-4282 GCA_036375135.1 Thermoanaerobaculia bacterium | reverse complement strand
GTGACCCTCGGCGAGCTGCGGCGCGCGACCGGCCGCCACAAAGAATCGGTGGAGGCGTTCCTGCGCGTGCTGTCGCAGCAGCCGAACAATGCCGATGCGGTGCTCGGGCTGGCGGAGACGTACAAGGCCTCGGGCGATTTCAAAAATGCCGAGGTGCAGTACAAGCGCGCCATCGCACTGCAGCCGAATTACTGGAGCTCGTACAACAAACTCGGCGTGTTCTACTACTCGCGCGGGCGCGTTGCCGATGCCGTCCCTCATTTCCAACGCGTCGTGCAACTCGTCCCCGACAACGAGTACGGCTACAACAATCTCGGAGGCATGTTCCAGCTCCTCGGCCGCTACGATGAAGCGGTGGCCGTCTACAAGCGTTCCATTGAACGCAAACCCACGAGCCAGGGCTATTCAAATCTCGGTACGTGCCTGTATGCCACGGGCAAGTACGCCGAGGCAGCGGCAGCGTACGATCAGGCCGTGAAGCTCACACCGGCGAGCTTCCTCTACTGGCGCAATCTTGGTGATGCATTGCGCTGGGTGCCGGGTCGCGAAGCCGATGCGCGCCGCGCGTTCGACCGCGCCATCGAATTGTGCGACGAAGAAATCCGAGTGAACCCTTCTGATGCCTTCGCCCACGCCGCGCGCGCCGCCGCATTGGCGAAGATCGGTCGCGTGCGTGAAGGCCGTACCGCGATCCTGCGCGCCCTGGAGCTCGCGCCCAGCGATCCGGCGTACATTTATGAAGCGGCGGTCATCGCCAACATCGCCGGCGCTGAAGACGAAGCCATCGCGCGTTTGGAGCAGGCCATCCGTCTCGGCGCCACGACCGCCAGTGTGCAGAGCGACCCTGAATTTGCCAACCTGCAAAAAAGCGGTAGGCTACAGGCAATCGTTCAGTCGCCACGGTCCAGCGACTCGACCCACTAAATCGCGGTCTACATGAGAGAGGAGCTTCACCATGTCCAACGGATTGCAGGATAAGGTCATCACCATCACGCTCGATGGCAGCGGCATGCCGCGGCCCAGCGAGGAAACGGCGCAGGTCAAGAAGGACAATCAGAAGGTCCGCTTCTGCGCCTCCTTCGACTTCAAGATCACCATCGAGGGCTATTCCGACGTCAGCTACAACTCGGGCGGCCCCGGCTGCGAGTACCGCGCTACGACCGGCACGTTCGCTGAGGTGAAACAGTACAAGTACACCATCCACGCGAACGGCCACGACAACGACCCGTATCTCGATGTGAAGCCGTGACCACCCTTGCACTCGCGCCAGCCGACTGGCTGGCGCGACTCCCCGGTCCTGACGGCGCACGCTCCGTCCTCGCTCACGAGCGCGACGGGCTCACCGTCAAGCTGTACGCGCCGCGCGGATTCGATCCGCAGCAGCCGCACGTGCGCGACGAGATCTACGTCGTCGTCAGCGGGAGCGGCACGTTCGTGCACGGCGCGCATCGCGACGCGTTCGGGCCGGGAGACTTTCTGTTCGCTTCCGCCGGCCTCGCGCACCGCTTCGAGGAGTTCGGCGATGACCTCGCGGTGTGGGTGATCTTCTACGGTCCGGACGGCGGCGAGCAGCCGGCGGCCGTCAGCACCCGACTCGGCCCCGGCTCGTTCTTCGAGCACGGCTCGCTCACCGTCGCTCCTCACGCCGCGGCGGACGTCGTCATCCGCGCGAATGGAGAGCTGGTCCTCGCGCCGGAGGCGCGCACGGACGACGACGTGTGGGCGATGTCGTTCCGCTGATCAGCGGATGTTTTCCGGCCAGAGCTCGATCTTGCCGGAGGCGCGCAGCTCGGCGGTCTTCTTCACCACCGCGTCCATCACGTGCTTCGCGTTGCGGGCCATGACGAACTCGCGGAGCGCCGGCTTGGCCGCCTCGTACGTCTCGATGTCCGCGCCGCGGTACTCGTCGACGAGGACGAGCTGATACGCGTCGACCGACTCGATGACGCCGCTGATCGTGCCGGGCTTCATCGTGCGCGCGGCCTGGGCGATCTTCGGATCGAGCGTGTGCAGCGCCACCCATCCCATGTCGCCGCCCTTGGCCGCCGACTCCTCGTGATCCGAGACGCGCGTCGCCACCTCGGAGAACTTCACCGCCAGCGCCTGCAGCGCGCGGTCGGCCGGCACGCTCTTGGCGATCTCCGCACGCGCCGAGAAGATCTCGATCATCGCCTTCGACACCTTGTCGCGGGCCGCTTCCGGGTTGTCGCCCTTCACCGCGCGGATGATGCGCAGCGCCGCCTGCTCCGGGACGCGGAACTGGTCGCGGTGCTGCGTGTACGCGTCGCGCAGCGAGTCCTCGTTGATCATCGGCGCCGCGAGCACCTCGCGCACGTATTTGTCGAAGAGAGCGGACTCGGCGGCCGGATCGAGCTCGGCCGGCGCGCCGATCTTCGCCGCGAAGCCGCTGCGCACCGCCTCCTGCACCAGCAGGTACTTGGAGATGTAGTTGTCGAGGAAAAGGCGCTTCCCGCCGCCGGCGAGATACTGCTCCTGCACCTTCGCCGGCACGCGCTTCCACTGGGTGTCGAGGTCGCGGTTCGTGAACTCCTTCCCGTTCACCCGCGCGACGAGCTTGTCGTCATCGGACTGGGCGAGCCCGGGCAGGGCGACGGCGGCGAGAGCAAGGGCAAGTAGAGTACGTTTCATGGTTTCCGTGTGATGTGACGCGCGGTGGGAAACAAGGTTCCGTGAAGGGTGCATTCCGGTGGCTGGCGCACTCTACGGACGGTAGAAGCAGTCAAGCGTTTTCTTCGTTTTCCACTGCTGCGGAAAAGTTGAGCGGGCCGAGGGATACGGGTTGTGGAAAAGTTATGGACGAGGAAGGCGTTTGCTGAACCACTCGTAGACTCCACGCCATCGTTCCATGACGGTCGCACAACTCGACGTAACCCTGGACCGGCCCATGCCGCAGTCCCCTGACGCGGAACGCGCGGTCCTGGGCGCCATCCTCATCAACAATCACGCGTTTTATCGCGTGATCGGCACCATCGACACCGACGATTTCTTCAAGGACGCGCACCGCCTCATCTTCGCCACGATGCGCCGCATGGCGGAGCAGTCGCGCGAGATCGAGCCGCTGACGCTCAAGGAAGAGATGGCCAAGCACGCCCAGCTCGACCAGGTCGGCGGCGTGGCCTACATCTCCTCGCTCCTGGACATGGTGCCCGACGTCGCGAACGTCGAGCGCTACGCGCAGATCGTCAAAGAGAAATCGATGCTGCGCCGCCTCATCGTCATGGGCAACAGCGTCATGCGCGCCGCCCTCGACGCCCCCAGCGAGCCGTCGGAAGTCCTGACCATCGCCGAGAAATCCCTCTACGAGATCGCCGAAGGGACCACCGACAAAGGCTTCGCCAGCCTCGGTGCGATCACGCGCACCAACATGAACGCGATCGATCAGTTGCAGGCCAATCCCGGACGTCTCATCACCGGCATCCCCACCGGGTACGACCGCTTCAACGAGATGACTTCGGGATTCCAGCCGCAGGACCTGATCATCCTCGCGGCGCGACCGTCGATGGGGAAGACGTCCTTCATGATGAACATCGCCGAGTCCATCGCCCTGCCGGGCAAGGACGGGCTGCCGCGCAACGGGTCGGACCGGCTCTACAGCGTCGGGGTCTTCTCTCTCGAAATGTCGAAGGAGCAGATCGGCCTGCGCATCCTCTCGTCGGAGTCGGGGGTCTCGAATCACCTCATCCGCTCGGGGATGCTGTCGGAGCGCAACTGGCGCGACCTGGCGGATGCGGCGTCGCGGCTGGCGAAGGGGAAGATCTTCATCGACGACACGCCGGGCATGGACCCGCTGGAGATGCGCGCGAAGTCGCGGCGCCTGAAGATGGAGGCGGGGCTGGACATGATCATGGTCGACTACCTTCAGCTCATGGCGGTGAAGGGAAAGATCGAGTCGCGCCAGCAGGAGATCTCCCAGATCTCGCGCGGCCTGAAGGCCATCGCCAAAGAGCTGAACGTGCCGGTGCTCTCGCTCTCGCAGTTGTCGCGACGCCCGGAGCAGCGCGCCGGCGATCACAAGCCGCAGCTGTCGGACCTCCGCGAGTCGGGCGCGATCGAGCAGGACGCGGACCTCGTCTGCTTCATCTACCGCGACGAGGTGTACAACAAGGAGACCGAGGAAAAAGGGATCGCCGACATCATCATCGCCAAGCAGCGCAACGGCCCCATCGGCGACTTCAAGCTCGTCTTCCGCAACGACATCACCAAGTTCTTCAACTACGAGCCCGCACCGGATTACCTGCCGGCGCCGGGGAACTGATTAGCA
>DASUSL010000006.1:0-3574 GCA_036375135.1 Thermoanaerobaculia bacterium | reverse complement strand
CTCGTCGCCGCGAACGATCAGAAGGCGCCGTCCCGCTACGACGAGATGTACGGTTCGGGCGACGCGGTACCGGAAACGAATGAGGCGCCGGTCCGCACGGCGGTCTTTCGCCCGATTGTGTCAGGCGTGAGGCATGCGGCCAGCCTCAATTACCCGGATCAGGGAACGCGGCGACCGCCGACCGACCTATCGGTGTTGCGGGGTGTCCGTACTGCATACGGTCACTGAGCGCTTCATTCTTCCGCTTCGACCCAGATGTCGTGGTACCGCACCGGCGGTGGCACCAGTGACGTCCGCACGCCGCGCACGTCCGGCTTGTGCAGGACGAAGAGGCGCTCGTGGAACATCGGCACGATCGGCGCCTCGCGGATGACCATCTCGTTCAGCGAGCGGTAGATCGAGACGCGGTGCTCGACGTCGTTCGAGCGGCGCGCCTCGAGGATCTGCGCGTCGAGCTCGGGGCGGTTGTAGTAGATGCCGCGGATCGACGTGGCGTCGCTGTGGAAGAAGATGTAGAAGAAGTTGTCGGGGTCGGGGAAGTCGGCGTACCAGTTGGCCATGTAGAGCAGCCCGTGACCGCGCTGCTGCCGCGCCCCGCTGGCCTCGGTCGCCGAATGGCGCGTGACGTTGACGCGGATGCCGATCGCGGCGAGGTCCTCGATCAGCAGCGGCACGAGGCCCGAGTTGTTGAACTCGTCCGTGTCCCAGGTGCGGTACTCGACCGTGAAGCCCTGCGCGTAGCCGCCGCGCGCGAGCAGGTCGCGCGCCTTGGCCGGGTCGTAGTCGAAGCCGCGGAGATTCTCGTCGTGGCCGAGGAGGCCGGGCGGGAGCAGCGACTGCGCGATGACGGCCTGGCCGGCGTAGACCTGATCGTTGATGCGCTGGCGGTTGATGGCGTGATTGATCGCGCGGCGCACCTCGACGCGATCGAACGGCGCGGCCGAATTGTCCCAGGCGACGTAGGACGTGTGGAGCTGGATCGTCGTCAGCAGGTAGGCGGCGTAGCGTGGATCCTTGCGGATCTCGGCGACCACCGCGGGGGGGATGCCGTGGGCGATGTCGAGCTCACCGCGGAAGAAGGCGTCGGCCACGTCGCGGAAGCTGCGCAGGTCGAGGCGGAACGTCAGCTCGTCGACGAACGGCTCGCCGGCGATGTAGTAATCGGTGTTCTTCACCAGCCGCACGCGCTCGCCCTCGACCACTTCGTCGACCTTGTACGGACCGGTGCTGATGCCGCGCAGGCGGAAGCGCTCCGGATCGCGTCCTTCCTCGGCCGGGATGATGGCCGTCTCCGGCGTCGTCATCAGCGAGAGGAAGAACGCCAGCGGCTCGGTGAGCTGCACGTCGATCGTGTACGGATCGAGGATGACCACGCCCGCGAGCGTGCGCGTGCGTCCCGCCAGCACTTCTTCGGCACCGCGCACGTTGCGCAGGATCCACGAGCCGGTCGACTTCATCTCCGGCAGCAGGAGGCGGAGGAACGACTCGTAGACGTCGCGCGCCTCGACGGTGCGCCCGTTGTGGAAGCGCACGCCATGGCGGAGGTGGAAGCGGTAGACGTGTCCCTGCTCGAGCACTTCCCAGCGCTCGGCGAGATCGGGGATCAGCTCCGCGCCGGCGCCGTAGCGGATGAGCGTCCCGTGGATGGCCTTGGAGATGAACACCAGCGCCGAGGCGGAGGTGTAGGCGGGATCGAACGTGAGGCGCTGCCAGAGCACCGTGGCCGTGGTGACCTTGCCGCCGATGTTGGGGGCGGGGAGCTGGAAGCGGCCGAGCTCCTGGCGCAGCAGCGTCGACTCGTGGCTGAGCGTGCCGGCCATCTGATTGAGGTCGGCCACGCCGAAGTTCGACTCGCGCGAGCCCTGCTTGATCACGTCCATCGACTTGACGATGGCCGAGCTCTCCGCGGCCAGCACCGAGGTCGACTCGAGCACGTTCTGCACGAGCCCCATGATGTTTTCCATGGCCCGGCTGATGGCGCGGCTGCCGGTCTCCTGCTCGCCCATGGCGCGCTTGAGATGCTTGGTGTAGTCGCGGACGAGCGCGGCCTGCTCGCCGATCTTGCGCGAGGTCTGCGACTGCTGTTGCGTGGCCGCGGCGGTGGTCTGGACCATCTTGGTCACTTCTTCGATGGCCGACGTCGCGGCGGCGCTGCCGCGCGCCTGCTCCTCGGTCGCGCGTGCGATCTCGGAGATGGAGTTCGTGGAGCGGTCGGTCAGCTCGAGGATCTTGTCGAGGACCAGCGCCGCGCGCGCGGTGAGGCCGACGCCGTCCGCGACGCGGTCCGCGCCGACGGTCATCTGGTCGGCCGCGCGTCCGACGCCGCGCTGCACGTTCGAGATCAGCGTGCGGATCTCCTCGGTCGACACGCTGGTGCGCTCGGAGAGGTCGCGGATCTCGTCGGCCACGACGGCGAAGCCGCGCCCGCGCTCGCCCGCCTGCGCGGCGATGATGGCGGCGTTGAGCGCGAGGAGGTTGGTCTGGCCGGCGATGTCGTCGATGACGCGCACGATGTCGCCGATCTCCTGCGAGCGCTCGGCGAGCTCACTCAGCGCGACTTTGGCCTCGTCGACGGCGAGCTGGATCTTGCGCATGCCGTCGACGGTTCCTTCGACGGCGCTGCGTCCCTCGTTCGCCGCGTCCTTCACGTAGCGCGCGAGCTCCGACGATTGCCGCGCGGAATTGCGGATCTCCTCGGTGGTGGCATTCATCTCCACCATCGACGACGCGGTCTGCGTGGCGAAGGAGGAGAAGCTCTCGGTGTTGGTGGCCACCTCGTTGATCGAGGCGATCATCTCTTCGATGGCCGAGCCGGTCTGCTCGACGAACTCGGCCAGCGTGTCGGCGATGCGGCTCACTTCCTCGATCGACGCGGACATCTCGAGGATGGAGGTGGAGGTCTCTTCCGCGTTCGCGGAGAGCTCTTCCATGCTGCGGCGCACGTTGTTGATCGACTCGTCGATCTGCGTGACCGAGGCGGAGGTGGTCTCGGTGGAGGAGAGTTGCTCGGTGGCGCTGTGGGCGAGGACGCGCGAGCGGCCGGCGATCTGGTCGCTGGCGCGGGCGACGTCGCCGGCGAGCTGGCCGAAGCGGCGGATGGTGCGCTCGAGGTTGATGACCAGGCCGCGCATGGCCGCGGCGGTGCGCTGCGACTGCGTCTGCACGGCGATGTCGTTCGCCTTGAGTGCGAGATCGCCGGAGGTGATCCGGTCGATGAGGGTGATGATCCCCTCGCGCTTGACGATGATGCGCTTGAGCCAGGCGTTGAAGATGAGGATGGAGATGGTGCTGGCCACGACGGCGATGGCCGTCACTTTCCACCAGAGAGAGAAGGTCATCTCCGGGATCAGCAGCTGGAGGAAGGAAAAGATCGCCAGGCAGACGACGATGAGGACCCACATCTGCTGAGTCCGGCCGAAGTGGCTCATGCGCATAGAGTTCTCGGGGGGCGATGCTAACACGGCAAGCGGAGCGCCGGCGTCCCGCCGGCTGCCGTGGCGGCGTCCCCGCCGCCACGCCCGCGCGGGCGGGACGCCCGCGCGGCAGCCGGCGAGGACCGCCGGCGCTCCACAGG
>DASUSL010000005.1:0-11424 GCA_036375135.1 Thermoanaerobaculia bacterium | reverse complement strand
GACCACGTACCCCATCAGCACCTCGTGATGCCGGCGCAGGAGCTGCGCGGCCAGATAGCGAGTCTGCCGCTCCGCTCCCGCGCCGGTGAGGTGCGAGATGAGGAAGAGGATCCTCAAGGCATCCAGAAGTCCCGGGGATAGAGGCGCACCAGCGACGTCTCCGCCCCTTCCGCGTTCTTCACGTACGCTTCCCAGGCGTCGAGCTGCTTGTCCGCGCCGATGGTGAAGAAGACGCCGCCGGCGACGTCCTTCGCCTTCACGTTGTAGCCGGGGAGCACGCGTCCGTACACCTTGTCCTTGCGGTCGAAGAGGACGTCGCCGAGCTTCGGATCCTTGCGCAGCTCGAGGATCGACGCGCGGAACCGGCGCACCTGATCCGGCGTCTGCCCGTCCGCGAGATCGTTGGCCATCCCCTCGGCGCGCGACTCGTACGTCCCCGCGCCGCGCGACTCGCCGAACACCTGCGCGATCGTGTAGTCGGCGAGGCGCGGATCGCGCTCGGCCGTCTTCAGCGTGTCGACGACGAACTTCACCGTCTGCGGGATCTCCGGCGTGCGCTCGGCGTAGTAGCCGGTGCGGCCGCTGGCCACGTTCGCGCGCAGGCCGTTGCTGTACGCGAGGCCCGCGGCCAGCGTCTTGAGGAAGATGCCGTGCGCGCCGGCGCCCGAATGCAGCTTGCCGGCGAGGTAGTCGAGCTGCTTCTCCTTGTCGTGGTAGTCGGCGTAGTGCACCGACGGCACGGAGGTGATGATCACGCCGCCCTTCATGTTCGGCGCGACGAGGCCGACGTACACCGGCTTCGCGTCATTGCCCGTACGCGCGGCCACGCGCGCGTCGACGATGGGACGCATGCGCGCGCCGGTCACGGAGATCTTCACGTCTTCGAGCGACGCCGACAGCGACTCCACCGACGGCGCGATCGACTTCTGCAGCTCCGCCGACGACACCTGCCACATGCGCGCGTCGAGACGGTTCAGCAGCCGCTTGCGCAGCGCGTCGAGTCCGGCCAGCGTGCTCGCCGGCGGCGTGAAGAGATCCGCGCGGATCGCGCCGACGAGATACGCCCAGTCGGCGGAGAGGCTGCCGTCCGGAATCTCGATCAGCGTGAGGTCGAGGTCCTTCAGCACCTCCTTCGCGATCGCGGCCGCGCCGGCGGGGAGTCCGGCCACCGTCTCCGGTTTGGCCATCATCGCCTTCAGCTCCGCGCGCGTTCCCTTCGTCTCCGCCAGCGTGGTGAGCCAGCGCTCGATGGCCTCGCGGTCGGCGCCGGTGGGCGCGTCCTTGAGCAGCCAGCGCAGGCGCAGGGCGTTGTGCGAGCGGGTGAGGAACGAGTCGGCGGCGAGGTACGCGGGATTGCCCTGCACGCGATACGCGGTCGCCGGATTGTTGACCCACGACTCCTCGGAGCCCTGCATGCTGTTGCGCAGGCCGCTCAGCACCTGGTCGACGACGTCGCGGATGCGCGGCAGGTTCTCCACGCGCCAGTCGGGATGATGCATGACCAGCGACATCCACTCGATGGCGCGTTTCGCCTCCGTCGCGCCGAGGCCCGAGCCGCGGACCACGAGCTCGACGCGCTCCGTGCGCGGGTTCGTGGAGAAGCCGGCGTTGAGGTTGAGGATCTCGGTGCGCAGGCGCTCGCTCATCTCCTCGAACGACACCGGGCGGCCGTTCTCGATCACGCCGACGCGCGTCATCAGCAGCGGCAGCAGCGAGAGGTAGCGGAGCTGTTCGCCCTGCACGTAGTCGGCGCGCACGGCCAGGCCGACCGTGGCGCTGGACATGTTCTCGAACGTCGACGTGACGATGTTCACGCCCGAGCCGAGCTTCGACTGCTTGTACTGCAGCAGCTCGTCGAGCGACATCGGCGGGTTCTTCACGAAGGCGGGAGGCGTGAGCGTCTTCGCCTCTTCCTCGATGAGCAGCGCCGCGGCGTCCTGCTCTTTCTGATAGCGCTTCAGCGCTTCCTGCGCGTCCTGCAGCGAGTACTGCTGCACGAGGCGCTTCGTCTCGGCGTCGGCGCGCGCGACGCGCTCGGACTCCTCACGCTGCAGCAGCGCGGGGCTCGGACGCACGGCGACGGCGTACGGCGTGACGGTGGTGAGCTGCCACTGCGCGAGACGGTCGCGCCAGATGTTCTTGTCCGAGGCCAGGAGCTTGCGGACGCTGGCGAGCTGCGGCCCGAGGGTCACGGACTTTTTGAAATCGCCGGTGCGCTCGAGGAGGAGGAGCTGGTCCATCCATCCCGAGCCGGTGCCGCGCGCGCCCCACGACGGCGGCGTGTTCACGAAGTTCGCGAGCTGGCGCTCGGTCTCGCTGACGCGGCTCAGCACGCGCTTGTTGAACTCCTTCAGCTCCGCGGAGCCGTCGGGGAACGCGGCCACGCGCGCCAGCTCGTCCATCACGCGCTTGCGGACCTCGGTCAGCTTCTCATTGGTGAGGTTCGGCGCGGTGACGTTCTGGAACATCACCGCGACGGGGTGGCCGAGGTCGCGGTCGACGTTGGCGAAGACGCCGGTCGCGCCGATGTCCATCACGCGCGTCTTGCTGTCGACGAAGAGCTTGTAGAGGTTCGTCGTGGCGTCGCCGGCGAACGTCTCGCCGAACAGCTCCAGCAGGATCACTTCCTCGGCCGACAGGTTGTTGCGCGTGGCCGGCCAGGCGAAGGCGATGGGGCTCGGCTGCTGGTCGTTGCGATGCGGATACTCGCCGATGGCGATCGTGCCCGGCGCGCCGCCCTGCGGCGGCGGGAACGGTTTCGCCGTGGTCGACGCGCGCTTCGACGCCTCCGGCTCGACTTTCGTCAGGATGGCGTCGGTGCGGTCGAGCACTTCCTCGAGCGTGACGCTCTTCGGGAACGAGACCATCGTCCCCATGTTGGCGAGGTAGTAGTTCGCCTTGTGGAAGTTGCGGATGTCTTCCGGCTTCATGGTGCGGATGCCGGACGGCTCGCCGCCGGAGTTGTAGGCGAGCGGATGGGTCTTGCCGTAGACGAGGTGACCCATCTCGCGGAAGAGCACGCGGAACGGGTTCGCGCTGGAGCTGGTCATCTCGTTGTAGACCGAGCCCTTCTCTTCGAGGCGCAGCGTCTTGTCGGGGTTCTCGGTCACGCCGAAGCTGCGCACTTCGCGGCGGATCTCTTCATCCGTGTAGTTCGGATGGAGCAGCGCGTTGAGCTCGGCCGCGAAGAGGTCGAAGAAGACGTCTTTGCCGGCGTTGGTGTTGAAGTGGTAGCTCGTCCGCCACTGCTGGGTGAAGGCGGTGGAGGAGGCCAGCCACATGGTGTCGAGGCCGGAGAAGGCGCGGCCGGTGGTGCCTTTGCCGAGGAGCAGGTGCTCCTGCGTGTGCGGCTCGCCCTGGTCGCCGACGGGGATCGAGTTCACCCACGTGTAGCCCTGCGGCACCGACTCGATCTGCAGGTAGTCGAGCGTGAAGCCGCTGCGGGCGTGGATGAAGCGTCCGCCGATCGGCTTGCCGGCGTCGTTCAGATAGAGCGAGTCGACGCGGAAGCCTTCGACGGTGTCGCCCTTCTTGAGATTGTCGAGCTGCACGGCGGCGGTGGCGGCGGTGGTGATGAGCATCAAACAGAGCATCAGCGCGAGTCTGCGCATGAGGTCTCCTCCCGGTGAGAATCGCGCGGGATTGTACCCGTCAGACGAAGATGCCGCGGCGGACGATGAATTCTTGTAGCCGGTTTGTGTCGGGATACCGGCCGCTGCGGGAGAGCTCGCGGATGAAGCGGTGCAGCGGCTGGCGCGTGACGCCGGGCGCGGTGGCGAGCGCGTCGAGGTCGAGGCGGGGGAGGTCGGAGGTCTCGAGGATGCCGCGCTCGCGGAGGTGGCGGAGGATCGCTTCGTCGTCGGCCAGGCCGTCCAGCGGACGGAGGCGGGAGAACCACACGTCGTCGATCACGAGGACGTCCGCGGTGGCGAGCGCCGCGCGGTCGGTGGTGACGTCGTACAGCTCGCGCGGGATGGCCGCGACGGCGCGCTCCTCGTCTGCGGCGATGACCACGCACTTGCGCTTCATTCGATGACGGCGGCGCGGCTCTTCCGCCCCGCCCAGGCGAGCTGCGCGCACATGAGCAGCATGCCGGCGTCGCGGAGCAGGACCATCCACATGTCGCGGATGCGCTCTTCGTACGTGAGGTTGGCCGCGGAGGTGTCGAAGCAGCCGCAGTCGATGGCGTTGCCGCGCACGAGGTTGATGCTGATGGCGATCATGAAGACGACCAGCATGGCCGTGACCAGCCACCGCGCCGGCTTGACCCACACGCCGAGGATGAGACAGAGCCCGATCACGAGCTCGACCCACGGCATGATCAGCGCGCTGATGTTGATCAGCCCCGCCGGCAGGATGCGGTAGTTGTAGATCATGTGCGCGAAGGACGGCGGGTCGACGATCTTCGGCCACGCCGCCACGACGAAGATGATGCCGAGGGCGATCTGCACGCGGACGGTGAGCCAGGGGTGGGTGAGGGCCTCGCGCATCGTCACGGCGTCGCTCCCGTTTTCACCGCGCCGCCGCGCTTCTGCCAGTCCGGGAAGCCGTCCTTGTAGACGTACACGTTGTTGAACTGCACGCCCCACAGCTTCTGCGCCAGCATGTGCGAGTCCTCGCACGCGCCGCCGGTGCAGTAGATGACGATCGGCTTGTTCTGCTCGGCCGGGTCCTGGCGCTCTTCGAAGAGCGCGTTCACCTTGTCGTCGACGTCCGCTTCCCACACCGAGAAGGGACGCGCGCCGGCGATGTGCCCTTCCTCGTACGCGGAGCTGCGTCGCGCGTCGAGGAAGAGGCTGCCTTTCGAGTAGAGCAGCGCCGCGTCGTCACCGCTGATCTCGACATAGGCTTTGTCGGGATGCGGCTGGAATCTCGCGAGTGCGTCGCCCGACGTAGGGCGGGCTTCAGCCTGCCCCGCGGGCGGGGCGGTGGGCACGGCGGCGGTGGTGGTGGTCGTCGTCGTGACCGCGCCGGCCGGCCGCTCGATGGTCGTCGTCGGAATGACCATCGGCGGCTGCCCCGGCGCCGGCGACTGCGCGACGGTGGTCGTCATGGGCGCCGTCGCGGTGGGCGCGGGAGTGACCGGCGTCGGCGCCACGCGCTCCGGCACGCGCGGCGGGACGCGCAGCGCGTTCGGGTAATACCCGGGAAGCACGAGGCGGCGGGTGCGGGAGGCGAACGCATTCGCCACCACCGCGATCACCGACGCCAGAACGATGAGCAGCAGAGCCTGCAGGAACGGATTTCGAGCTCTCATAAGTGCGGCCGGATAGTGAGACGCATCCGGGGCACGGATGGTAACGCATGCCGCGGAGCGCCGGCGTCCCGCCGGCTGCCGTGGCGGCGTCCCGCGCCGCCACCCCGGGCGGCGGGACGCCGCCCGGGCAGCCGCCGGGACGGCGGCGCTCCGCCGAGCTAGTCCTCGTCCGAGCGGCGCAGCACCATCACCGCGTATGCCTGCACCCGCAACTTGTCGCCCGCTTTCCACTCGTGATGCTCGCGGAGGTCGGGGACGGGCTCGTCCGTGTCGATCACCTTCTGCCAGCGGTCGCCCCAGGGGCAGGTCGGCAGCGTGAACTCCATCGGCTCGTGGTGGGCATTGAAGAGCAGATAGAACGAGTCGTCCATGATCGGCTCGCCGCGGTCGTCCGGGGTCGGGATCCCCTTGCCGTTCAGGAACACGCCGACCGTGCGGGCGAAGCCGGCCTGCCAGTCCTCGTCGCTCATCTGCTCGCCGTCGGCCTTGAACCAGCCGATGTCGCTCACGCCCGTGCCGCGCACGTGGCGTCCGTGGAACCAGCGGCGGCGCTGGAACACCGGGTGGTCCTTGCGGAACTGGATCACGCGCGCCACGAACGCGCGCAGCCCGTCGTCCATCTTCTGCCACTCGAACCAGGAGATGTCGTTGTCCTGGCAGTAGGCGTTGTTGTTGCCGCCCTGCGTGCGGCCGAACTCGTCGCCGCCGACGATCATCGGCACGCCCTGCGAAAGCAGCAGCGTGGTCATGAAGTTGCGCTGCTGCCGCGCGCGCAGCGCCTGCACGCCCGGATCGTCGCTCGGTCCCTCCGCGCCGCAGTTCCAGGAGCGGTTGTCGTCCGCGCCGTCCTGGTTGTTCTCGCCGTTGGCCTCGTTGTGCTTCTCGTTGTACGAGACCAGGTCGCGCAGCGTGAAGCCGTCGTGCGCGGTGATGAAGTTGATGCTCGCGTACGGACGCCGCCCGTTCGCGGCGTAGAGATCCGAGCTGCCGGTCAGGCGCGCCGCGAACTCCTGCAGCGTCTGGTCCGTGCCGCGCCAGTAGTCGCGCACCACGTCGCGATACTTGCCGTTCCACTCCGACCACAACGACGGGAAGTTCCCGACCTGATAGCCCCCCTCGCCGATGTCCCACGGCTCGGCGATCAGCTTCACCTGCGAGATGACCGGGTCCTGCTGGATGACGTCGAAGAACGCGGAGAGGCGGTCGACGTCGTGCAGCTCGCGCGCGAGCGTGGCGGCGAGGTCGAAGCGGAAGCCGTCCACGTGCATCTCGTTGTGCCAGTAGCGCAGCGAGTCCATCATCAACTGCAGCACGTGCGGATGGCGCATGTTCAGGCTGTTGCCCGTGCCCGTGTAATCCATGTAGTAGCGCGGCTGGTCCGCGACGGTGCGGTAGTACGCCACGTTGTCGATCCCCTTCATCGACAGCACGGGCCCCAGATGGTTCCCCTCGGCCGTGTGGTTGTAGACGACGTCGAGGATCACTTCGATGCCGGCGCGGTGCAGCGCCTTCACCATCTGCTTGAACTCCATCACCTGCTGCCCGAGCTGCCCGCTGGCCGCGTACTCGTTGTGCGGCGCGAGGAACGAGATCGAGTCGTAGCCCCAGTAATTGCGCAGTCCTTTTTCCAGCAGGTGATTGGCGTGGATGAACTGATGCACCGGCAGCAGCTCCACGGCCGTCACGCCGAGCTGCTGGAGGTACTTGATCGCCGCGGGGTGGGCGAGGCCGGCGTACGTGCCGCGCAGGTTCTCCGGCACGCCGGGATGCTGCATCGTGAAGCCCTTGGCGTGCACTTCATAAATGATCGTCTTGTGCCACGGCGTCTTCAGACGCTGGTCGTCGTCCCAGTCGAAGAAGGGATTGGTGACCACCGATTTCGGCATGAACGGCGCGCTGTCGTCGTCGTTCTTCGAGTTTTCCGGATCGCTGAAGTGGTAGGGAAAGACTGCCTCGTTCCAGTCGACCTGTCCCTCGACCGCCTTGCCGTACGGATCGAGGAGGAGCTTGCTCGGATTGCAGCGATGCCCGTGCTCCGGTTCCCACGGTCCGTGAATGCGGTAGCCGTAACGCTGGCCCGGCCCGACGTTGGGCAGGTAGCCGTGCCAGATGAACGCCGTCACCTCGGGGAGGAAGATGCGCGTCTCGTTGCCGTCGGCGTCGTAGAGACAGAGCTCGACTCGCTGCGCGACTTCGGAAAATACGGAGAAATTGGTGCCGACGCCGTCCCACGTGGCGCCGAGCGGATACGGTTTACCCGGCCAGATACGCATCGGTCCGTTCTCTACAAGTGAAGTGCCACATAGCCCTTTTAGGAGTGCGGTGGCGACGAGCCACCGCTTTTCGAGCGCTTTACGAAGAGCGCACGCTGACCAGAGCGGTGGCTCGCCGCCCACCGCCTTTCGAACGCTTTACGACGAACGCCCGCTGACCAGAGCGGTGCTCGCCGCCCACCCCTTTTCGAGCGCTTTACGAAGAACGCACACTTACCAAAGCGGTGGCTCGTCGCCACAGCACTCCTAAAAGCCTACGTGGCACGGCGCTCGCTCTTCCATTGCGGTCAAGATGCGCAACAATCGCCCCCAGGACCGCCGCTGCAGTTACGTGGTTCTCGTGCAGAGCGCGACGGCGTCGACGGGCGAGCTCCGCGAGCTCGCTTCCTACGTTTCGACCCTCGGCGTCGCCGGCTGCGACGTGGTGATCCTCGACCCTTCTCCCCGTCTTCAGTTCGAGCTCAACAGCCGCATCCTGCGCTGGGTGGGACAGCACGTGGCCGTGCGTCCCGAGTACCGCACCGGCGGTGGCATCGACGTCGTCCGCGCCGCCGCGGCGCATGCCGCGTGCGAGAAGGTGATCGTCGCGGCAGAGGACGTTCGCTATACGCCCGAGGCCATCGGGCAGCTCTGCGATTTCCTCGACGCGCATGAAGTGGTCGAGCCGCAGGACTACCTCGATCCGATGCCGTGGTGGGGCGGGATCGAGGCCGGACGGATGCTCCTGCACCGCGGCATCGAGCCGCAGCCCGATCACGGCGCGACGTTCGGCTTCCGCCGCAGCGCCATCCGCGGACTGCGCACGCTGTCGCCGTCGACGGAGACGCGGGCCCGCCGCCTGGCTGCCGTCGGCGCGGAAGTGTTCCCCGCCGCGGACGTCTTCGTGCGCCGCCAGCCGACGCCGCTCGCCGACTGGGTGTCGGCGCGCCCGCGCCTGGCCGGCGACGACTTCAGCTTCCCCTTCAAGACCGCTTTCTTCTTCTCTCTCCTTCCGCTGCTGCTGCTCCTCTCGTTCGTGAACGTGACGCTGGCCGGGTCGTACGCCGGGCTGATCGCGTTCGCGGCCATGGGCCTCGCCGCGCGCGGACGCACCGGCGCCGCGGCGCTGCACTTTCCGCTGCGCGCGTGCCTGTTCGCGCCGGTGTGGGTGCTCGAGCGCAGCGTGAGCGTGTACTGGGCGCTGTACCGGAAACTGCGCGGCGCGGACGAGGATGTGGCGCGCGTGACCGCCCCCGCCGAACCCCGCGAGCGGCAAGTGATTTAGGAGTGCGGCGGCGACCAGCCGCCGCTTTTGTACCGGGCGTGCGAGCTGCGGCCGGCTCAGAAAGCGGTGGCTCGCCGCCACCGCACTCCTAGACGTCGATCGCGAGACGGGTGGGGGTGGAGCCGACCTGGGCGAACCAGGCCACCTTCTCGGCGACGCAGTCCAGCTCCACCACCCACCGTCCCGGCTGCAACGGCGGCAGGACGAAGTCGAAGGTCACTTCTTCGCCGGGGGCCAGCGGGCGGGGGAGGACGGTGCGGGCGTAGTCGAGGTCAACTAATTGACCATGGGCGTCGTGCAGGTGCGCGCCGAGGGCCACGCCGCCGTGCGGCTCGTGCGAGTCGAGCCATTTCGCCTTGCCGATGTTGCGCACGGTCACGTGCACGTTCAGCCCGTCGAGACGTGCTTCGATCACCGCGCGTAGCCCCTCGGTGCGGCGGCTGTCGAGCTCCTCGACGCCGGCCTTGGTCAGAAAGAACGTACGGGCGTCGTGCAGGAACGAGCGCGTCTGCTCGGCCCACTTGCCGAAGGTCTCGCCGGAGGCGAGGAGGTCGTCGTACTCGGGGAGCGAGACGTGGAACGGCGGCACGTTGAACGCGGCCAGCTTCAGGTCGACGAAGCCGAGGCGTTTCGCGGCGTCCCAGATCGCGTGGATGTCGATGTCCGCCTCGACCACGCCGTACGTGCGCATCTCGTACTGCGACTGCGGCGTCGTGGAGTGGCGCGGCCCCGGCTCGGCGAACGCGGCGATGCCGCGCGGCTTGAGCACGCGGCCGAACTCGCGCAGCACGTCGTGGGGATACGGCGCGTGATGGAACGAGTCGAAGCAGAGGATGCGGTCGACGCTCGCGTCGGGAAGGTCAATGTGTTGACCGTCGAAGACGAGGAAGCGCGGCTCCGGACGGTCGCCGATCACCGGCTGCCGTTTGTACAGGTCGCGAGCGATCTCCAGCGCCGTCGGCGCGACGTCGAGCAGGATCATCCGGCAGCCGAGCTGCGTGAGGAAGCGCGACAGCCACCCCGTCCCCGCGCCGAACTCCAGCACGGTCATCCCCGGCGCGAGCGAGAGTCCCTGCAGCAGCGTGCCGAGGCTGATCAGCAACTGCGGCGCGTCATCGACGCTGGAGAACGGCTTGGCCAGGTGATGCTCCCACGACTCCAGCGACGAGAAATACGCCTCGGCCGTGCGATTGAGCTCCTCCATCGGCGTCTCGGCGATGAGCTTCCTGACGTCGATGAAGTCCTGCGCCACATCCGGCGCACGCGTCTCTTCCTCGGGTGCAGCCACCGGCGCCGCGGTCCACTTCTTCAGCGCATGCACGATCACGCCGTCCAGGTCGCCGTGCCGCGTGAAGACGAGATGCGGCGCCTGAAAGTGCTCCTGCAGGACCGCGAAGACCTCATTGAGGTCGTACGTGTTCGATTCGATGAGCGGCGTCGCCGCCGGCTTGCGCCGCGCGACGTTCACCAGCGCGTTCACCCCCGGCACGCGCGCCCGCGCCTCGCGCGCCGCGCGCACGAGCGGCGCTGTGTGCGCGCGATAGGGGAGGTGAAACACGCCGACGCCTCCCTCGCGCACGCGCGCCGCGAGCTTGCGCAGCAGCGCCAGTCCTTCCTCGCGCCGCAGGCGCTGGAAGACGAGGAAGCAGTTCACGAGATCGAACGTGCGCGTGTCGTGCTCGAAATCGGCCGCGGTGAGCAGCTCGACGTTGCGCACGCCGGAGCGCTCCACGTGCCGCCGCGCGTGCTCGATCATCGACGGCGAGACGTCGACGCCGGTCACTTTCTCCGCGCGCCGCGCGAACGGAATGACCAGCCGTCCGACGCCGCATCCGTACTCGAGCACCGTCAGCGGCGCAAAGTGCGGCGCCACGCTTTCGAGCACCGTGGCGTAGAGATCCGAAACGTACTCGTCGCCGGTCTGGAAGAACTCCGCTTCGGCCACGCCATCGAAGCGCTCGCGCAGGAACCGCGGTTCGGTCAGGACGGCGAAATACGGCTCGCGCGCCGCGAACGCGTCCCAGGCGTCGCGCATCAGGTGGCGAAGGCCTTGAGCGCGTCCTCCTCCGACTCGTAGACGGTGAACATCGGGAGGAGGTTGGTCAGGCGCAGCGTCTTGGCCACGCGGTCGTGCGGCTTGAGGAGGCGGAGCGACGCGCCGCTGCGCTTCGATTCGCGGAAGACCTGGACGAGCTCGCCGAGGCCGTTGCTGTCGATGTAATCCATGTCGGAGAGGTTGAGCAGGATCTTCTTCGACCCGTCTTCCAGGATCTCGCCGATGATGCGCGGGAGGACCGAGTCGCTGACGCCGATGGCCAGGCGGCCGACGAAATCGACAATGGTCACGTCTCCGACTTTCCGTGTGGTGATGTCCATTTGCGGCGGATCATAGCAAGTCTTCGAGGTGTCTAGTTCCGCGAGGCGTGGCGAGGGCGGGGGAAGGCGCGAAGGCGCGAAGGCGCAAAGTCTCAAAGTCTCAAAGTCTCAAAGTCTCAAAGTCTCAAAGGCTCATCGCCTTCCTTTGCGACTTTGAGACTTTGAGCCTTTGCGACTCGGCACCCCACCGCCCGGCCGCCCCGCCGCCCGGCCCGGCTTCATCACTTCTTCACACCTCCGCGTACGATGACCCC
>DASUSL010000004.1:0-3507 GCA_036375135.1 Thermoanaerobaculia bacterium | reverse complement strand
CATTCTCTTCACCGGCCAGGCGCCGCCGCTCCGCCTCCGCCGCCCGCTCCTGCGCGCTGGAGATGATGCGCGTGACCACCAGCGCGGAGATGAGGAACGCCGCCAGCGCCGTCCAGTTGCGCGGGTCGTCGACATGAAACGTGCGCAGCGGCGGGAGGAAGAAGTAGTTGTAGCCCGCGGTGGCCAGCAGCGACGCCGCGATCCCCACCCGCAGCCCCCCGCCCATCGACAGCAGCACCACCCCGAAGAGGTAGACGAAGCCCATGGTGCTGGGATTCACGCGCAGCACGACGCCCGCGCCGGTGAGCGCGACGATCGCCACGAGCATGGTCGCCCAGTGAAGGAGAGGCCGCATCCCCGGCATGTTAAGTGGAGGACAGGCAATCCTGCCTGTCCTCCACTTCTTGCCCTAAAGACTTCGTAAAGATCCGGGATCGGCGCAAATCGCCGCGCTACCTTCGCCATCAGTGAACCGGCGTTATCTCCTCACCCTCTCCCTCACCGCGCTCGGCGTGGTCTACGGCGACATCGGCACCAGCCCGCTCTACGCGCTCAAAGAGTGCTTCATGGTCCATCACGGCCACCGGCTCGCGCCGACGCACGACAACGTCCTCGGCGTGCTGTCGCTCATCACCTGGTCGCTGATCCTGGTCATCTCCGTCAAGTACCTCATCTTCGTCCTGCGCGCGGACAACCGCGGCGAGGGCGGCATCCTCGCGCTCATGTCTCTCGTGCGCCCGCGCGGGACGCGGCGCGCCGTGCTGCTCGGCCTCGGCCTCTTCGGCTCCGCGCTGCTCTACGGCGACGGCATGATCACGCCCGCCATCACCATGCTCAGCGCGTTCGAGGGAGTGAACGTCGTGACGCCCGCGCTGCAGCCGTGGGTCGTGCCGCTGACCGTGGCCGCGCTGATCGCGCTCTTCTCCGTGCAGCGCTTCGGCACCGCGCGCGTGGGGACGCTCTTCGGCCCGCTGATGCTGGTCTGGTTCACCACGCTCGCCGCCCTCGGCATCTGGAACCTCGTGCAGATGCCGCACGTCGTGGCCGCGCTGAATCCGTGGTGGGCCGTGAAGTTCATGATGGCCAATCAGCTCATCGGCTACTTCGTCCTCGGCGCGGTCTTCCTCGTCGTCACCGGAGGCGAGGCGCTGTATGCCGACATGGGCCACTTCGGCGCGAAGCCGATCCGCCTGGCGTGGTTCGGCGCCGTCTTCCCCGCGCTGCTCCTCAACTACTTCGGACAGGGTGCGCTGCTGCTGCGCAATCCCGCCGCGGCGGCCGATCCGTTCTTCCTCATGGCGCCGCGCTGGGCCATGTGGCCGCTGGTGATCCTGGCGACGCTCGCCGCGGCCGTGGCCTCGCAGGCCGTCATCTCCGGCGCGTTCTCGCTGACGCGTCAGGCCGTGCAGCTCACCTATCTGCCGCGCGTGCGCATCCAGCACACCTCCGCCCGCGAGATCGGCCAGATCTACATCCCCTCGGTGAACTGGACGCTGATGCTCTGCGCGATCGGCCTGGTGATCGGCTTCGGCGCGGCGACGAATCTCGCCGGCGCGTACGGTGTGGCCGTGACCGCGACGATGGGCGTGACCACGCTCCTCCTCGCCGTCGTGGAGCGGGAGCGGTGGGGATGGAAACGGATGACCGTGGTCGCCTTCGCCACGCCGTTCCTTCTCATCGACCTCTCCTTCTTCGGCGCGAACATCATCAAGATCGCCGACGGCGGCTGGTTCCCGATCCTCACCGGCGTGGTGGTCTTCACGATGATGTCGACGTGGTTCCGCGGACGGCGCGTGCTCGCCGCGCGTCTCGCCGAGGAGACGAGACTCGACACGGACACGTTCATCGCCCAGCTCGCGGAGCACCGCATCCCGCGCGTGCGCGGCACGGCGGTGTTCCTCACGCGCCAGCCGGAAGGGATCCCCACGGCCATGCTGCACAACATCAAGCACAACAAGGTCGTGCACGAGCAGGTGGTGCTGCTGAGCGTGCACGTGGAGGAGACGTCCCATCTCTCCGAGGCGGAGCGCGTGCAGTGGATCGACCTCGGCGAAGGCGTGCATCGCCTCATCCTCCATTTCGGCTTCATGGAGGATCCCGACCTGCCCGAGGTGCTCGCGCGCATCGCGGGACCGGTGCCGCTCCAGGAGATGGCGACCAGCTACTTCCTGGGACGCGAAACGCTCGTCCCCACTCGCCTGCGCGATCATCTCTTCGCGTGGATGTCGCGCAACGCGACGAGCGCGTCGGCGTTCTTCTCGCTGCCGCCGAACCAGGTCATCGAACTGGGCGCGCAGGTAAGGCTTTGAAAGGTGGACCGCCGGCGGTCCACTTTTTTCCCGCTAGCGGCCTTCGAGGATCTCGCCGGTGTTCACGCTTCCCGCGCTCACCTTCACCCGCCGCGCGCCCCGCACGCGCTCGAAGTCGTGGAACGTCGACGGCAGTCCCTCGGCGTTCGTGTCGGGCCCGGTCTGCAGCTCGTAATGCAGGTGAGGAAACATCGAGCTGCCGGACGCGCCGACGGCGGCGACGACGTCGCCGCGGTTGACGCGCTGGCCGGGTTTCAAGCGCGCGCTCCCCTGCTTGATGTGCCCGTACACGCTGAACTCCCCGGAGCCGTGATCGATCACGACGTAGTTCCCGAACACCGCCATCGGACCGCGGTCGACGATCTGCTGCGGCGTGAACCTCCGGTCGTCGGGATGGGCGTCGACGGCGCTGACCACCGTCCCCGCCGCGGCGGCGCGCAGCTCGCGGCCGAAGCCGAGCCAGCTCTCGTTCTTCGACTCATCGCCTTTGAACATGTTCCCGTCCGCGTCGACGGGGACGAAGTCGTAGCTGTAGCGCATGAAGTTCGTGCGGAAGCCGAGCTGCTGCAGGCCGGGGATCGTGTAGTCCCAGCGGCGGTGATGGGAGAGGAAGTCGTGTCCGTCCCAGACGAGCTGCCGCCCCTTCAGCGGAAGGATCAGCTTCGCCTTCGGCTCGTAGTGGCGCGGGCGGATCGTCGCCGACACCGACTCGTCGCCGAGCTTCACCTCGAACTTCATCGAGCCGATCTCCACGTCCGCGTCGAACGTGTGGAACGGGTTGAAGACCAGCATCCGCGGGGCCGCCTCGCGCACGTCGATCGTGCGGATGCTCGGACGCGTGCCGTTGCCGTCGACGAAGCGCCGCAGGACCAGCGCGCCGCTTTTGTCGTAGACGGATACGTGGACCTCATCGGGCGGCTCGTCCGCGCCGGCGATGATCAGATCGCAGTTGATGGATTGATGCGCGCCTTCGCGCTCGATGTAGACAGGATCGGGACTCACCGTGAGCGTGACAGCTAACAGCAGCGCAAACATCGCCGCATCGTATAGGAGTGCGGCAGCGGCGAGCTGCCGCTTTTGTACCCGCCGTGCGAGCCCCTACCAAAGCGACAGCTCGATGTAGACAGGATCCGGACCCACCCCGAGCGTGACACCGAGAAGCAGCGCCAACATCGACGCATCGTGTAGGAGTGCGGCA
>DASUSL010000003.1:0-8676 GCA_036375135.1 Thermoanaerobaculia bacterium | reverse complement strand
GTTTTTTTGGGCTGAACGCGCGCCTCGGCGGGCTGAAGCCCGCGCCCCTCGGCGGGCTGAAGCCGCGCCCCACATTGGGCTGAAGCCGCGCCCCCTCGGCGGGCTGAAGCCGCGCCCCACATTCGGCAGTGGGTCACGCTGATCAGCCCTCGGTAAAAAAGTGGAGGACAGGCAATGCTGCCTGTCCTTTTGCTTGTCCATCGGAGGGCGACGAGGACAGGCAGGATTGCCTGTCCTCCACCGTCATGGGGCGGCGGTGGCGCCGCTGAGCGTGCGCAGGAATGCGGTCAGCTGGCGTACCTCGTTCGCGTTCAGCTTCAGCGGCTTCAGCTCCGAGTGACCGGCCGGCGCCGCGGGCGCGTGGTTGTAGTGCGCCACGACGTCGTCGAGCGTCGCGAGCTGGCCGGCGTGCATGTACGGCGCGCGATCCGCGACGTTGCGCAGCGACGGCACCTTGAAGGCGCGCTCGAGCTCGTGCGCGTCGGTGACGAGGAAGTCGAGCTCCGCGCACTGCTCCGGCTTCGCATCGCTCCACTTGCTCCTGCAGTTGAACTCATCGGCCAGCACGCCGCTCGCACCGGCCATGCGGCCGCGGTCGGGCTCCGGCGCTTTGCCCACGCCGACGCCGGTGTTGTGGAACTCGTTGTTCGTGAAGAGCGGGCCGTTGTGGCACTGCGTGCAGTTCGCTTTGCCGAGGAAGAGGCGCAGGCCGGCCGTTTCATCGGCGGTGAGCACGCCGTTCGGTGCGCGCCCTGTCTTGATCAGTGCGTCGACGTAGCGGTCGAAGCGCGACGGGCCGTACTGGATGCGGCGCTCGTACGCGGCGATCGATTTGCCCATGTTCACGAAGACCGCGGTCGCGCCTTCGCGATTCGTCACGTCGGGCAGCGGCCCGAAGAGCTGCTCGTACTCGGCGCGGTAGCTCGCGGCGACGACCTGCGCGTACTGCTCGCGCGAGCCGCCGTGCTCCACCGGACTCTCCAGCGGGCCGAGGGCCTGCGACCAGAGGCTGTCCTTGCGGCCGTCCCAGAAGAGGAACGGCGCGTAGGCGGTGCCGGCGATGGGCATCGTGCGGCGGCCGGTGGTGCCGACGCCGTTGGCGAGCGGCTTGTCGTCCTGGAACTCGCGGTCCGGCATGTGGCAGGTGGCGCAGGAGACCTTGCCGTTGGAGCTGAGACGCGTGTCGAAGAAGAGGCGCTTGCCGAAGGCGACGGCGCGCGGATCGTCGGCGACGCGGTTGCCCGGATCGGCCGGCAGCGGCTCGAGCTCGTTCAGGGAGAGGGAGCGCAACTGGTCGACCTCCTCGGGAGTCCAGCCATCGCCGCGCGAGGCGGCGATGGCGATGGACGCGACGACGAGAGTGAGAAGAGAGGCGGCGGCGATGGTTTTCTTCACGGCGTCACCTCACACGGAGAGATTGAACGTGACGGTGTCGGTGCCGGCCGGGCCGGTGACGGTGAGCTTCAGCTCCCACCAGCCGCCCATGTTGAAGCGCACGCCACTGATCTCGTACCAGCCGTTGCCGAGGTTCTTCGTGACGCGCGGGCGGGTGGGAAGGCCGTGGCCGTGCTGGGGCATGCCGCCGTCGACGGCGATGGTGGCGTCGGTCACCGGCTGGCCGTGCTGACCTTCGACGACGATCGCCTGGAACGCGTACATCTTGCGGGCCTGGAGCTCGCGCGCTCCCTGCAGCGTGACGATGTAGAGCCCCCTGTCCGAGGTGCGCGGTCCCGGCCCGAACTCTTCCGCGGGCGGGCGTCCGTCGCGGCCGCGGCTCTTGCCCACCGCGGAGATCGTCAGGACGATGGCGATGAGGGTGGAGACGACGAGCAGGTATGTGCGTTTGTTCATGATGTTCCTTCCTTCATCACGGCAAACGCAGAGGCAGGCGGAGCCTTACAGGGAAGGCGTCACGATCGCACGTACACCGCCCCGTAGTTCGACGGCACGCGCACGGGCCGCCATTCGCCGTCCGCGTCGATGGTGATGGCGTCGCGCTCGTCGATCGCCTCGCGCCATTGGCCGCGGGCCGGCCACGGGATCCACGCCTCCGCGTCGCGATCGGAGAAGTTGAGCAGCACGATCACGTCGTCGTTCTCCGCGCGGCGCCGGTAGGCGATCACGCCGTCGCGGCGGTGGAAGGGATCGTCGTAATAGAAGAAGTCTCCGCGGGCGCGGAGCGCGCGATGGTTCCGCCGCAGCGTGCCCATGATGCGGTACAGGCGCACCAGCGCCTTGCCGCGCGGATCGTAAAAGTACTCCCAGTGCAGCGGGCGGTCGAACAGGTTGCGGCCGATGCCCCCACTCGGGACGCTCCAGTTCTCCGCGAACTCCTGTCCGTGCCACAGCATGGGGATGCCTTTTCCCGTGTACAGCGCGATGACGTAGGGCTGCGTCTTGTAGAAGAGATCGCGATTGCCGAACGCCTGTCCCAGCAGGTCCGCGCCGGGCACGGTGCCGAAGCGGGTGATGAAGCGGCTGTGATCGTGCGACTCGAAGTACTGGAACGGCGCGACCGGGAACGCGTCGCCGGCGGCGTCGTTGCGATACTCGGACGGATAGCCGATCAGCTCCGGATCGAGCTGGTGCGCGAACGAGACGCGAATGGGCTGTCCCACCTGCGCGCCCGCCTCGTCGAGCAGCCCGTTCTGCCACGCGGTGTTGGAGTACGTGGTGCGCAGGATGCCGCGCGCGTCCGGCAGATGCTCCGCGCACTGGATGATCCTGCTGCGCCCATCGCCCGCGAAACGCGCAATGGCCCGCGAGTGCTGATACGTGCGATGGACGAGCGCCGCGTAGCCGTCGCCGACCGGGCCGTCGAACATGCCCGGCACGTAGTCGTAGCGGAATCCGTCGACGTGATACTCGTCGAGCCAGTGCTGGTTGACGGCGAAGAAGTAGTCGCGCGCGAATTCCTTTCTGTAGTCGACGCCGGGGCGGGAGAAGAACTCCCCCTCGAAGTGCCCCATCATCGGGTTCGGCTCGCCGGCGGTCTCGTAGACGAGGTTGTACGCGAACTCCGGATGCGCGTGCGCGTAGACGGAGTCGACGATGACGGCGATGCCGTGCTCGTGGCAGGCGCGCACGAGCCGCTTCATCCCCTGCGGGCCGCCGTAGCGGTCGTCGGGCGCGAAGTAGCCGAGGGGCGTGTAGCCCCACTCGACGTCTTCCTTGACGTTCGACACCGGCATGAGCTCGAGCACGTTCACGCCGAGACCATGGAGATACGGCAGTTGCGCGACCACGCCGTCGAAGGTCTCGTTGAATTCGCCGACGTGCATCTCGTACACGACCATGTCGTCGACCTCGGGCACGCGCCAGGCGTCGTCGTTCCACGGGAACGGCGGCGGCGCGTCGAAGACGTCGACGGCGGAGAGCGTGCCGCGGCCCGTGGCGCGCGCGAACGGATCGGCGAACCAGAACGTCACCACCTGTCCGTTGCGCAGGAGCTGGAAGCGGTAGAGATACCGCCCTTCCGTGCCGAAGTTCCCCGCGGCGTTCGCGGTCAGGTCGACCGTGACGTCCCACAGGTCGTGCCGCGAGCCGTCGTGCCAGAAGAGGTCGAACACGCGCGGCTCCACGCCGCGCGTGAACTGATCGAGCTCGTGGATGACGCGCACCTGCACGCCGTAGCCGCGATGGAAGGTGATGCCGGGCAGGTAGAGGCCGAAATGGATCAGGCGGTGGCCCGCCGCGTCGCGCGAGGCCACCGCGCCGACTTCGCCGAGGTCGATGGTCATGGGTCCTTCTTCTTCAGATCTGGCGATACTCGATGTTGCGGAACGCAATGCGCGAGCCGGGGTGGATCTGCAGACCGACGTAATGCTGTCCCGCCGCCTGTCCGCGATTGGGATCGGCGTTGAGGAAGTCGGTCACCTGCTCGCCGTTGAGCTGCACCGTGAACTGGTTGCCCTGCACGCGGATCTCGTAGTCGTTCCACTGCCCCGCGGGCCGGGCCTGTTTCAGCGAGAAGGCCTGGTTGTCGACGTCGTAGATCGCGCCGGTGCGGAACTTGTCGGCGCCGTCGGGATTGCCGCGGGCCAGCTCGTCGATCTGCACCTCGTACCCGAAGTGCGACGCCACCCAGGCGGTGTTGTTGTAGCTCTTCGTGCGCGGATCGGGAAAGCGCAGCAGCACGCCGGAGTTGTCGTCGTGGCGGAAGCGCTTCCACTGCAGCTTCAGGATGTAGTTCTGAGGCATCGGCGTGGTGTGCCAGAGCAGGCCGAGGGCCGTGCTGCGCGTGGCCTCGAGCGCGCCGTCGACGACGATGAACTGGCCGGGACGCCCCGGCTCGTTGCGGATGGTCGACATCTCCCAGCCCGACAGCGTGAGCCCGTCGAACAGCGAGGTGAACCCGGCGCTGACGGCGGTCACGTGATGGGGCATGGTCTCGACGAGATGCGACGCCAGCCGCCGCGCGAAGGCGGTGCCGGTCAGCATCGGATTCGGGGAGCCGATGGTCGGGAAGAGCGCCGGCCCGGCCACGTACGCGTTCTCCGTCCCGATGATCCTGCAGTTCTCGTCGACGACCGACTCGTTCGCGCGCGCGTCGAGGCGCAGCGTGCCGGCCTCGTGATGCGTGGTGCCGAGGCGGTCGCGGCGGCCGCGCGTGTGCGTCTCGCCTGCCTGCCGGTCCTTGAACGTCAGCGGCAGCTCCTGCAGGAGATCGACGTTGAAGGGGACCTTCTTCCAGCTTCCGTCGGGCTTGCGGACCTCGAACTCCTTCCCGTCCGCGAACACCTTCGCCACCTGATCGGAGGCGCGGTCCATGGCCGCCCACAGCTTCTCGTCGCGCGCGCTCGGCACGATGGTGGCGCGCACGTGATTGGTGCCGTCCTGGCGCACGTGGCTGGCGGGGTTGTCCGGCTCCATCTCTCCGATGCCGCGGATGGTGATGACCACGTGCTGGTCGTCGGCCTCGATGATGTCCTCGTAGAAGTCGATGTCCGGCACCTTCATGAACAGCTCGACGTGGTCGTCGTCGGTGAGGTTGTCGAGTCCCGAGGCGGTGATCTGCAGGTGGAAGTAGCCGGTGCCGCCGCCCTCGTTCGCGGGGAACTCGTGCGCCCCTTTCATGAAGAGCGCGGAGGCCTGCATCTCCTGCGGCAGGCCGGCCGGCAGCGACGAGCGCGGAATGCGGATGACCACGTTCGAGCGCAGATGGGCCATGAAGTTCGTGCCCACTTTGTCGCGCACGGGGATGCCGGGGAAGGAGTCGAGCACCATGCGCGTCGACTCGATCGTCCCCAGCGCGATGACCACGTTCGCTCCCTCGGCCACCGGAATGTTCACCGGGACCTCGCTGCGATCGGGCTCGCGGCGCCGCGCGCGGACGTTCGTCACGCGCACCTTGCCGTCCGCGCCGGGCGCGGTGTCGAGCTGCGTCACCACGATGCGCGGCACGACCATGAAGCGCTTCTTCGCGTCGTCCCCTTCCAGGCCGGTGTCGTCGAGCAGCTTGTCGATCTCGAACTGCGCCTCGCGCGCGCAGCGGACGATCAGCGGCACGGTGCTGAACTTGTTGAACGGGAAGAAGCCCGGCCGCGGCGACTTGCTCTGCACCGCCAGCGGCGCCTCGAGGCGGAGCAGCCGCTTCTCGGCGGCGGTGGCCGCCGGATCGACTTTCAGGTGCAGCTCGAGGTCGTCGAGCGCGATCGCGTCGTCGATCCGGTTGCCGGCGTCGATGCCGTCCGCGAGGCGCTGGCGCAGCACGGTGTGCAGCTCGCCGAAGATGAAGTCGTTCGTCTCATCGACCGCCAGTTGCTGCGCGGAGCGCGGGAGGTACGTCTGCTTCAACTCGGTCACCACCGCGTCCGGCCAGCGCGTGCGCGGCATCTCGGTGTGCTGCGCGGAGTCGAGCAGTTGCGGCGACCAGCCGCCGAAGAACGCGGAGCGGCCGCCGAGCATGACCCGCAGGCCGGCGAAGCCGAGCTGCGGAGCGCTCGACCACGGGAGGTCTTTCACCAGCCCCTCGACGTCGCCGAGCACGGGCAGGTTCTGCTGATGCTCGGGCAGGACCATCGGCCCGGCGTCGAGCACGAGCACGCGGCGGCTGTGCGTCTTGTCGTCGAAGAAGACGTTCTCGGCCAGGATCGGCCCGAAGCTGCCGCCCCCGATGACGATGACGTCGAACGGACGCGCGTCCGGACGATTCATCGACGTCCGCGCCTCCTCATCGGTGTTGCACGTGAAGCGGCCAAGGATGTCGAAGGTGAAACTGGTGCTCTGCACGCCGATCTTCATCGCACACCTCCATGGATACATAGGAGGTCCCGGCGCCCGCGTTTTCCTACCGCCAAAAATGCGGCCCAGCGTGCTCTTCCAGAAAATGCAAACGGCGGCCTTTCGGCCGCCGCGCGTGCGAACAGTCGGGGAAAGATCCTCAGGGGATCGGAAGCGGCGGGACGTGCCTGTCTCGGGTCGGGACAGGCACGATCTCCAGTTGCTCGATCACCTGGAGCTCGGGCATCAGCTCATCGTACCGGGGACGATCGCTGGTGGGTTTCGCCACCGGCTCCACGCCGCCGTTGTCCTGCGTCCATTCTTCGCCGTCGAAGACCCACATTCTGCTGTCCTTTCCGTCTGCTCCGCCGCGAGGCGTCGCGTCATGGGATAGTTCAAGGGGCCTGCCAGTTGGCATCGAATCCCTCGATGCCTGCAACACACTGTATTACGTGGGAGTTAGACGGACAGTTTGTTCAGCCCGGTGACAAATCCGACACAGGGGGCTGTCCGGTTATCCGTTCAGGAGCGTCCTTCTTTGCGGAGACAATCGGCCAGCAGGCGGTAGGCGTGGCCGCGGTGGGAGACGGCGTCCTTCTCCGCCTCCGACATCTCCGCGAAGGTCTGCTGCGACCCTTGAGGCTGGAACCAGGCGTCCCAGCCGAAGTGGCGCTCGCCGCGCGGCTGCACGAGGATCTCGCCGGTGGTCTCGCCGAGGAAGGTCTTCACCGACTTGCCGTTCCAGTAGCCGACGCAGCACTGCGCCCTGGCGGCGCGGTTGTTGAGCGCGTAGGCGATCGCGGCGAGTCCTTTGCCGCCCGCGGCTTCGAGCAGCCATTTGACGTAGGGGCCGGGGAAGTTGCCGAGCGCGTCGAAGCCGAGGGAGACGTCCTCGACGATGAGGCGCTCGTAGCCCTTCGTGCGGGCCATCTCGACTTTGTAGCGCGTGATGTCCTCGACCGTGGCGGCTTGGATCTCGGGAAGCGTGAGCGACACGCGCAGCAGCGGAATGCCGAGGATGCGCTCCGCTTCGATGCCTTTTTTGGGATTGGTGGAGACGAGGATGAGCTGCTGCTCGCGCGGCGGCCCGGGAGACTGCTTCTGCTGCTTCGCCACTACGTCGTTTTTCTCTACTGGGTAGCGCGCAGCGACTGGACGACGCGGATGCGCAGGGTTTCAGGCGCGGCGAGCGGCGAGAGCCGTCTGCGGAAGAAGCCGCGAAGCCGCCGGTGGATGGTCACGCGCGTTTCGCAGTCGGGACAGTCGCCCAGGTGGATCTCGATGTTCTGCCGTTTCTGGTCGCTGAGGGAACCGTCGAGAAAGAAGTAGACCACACGTTTCACATCGTCACAGAGCATCGCTGCGCTTTCCTTCCGTGGGCATGAGGTGACGAATTGCCAATGTCTTTCGGAACGGCGTTGCAGAATGGTGAATTCCGTAATCAACGCCACTGTCGTCGCTTACTGCAACCGGTCGGCCAATTCTGGTGAGGTGAGCGGGAAACGAAAAGGGCGGCCTCGCGGCCGCCCTTCCGTTCACAACCTGACGCGAAGTCACTCGACTTCGAACGTCTCTTCTTCTTCCTCTTCCACTTCGAACTCGAACTCTTCCTCTTCCACGTCGCCGGCGAAGAGGATCTCTTCCTCGTTCTCCTCCGGCTCGGTCGCCTCTCCCTCTTCGGGCTTGGCGTCGTCCTTCTTCTTGCGGCCCTTCGTCTCGTCTTTGCGCGAGCGCATCTTGGCCGGCTCGGCTTCGCCGCGGATGTAGCCGTACTTGCGGGCGTAGTCGAGCAGGGTGCGCTCGAGCATCTTCCGGCCGCGGTAGAGGCGCGACATCACGGTGCCGACGGGGCAGTCGAGGATCTCGGCGATCTCCTTGTAGGAGAAGCCTTCGATGTCGGCCAGGAGGACGACCATCTTGTAGTCATGCGGGAGCGAGTCGAGCGCACGCTTGACGTCGGCATCCATCATGTCCTGGAAGATCTCGCTCTCCGGGTCGCGGATGAGGTCGGGCGCGTTTTTCTGGATGACGCGCTCGTAGGACTCTTCGATCTCCGAGAAGTCGATCTTGTGCGGGGTGAGCTTCTTCTTCCGGTAGTTGTTGATGAACGTGTTCTTCATGATCTTGAAGAGCCACGCCTTGAAGTTCGTTCCCTCTTCGAACTTGTCGTAGTACTTGTACGCCTTCAGGTACGTCTCCTGAACGAGGTCTTCCGCGTCCTCGGAGTTCCGCGTCATCCGGTAGGCGGTGTTGTAAAGGGAGTCGACGTAGGGCATCGCTGCCTGTTCAAAATCCCATCCCTGCTCGTGTGTGTAAACTTCCGCGGTTTTCATGGTCTCTCCCGTTACGACAACTGCCAAAACTTCAACCTTCGTGCCGCATGCAACATTAGATGCAGCAGCAAATAAAATAGTTACGCCTGCCTCGACACCTGTACTGAACTCACTCCAGTAC
>DASUSL010000002.1:0-5192 GCA_036375135.1 Thermoanaerobaculia bacterium | reverse complement strand
GCCACGCCCTTGTAACCGAGGCACGAGGGATGAGGAATGAGGCATGAGTCAGAAACCCATCCCATCCTCACCACTCATCCCTCATCCCTCATCGCTCATCACTTTTTCGTGTTCTGCACCGTCACCCGCGTCGCGACGTTGTCCGCCGTCGCCTTCACGTGCACCCTCCACCCCGCCTGCAGCTCCTCGGCCGCGACGGGGGTGTTCCCCTTGCGGATCACGGTGTCGGCCGTGATGGCGAACGTCACTTCCACCTTGTGTGAGGTCAGGACCACCAGCTCCGCGGCGGCGGCGCTGACGACCGTTCCCTCGTGCTGCCGCGCCGCCGCCGGACCGTCCTCACCGTCGTCGCCGTCGTCATCGCTGCCGTCGTTCTGCACGATGACCACCGACGCCGTGTAAAGCTCCCCATCCTGTTTCGCCTTGACGTGCACGCGCCAGTCGACCTGCAGGTCGGCGGCCGCGACGGGCGTCTGTCCCTTGCGAATGATCGTCTCCGGCGTCAGCCCGATCGTGACTTCCGCCTTTTTGGAGGTGTAGAGCACGATGTTGCCGGCGGTGACGCTGCGGATGATCCCCTCGAATTCCGTGGCCGCCTCGCGCGTCGCTCCGACGCCGCGGCGCCGCGATTTTCTCGTGGTGGCGGTGGCGGTGGTCTTCGTCAGCTCGACGGCCACGAAGCCGCCCCGCGCATCGACGTTCATCGAGGCCTCGATGCCGTCCGCCGCGCGGCGGAAGTCGAGCTGCGCTCCCTCCCGAACGCCGGCGAAGGCGAACTCGCCGCTCTCGCCGACGACCATGCTCATGCCGGTCCCGCGGACGCTCACCGTCACGCCGGCCGGGCTGGCGTTCGCGGTGCCGCTCACCGCCGCGACCTCGCCCATGAGCATCTCCGCCCCGTATGGCGACGTCGCCGTCTCGTGGCGCGAGTTGCACGCGGCCAGCATCGCCACCGCCAGAATCATGATCTGCATGCGTTTCATCGAGAGTCCTCCGGGAAAAAGAAAAGGGAGGCGTGCGGTACGCCCCCCTTTCGCGAAGTGCTGCTGTCGTTCGACGGCGATTATCCACGCCACCCGGAGACGGCGTGTGAGCCGGGTCACGTCACTCGACTTTTCCGGAGTCGCCCGTGCGGTGGTCGCTGATCTGGAAGCGCAGGAAGGCATGGATGGCCTCGAGACCGCGGGCGTCCTTCGTGACGAGGCGCACCCGCGCGCCGCGGTCGACCTCTTCGTAGCGATAGGCGATCGCGCTGCCGAGCGCTTTCATCGCCTCCGCGCCGTCGGGAACGCGGCCGTGGATCTCGCGAGGCTTGGCGAAGTCGCCCTTCGCGAACTCGGCGGCGATCTCCTTCATGTGCGCGCGGATGGCGGCGACGTTCTCCGCGTCCGCGGCCTCGTTGGCCCGCACCTCTACCGCCCCGCCGTCGGCGAAGAGGCGGAAGGAGTGCTTCGTCTTCTGGTGGGAGAAGCCCATGACCTGGTCGCCGCGCTGGTCGACCGCGGTGTGTTGGGCGTGCATCGGACAGGTGGCCGGATCGCCGGCCAGGAGCATCATTAATAATAAGGTGTTCATCGTTCGTCCTCTGGTCGTCTGTGGAAGACAGGCAATCCTGCCTGTCCGTTGTCCCGATCGACAGGCAGGATTGCCTGTTTTCCACCGGGTTGCTCCAGCAGGCCCGCCGCCTCACCGTCACGCGTAACGGCCAGTCGAGCGTCCCATTCCCGGAGCATGGAGGCGAGATCCTCCCGGATGGCCGTCATCTCGGCGATGCGGCGATCGAGAGCGTCGAGCTTCTCCGCCGCCAGCGCGCGCACGTTGCGGCATGGTGGCGTCCCACCATCGCGCTGGCGGAGGAGCCGGGCGATCTCGTCGAGCGAGAAGCCGATCGCCAGCGCCCTCCGGATCAGGCGCACGCGCTCGACGGCCGAGCGCGGAAAGAGGCGGTACCGGTTCGCGCCGCGCACCGCCGCGGGCAGCACGCCCACGCGCTCGTAGTGGCGGATCGTATCCGGGCTCACGCCGCAGATCCGGGCCAGCTCGCCCGAGAAGATCTCGTCATTCATCGCCGCACAACGTAAACTCTGGAACCGGTTCCAGAGTCAAGTGACGTCCGCGTGACGTTGTCGCTGCGGCCGTTACTGGTTGCTGTGTTGCTGGTTGCCATGTTGCTGGTTGCTCGTGACTTTCGCGAGACTCCACCCGCAACCGGCAACCCGGCAACCAGCAACACGGCAGCGACGACACCGTGTCCGATTCCACCCCGTTCCACCTCCTCCGCGGCGGCGAGTCGTCCGACGACGGGCGCACGCGGGAGCTCGCCCTCCTCCGCGCCGAGCTGGAAGCGCGCGACCGCCAGGAGACCGCCATCGCCGAGCTCGGCCAGGCCGCGCTCACCGGTGTCGACCCGCTCATCCTCCTCGGCCAGGCCTGCGCGCTCGTCGAGCTGACCCTGCAGGTCTCGCACGTCCGCGCGCTCGAGCTCACCGCCGGACGCATGCTCGTCCGCGCCGCCCTCGGCGCCAACGAGTCGTTCCTCCGCTGCAGCCACGACGCCGACGAAGACGACGCCGTGGGCATGGTCACCCTCCTCGCCGACGCTCCCTTCACCTTCAACCGCCTCGACGACGAGACGCGATTCAACGCCACGCACCTCCGCTACGCGCACGGCGTGCAGAGCGGCGCGGGCGTGGTCATCCGCACGCAGTACGGCCCGTTCGGCGTCCTCCTCGCCTACTCGCAGGAAGAGCGCACCTTCGCCGACTACGAGCTGGCCTTCCTCCGCTCGACGGCCAACATCGCCGGGGAGGCCATCACCCGCGCGCGCACGGAGGGAGAGCTGCGAAAGTCCGAGGCGCGGCTGCGGCAGCTCATCGCCACGACGCTCGACGCCGTCGTCACCGTCGACGCCACGGGGCACGTGCTCGAATGGAACGGCGAGGCCGAGGCGACGTTCGGCATCCCGGCGCGCGACGCCGTCGGCGCGCCGTTTCCGCCCGCGCTCCTCCCCCACGCGCACCTGAGCGAGCTGCCGCACGGGCGCACCACCGAGACCATCGCCCGCCGCGCCGGCGGCGCGACGCTCCCCGTCGAGATCGCGGTGGCGCCGGTCGGCAGCGGCGCGGACGCCACACTCACCGCCTTCATCCGCGACATCTCCGAGCGCAAGCGCGCGCAGCACGAGCTGGAGGCGCGCGAGCAGCGCTTCCGCACCATGGTGGAGAAGAGCTGGAGCGGCGTGGTGCTCTTCGACGGCGACATCCGCTTCACCTTCGCCGGCTCGTCGACGCAGCACATCATCGGCTACGAGGAGCAGGAGCTCCTCGGCCGCTCGCTCTTCGACTTCGTGCATCCGCGCGAGCTCGACGCCGCGCGCGACACCTTCGCCGCGATGATCGAGAGCCCGAACCAGGAGCTGCACGGCGAGCTGCGCTTCCGCCACAAGGAAGGGCGCTGGGTGTGGCTGGAAGGGTTCAGCCAGAACCTGCTGCACGAGCCGAGCGTGCGCGCGATCGTGCTCAACTACCGCGACGTCACGCAGCGCAAGGAGACGGAGAAGCAGCTCGAGTACCGCGCGCACTACGACTCGCTGACCGGCCTCCCGAACCGGCTCCTCTTCCGCGACCGCCTCGTGCACAGCCTCGAGCATGCGAAGCGGAACAAGGTCGGCGTGGCGGTGATGTACCTCGACATCGATCACTTCAAGCTGGTCAACGACGCCCTGGGCCACTCCTTCGGCGACCGGCTCCTCGGCGAGATCGCCAAGCGGCTGCAGTCGGCGCTGCGCGCCTCCGACACCATCTCCCGCATCGGCGGCGACGAGTTCAGCGTGCTGCTGCCCGAGGTCACCAGCGCCGAGGCGGTGGCGGGGGTCGCGCGGAAAGTACTGCACTCGCTGGCGCGCCCGTTCCACGTCGAAGGGCACGACTTCTTCGTCACGGCCAGCATCGGCATCGGCTGCTATCCGTCCGACGGCGACGATGCGGAGACGCTGCTCAAGAGCGCCGACGCGGCCATGTACCGCGCCAAGGAGCTGGGGCGCAACCAGGCGCAGCTCTTCACCGCCAGCATGAACGAGCGCTACGTGCGCCGCCTGGCGCTGGAGCAGCACCTCCATCACGCCATCGAGCGCGAGCAGCTCGAGCTCTGGTACCAGCCGGTGTACGACCGCGCGCGGCGGCGCTACGTCTGTGTGGAGGCGCTGCTGCGGTGGCGCGATCCGGTGCGCGGCCTGGTGCCGCCGTCCGAGTTCGTCGGGCTGGCCGAGGAGACGGGGATGATCGTGCCGATCGGCGCGTGGGCGCTGCGCACGGCCTGCATGCAGCTCCGCGCGTGGCACGAGCAGGGGGTGTCGCTGCGCATGGCCGTGAACATCTCCGCGGTGCAGCTCCAGCAGCGCGACCTGATCGCGCAGGTGCGCGGCGCGCTGGAGGAGAGCGGGATCCCGGCGGAGATGCTGCAGCTCGAGATCACCGAGAGCGCGGCCATGCAGAACTTCGAGCTGACGATGGAGATGCTGCGCGAGCTGCGCGCCATGGGCGTCGGCGTCTCGGTGGACGACTTCGGCACGGGACAGTCGTCGCTGACGTACCTCAAGCACTTCCCCATCGACACGGTGAAGATCGACAAGGAGTTCCTGCGCGAGGTGACCTCGGACGAGACCGCGGCGGCCATCGTGTCGTACGTGATCAACCTCGCCCACACCCTGCAGTTGAAGGTGGTGGCGGAGGGAGTGGAGACGGAAGAGCAGTACACCTTCCTCCGCCACTACGCCTGCGACCAGATGCAGGGCTACCTCTTCGCCAAACCGCTCCCCGCCGCCGGGATCGTGCCGTTCCTCCAGCAGGCGTTCCGGCCCAGGACGCTGGAGATCCAGCGTCCGATGGTGTGAGCGCGTGCTTGTCGCGTATTCGCGGCTGCATCGCGGCGTCGCGCAGCCGCTCGTCGTGATCGGAATCATGCATTCCACGCGATGCGCGCCTCGGCTTCACGCGCCTCGGGAGGTCGAGCGCCCGCCGCGGCCAAGCGTTCGGATGACAGCGGCTTCATGGCGCGATCATGCACGGCCACGCGTCGGCGGCGCGGATTCCGGGCAGCAACCGCTCGACGCGTTCCCAGTCGTCGATCTTCATCACGAACGCCGTGGTGACGGCTTCTTCGAGGAGGTCGCTGACGGTGAGCTCGCGGCGCTC
>DASUSL010000001.1:0-8275 GCA_036375135.1 Thermoanaerobaculia bacterium | reverse complement strand
GGGCCGGCGCGGCCGGCAGCGCTTGTTGCTCCGCCGAGAGCGTGCGTTCAGCGAAGCATGCAGCGCTGCCGGCCGGGCCGGCCGCCGGAGGCCTCCGGTCGTTCCCTGGTGCGCGACGGAGCGCGGCCGGTCGTACCGGCTAGAATGCGCGGCGGTGTCCATCCGTGCTCTCGTCATCGACGATTCCGCCTACAACCGCGTGACGCTGACGCGCATGCTGGGGACCGATGCGCGCATCGAAGTCGTCGGCACCGCGGTGAACGGCGAGGACGGGATCAAGCAGGTCATGAAGCACCGGCCGGACGTGATCACGCTCGACCTGGAGATGCCGATCATGGACGGCTTCGCCTTCCTGCGCTGGCTGATGGTCAACCTGCCGACGCCGGTCATCGCGGTCTCCTCGAAGTCGAGCGACCGCAGCGTGTTCAAGGCGCTCGAGCTGGGGGCGCTCGACTTCATCGCCAAGCCGGGCGGGCGCGTGTCGCCGCGTCTCGAAGAGATCCAGCGCGACCTCGTCGCCAAAGTCCTGCAGATCGCCGACCTGCGCCTCGAGAACCTCAAGCCGCACATCGAGGAAGAGGCGGAGGTCGCCAAAGGGCCGGCGGTGAGTGGCGTCTGTCCCGTCGACGCGATCGTCATCGGCTGCTCGACGGGCGGTCCGCCCGCGCTGCAGCATCTCTTTCAGTCGCTGCCGCGATTGCCGGTGCCGTTCGTCGTCGCGCAGCACATGCCGCCGACGTTCACGCGTCTCTTCGCCGAGCGGGTGAACAAGCTCACGGCGTGGGACGTCAAGGAGGCGAGCGACGGAGAGCTGCTCGTCCCCGGCACGGTCTACATCGCGCCGGGCGGGCAGCAGAGCGAAGTGCGCCGCGTCGCCGAGGGACTGCAGGTGCGCGTGTTTCCGGCGGGGTTGAGCGATCTGCACGCGCCGTCGGTGGACCGTCTGTTCCGCAGCGCCAGCGATGCGTGCCGCGAGCGGCTGGTGGCCATCATCATGACCGGCATGGGCGACGACGGGGCGGACGCGATGCGCACCGTGAAGGAGCGCGGCGGACGCACGATCGCCGAGTCGAGCGACAGCGCGATCATCTTCGGCATGCCCGCGGAAGCCATCCGCACGGGGGCCGTGGACGACGTGCTGGCGCTGTCCGCAATCCCTTCGGCGATCAAGCGACTCTGCACGTAGTCCTGTGCTACTCTCACCCGGTTTCGTCAGGGTCCGAAAATCACATGAGCGAAGAACACCGAGCCGAGAAGTTCCTCGAGATCTTCACCAAGGGCAAAGAATTCACGGAAGAGCTCATCCGTGAGAACCAGCGTCTGCGCTACCGCGTGGCCTCGCTCGAGACCGAGGGCGTGGCGCCGGAAGAAGTGCAGCGGCTGCGCGATCAGGTCTCGCATCTGACCGAGGAGAACCGCCGCATCCAGCAGCGCTTCCGTGAAGTCGAGGAAGAGAACAAGGACTTCGCGAACCGCTACATCGAGATCGAAGAGCAGAACAACAACCTGGCCAATCTCTACGTGGCCAGCTACCAGCTCCACTCGACGCTCGATTTCCGCGAGGTCATCCAGATCGTGCAGGAGATCGTCATCAATCTCATCGGCGCGGAGGCATTCGCCATCCTGCTGCTGGACGAGAAGACGAACGAGCTGAAGACGATCGCCTTCGAGGGCGACGACGTGATGCCCGGCCTCGGCCAGATCTCGACGCGCCTCGGCGAGGGCGTCATGGGCAACGTCGCCAGGACCGGCGAGAGCTACTACGTCAACCAGGACATCGACGCGGAGCAGGGGACGATCACGATCGAGAAGCCGCTCGCGGCCGTGCCTCTGAAGATCAAGGAGCACGTGATCGGGTTGATCGCGATCTACAAGCTCCTGCAGCAGAAGGACGCGTTCTCGGCGGTCGACTACGAGCTCTTCTCGCTCCTGGCCGCACACGCCGCGACGGCCATCTTCTCATCGAAGCTCTATTCGCAGTCCGAGCGGAAGCTGAACACCATTCAGAGCTTCCTCGATCTGCTCACAACGACGGGTTAGGGGAGAGGTCAAGAAAGTCGTGGGGATGGAGAACGCGAATTTCCTGGTCGTCGAAGACTCGCCGACCATGCGCCAGCTGATCTCGTTTTCGCTGAAGCGATTCAAGAACGCGAAGATCATCGAGGCCGTCGACGGCGTCGACGCGCTGAAGAAGTTGTCCGGCCCGGAGAAGATCGACCTGATCCTCACCGACATCAACATGCCGGTCATGGACGGGCTGAAGCTCGTGTCGCTGGTGCGTCAGAACGCGCAGCTCAAGAACATCCCGATCATCATCATCACCACGGAAGGCGCCGAGGAGGACCGCGAGCGCGGCCTGGCCCTCGGCGCGAACGCGTACATCTCCAAGCCCATCCAGTCGTCGCATCTGATCAAGACGATCAGCGAGCTGCTGTCGGTTTAGGCGCCGGATCCTTCTTCCCCTCCACCACGATCGAGGCGATGTTCTCCGCGGGGATGACCCGCGTCAGGTTCGTCTTCACCTCGTGCAGGAACACGAACTGCGCGGTGGTGCCGACGACGGTCCCCTGCAGCTTCGCCGCACCCATCATCTCCACCATCACCGTGCGCTGCGTGCCGGCGCGGATGCGCTTCCACACCCACTCCGCGTACTCGGCGGTGAAGACGAACGACCAGAGCGACATGGCCAGCAGGTTCATCCCGAACATGAACTTGCGCGCGAAGGCGGCGGTGCGCGGATCGGGCTCTTTCGCCTTGGTCTTCTTCGCGAGCTGCTTCCCCAGCCACCGCGCGCCGCCGAGATACGCGCGGTAGATGGGGATGGGAGCGACGGCGATGAGCACGACCAGCGGCTCGCGGAAGGGGACGAGCAGAAAGTCCGCGGGCTGGGCATAGAGAAGGATGTCGATGCGGAAGCGGCGGAAGAGCCACCACTCGTACATCATCCCGATGGCGATCAGCGCGAGGTAGAGCAGCGTCAGCGCGAGCCCCGAATGCTCGCGGATCAACGTCGCGACGGGACGTTCGGGCGGCGGCGCGCCGGCGTCGACGGTGGTCATCGGCGGGAATCGTATACGCAGCGGGAGACGACGGGAGGGCCCCCGGTCGTTTCTCCCGCACGTAGACGTTTTCCGCGCCGAGGTACGATCGTTGCCGTGACTGTGATCGCCGATCCCGTTCTCGACATCGTGCAGCGCACGTGGGGCTTCTCGTCGCTGCGGCCGCTGCAGCGGCAGGCCATCGACGCCGTGCTCGAAGGGCGCGACTCGCTGCTGGTCGTGCCGACCGGCGGGGGGAAGTCGCTCTGCTTCCAGGCGCCGGCGCTGCTGCTCGACGGGCTGACCGTCGTCGTGTCGCCGCTGCTCGCGTTGATGAAGGACCAGGTCGATGCGCTCGTGTCGAGCGGCATCGACGCGGCGGCGTTGAACAGCATGACGCCCTCCGACGACCAGCGCAGCATCGAGCGGCGCGCGCTCGACGGCTCGCTGCGGCTGCTCTTCGTCTCGCCGGAGCGGCTGGCCACCGCGTCCATGCGTGCGCTGCTGGGGCGCGCGCGCGTGCGCGCCTTCGCCGTCGACGAGGCGCACTGCATCAGCCACTGGGGACATGACTTCCGTCCCGAGTACCGCCAGCTCCGCGAGCTTCACGACCTTTTCCCTGACGCGTCGATCCACGCCTTCACCGCCACGGCCACGGGACAGGTGCGCGCCGACATCTGCACGGAGCTGCGCCTGCGCGAGCCGCTCGTGCTCGTCGGCGACCTCGATCGCCCCAACCTGCGCTACCGCGTCGTGCCGCGCGGCGACGAGGTGGGGCAGATCGAAGAAGTGCTGCGCCGCCATCCGGGGGAGGCGGGCATCGTCTACTGCATCCGCCGCAAAGACGTCGACGCCGTGGCGGCGGCGCTCGCGTCGCGCGGGCATCGCGTGGCCGCGTATCACGCGGGCCTGACCACGGAGGAGCGGCAGGCAGCGCAGGAGGCCTTCGCCTCCGAGCGCGCCGACATCATCGTGGCCACCGTGGCTTTCGGGATGGGCATCGACCGCTCCAACGTCCGCTTCGTCGTCCACGCCGGGATGCCGAAGTCGATCGAGCATTACCAGCAGGAGTCCGGCCGCGCCGGCCGCGACGGACTGGTCTCCGAATGCGTCCTGCTGCACGACCCGGGCGATGCCATGACCTGGACGCGCATCCTCGAGCAGAGCTTCGCCGATCCGGAGCAGCTCGACGTGGCCATCGGACAGCTGGAGGCGATGAACCGCTTCTGCATGTCCGGCGTCTGCCGCCACCGCGCGCTCGTCGAGCACTTCGGCGGCACCTGGACGCCTGCAGGGACGGACGACCGCTGCGGCGCGTGCGACCTCTGCCTCGGCGAGCTGGAGAGCGTCGACGGCGCGACGGTGATCGCGCAGAAGATCCTCTCGTGCGTGGTGCGGGTCGGGCAGTCGTTCGGCGCGGCACACGTCGCCGGCGTATTGCGCGGCGAGCGCACCGCGCGCATTCGAGAACGGGGGCACGACGAGCTGTCGACGTTCGGTCTGCTCGCGGAGCACGACAGCAGCGAGGTGCGGGGATGGATCGCGCAGCTCGTCGCGTCGGGCGCGCTCGTGCAGGAGGGACATCCGCGGCCCTTCCTGCGACTCGGAGCCGCGGCGAAAGCGATCCTGCGCGGCGAGACGGAGGTGCGTCTCCTGCGGACGAGCAGCTCGGCGATTGCCGATGGATCGGATGAGTGGGCGGGCGTCGACCGCGATCTCTTCGAAGTCTTGCGCGCCTGGCGCCGCGACCTCGCCGCGTCGCGCGGCGTCGCCCCGTTCGTCATCGTCGGCGACCGCACGCTGCGCGAGCTCGCGGCGGTCCGCCCGTCATCGCTCGAGCGGCTGCGCGACATCGCCGGCATCGGTGAGGCGCGGCTCCGCGAGCACGGCGCGGAACTGCTGCAACTGCTCGACGCCAGCGGTTTGGAGCGCGACGTCCCAATCGCGCCGCGCCCGCCGCGGGAGCGGACGCGCAGGCCGCCCACCGCGGCCAAGAGCGAGTCGACGCGGCTGTTGCTCGAGGGGATGTCCATCGAAGAAGTCATGGAACGAACGAGCCGGGCCCGCTCGACCGTCGTCGGCGATCTCACCGCGATCATCGCGGACGGCAGTTACCGGCCGTCGCTGCGGCTCTGGATGACCGAAGAGGTCGAGCAGGCCATCCGCCGCGCCGCGGCCGAGGCGGGGATCGAGCGTCTCCGTCCGATCAAGGATCTCGTCGGCGACGAAGTCTCGTACGATCAGATCCACATCGTGGTCGCGGCCATGCGGGCTGAAGCACAGGCATTCCACCCTTGACCGGTGGGTTACACTCCCCCAGACATGCCGCATTTCATTACGGACAAGTGCATCGGATGCTCGGTGTGCGAGATCAAGTGCCCGACGAACACCATCTGGGGTGAGTCCAAAGGGCAGTACTACATCCACCCCGAGCGCTGCATCGACTGCTCGGTGTGCGGCATCTATTGTCCGGTCGACGCGATCCAGAATCAGCACGGCGAGCTCATCCCGCGCATCAAGCCGAAGGACATCCCGAAGGCCGAGGTCGTCAAGGACCTCTGCACCGGCTGCGAGTTCTGCGTCGACATCTGCCCGTTCGAGTGCATCCGCATGATCGATGCGGAGGACGAGACGCTGGCCAACCATTACAAGATCGCCTTCGTCGAGAAGAACAAGTGCGTGGCCTGCCGCCTCTGCGAGAGCGTCTGCGACAAGGACGCGATCGTGGTGCCGGACGCGCCGACGCAGCTCAAGACCTATCTGCCCGACTTCGTGGTCCTGGGCACCGGCCGCTAAATGACCGAACACTCCACCGACGTCCCCAAAGAATCTCCCCGCACCATCCTCTTCCAGTTCGTGGTCTTTCCTCTCGGCATCGTGGCGATCGCCGTGGGGATCTTCTTTCTCTTCGGGCGCATCGCCTCGGACGAGCAGTCGATCCCGGACTACCTGAACGAGGTGAAGTCGGGTGGGCGGCGGGAGCGGTGGCAGGCGGCGTATCAGCTCTCGCAGCTCATCTACGTCGGCGAGGCGAAAAAGTACCCGAACCTGGTCGACGACGTGGCCAAGGTCTACGCCGACGCGAAGACCGACGACCCGCGCATCCGCCAGTATCTGTCGATGGTCCTCGGCAACCTCGGCGACCGCCGGGCCACGCCGCTCCTCATCGACGGGCTGAGCGATCCCGCTCCCGAGACGCGGATTTATGCCGCCCTGGCGCTGGGACGGCTGCATGACCCCGCCGCGGTTCCGCCGCTCCTGAAGGCGTTCCAGTCCGACGAGCGGGATGTCCGCAAGGCCGCCGCGTACGCCCTCGGCGAGATCGGTGACCTGCGCGCGCTGCCGGCCCTCGGCACGGCGCTGAACGATCCGATCGCCGACGTCCGCTACAACGCCGCCATCGCGCTGGCGCGCCTCGGCGACACGCGCTCGATCGGCGTGCTGCGCGAGATGCTCGACCGCTCGCGCCTCGACAAGGTGCAGGGGATGCGTCCCGATCAGAAGGACGAGACGATCCTCGCCGCCATCCCGGCGGTCAGGAAGATCGCCCCCGAAGAGGCGGAGCGCCTGCTCGGCCCTCTGGCGCAGAGCGATCCCTCGCTGCAGGTGCGCTCGGCCGCCAAAGAAGCGCTCTCGCAGCGATAACCGCGCAGCGCCGGCGTCCGCGCCGGCTGCCGGGCAGGCGTCCCGCCTGCGCTCCGCGTGGCGGCGAGACGCCGCCACGGCAGCCGCCGGGACGGCGGCGCTCCACTTGCGCAGCGGCGCTTCCACGCGCAGGCGGGACGCCCTGCGCAGACAGCCGGCGAGGACGCCGGAGGTCCGCTCATGCACCGTCACGGCGTGCGGTGTTTTGCATCACAGAATCGGTTGACAGTCTTTCCTTTTTCACCGATAGTTGCGCCCGTCGCCAAGACCTCTCATGTCAGAGCAAATCACGCCATATCAAGTGGCTCCGAAGACTCCGCTTGCGGGCAGTGCCGCGTCGGACATTCGCGAACAGGGTGAGATCACGCGCCGCAGCTTTCCGCTCGCGCTGACCACGGCCTGGGTCGCTCTGGCAGCGGCGGTGGGCGGCCTGACCACCATTTTCGTCCGGTATCTCTTCCCCAACGTCCTCTTCGAGCCGGTCCAGAAGTTCAAGGCCGGCCTGCCGGGCGATTACTCGGTCGGCGAAGTGGACGAACGGTGGAAAGACAAGTTCGGCATCTGGATCGTGCGCACCGAGGACATGATGTATGCCCTCGACACCACGTGCACGCACCTCGGATGCACGCCGAACTGGCTCCCGTCCCAGAACAAGTTCAAGTGCCCGTGCCACGGTAGCGGCTACTACAAGACCGGCATCAACTTCGAGGGTCCCGCGCCGCGGCCTCTCGAGCGCGCCAAGATCTCCATCGACCCGTCCGACGGACAGATCCTGATCGACAAGTCGCAGAAGTTCTTCGGTGAGCGTGGAGAGTGGACCAATCCCGATTCGTTTCTGAAGTTGTGATGTAGGACGGGCTTCAGCCCGCCGCGCCTCGTGTGACAACCAGGGGAGATGGATGACACTGAAACAGGTTCAGGAAGGCATCGTCAACTCGCAGGTCTGGAAGTCGATCTTCCGGGTCGGCATCCCCAACACGAATCGCAAGCGCGTCCTGGCCGTCCTCGGCTCCCTCATCCTCCACCTGCATCCCGTCAAGGTGCGCCGCTCCGGCGTGCGCATGTCGTACACCTGGTGCATGGGCGGCACCTCGTTCTTCCTCTTCCTCGTCGAGACGGTGACCGGCCTGCTGCTGATGTTCTATTACCGGCCGACCATCGAATACGCCTTCACGGACATCATGGACCTGCGCGAGCAGGCGCCGTTCGGGATCATGCGCGAGATGCACCGCTGGGGTGCGCACGCCATGGTCATCGCGGTCTGGCTGCACATGTTCCGCGTCTTCATGACCGGCTCGTACAAGCCGCCCCGTGAGTTCAACTGGAACGTCGGCGTCATCCTGCTCGTCCTCACCCTGCTTCTCTCGTTCACGGGATATCTGCTCCCGTGGGATCAGCTGGCCATCTGGGCCATCACGGTCGGATCGAACATGGCCCGCGCGTCCCCCGGCGCCGGCACCGAGGGACCGATGTCGTCATTGATGAAACTGGGAGACGTGCCGCTGATCCACGCCGGCGACGACGCGCGCTTCGCGCTCATCGCAGGCAGGAGCATCGGCGCGGCCACGCTGCTGCGCTTCTACGTGCTGCAC